>JAHBWY010000002.1:0-300000 GCA_019636735.1 Phycisphaeraceae bacterium
AATGGTCGATTCATGGACCCCGTCTTCTACGCTCCCGCGGACCTGAACAGGATGGCGACCGTTGGATACGGTCTCGCCGATCCGAACCCGTTCACATTCATCACGGCTGCCGGGGCGCGGTGGCAAAGCTCCTACATCGCCAGTCCCGCGGCGATGTACCACCCGGGAGTCTTCGGTGGTGATGCGGACAGTTCCTTCAAGTCGCCGCTGGCATTTTCGTCGGCGAGCATTTCGCCGACTGTTTCGCAGTGCGCGCATCCAGATCTCAAGAGCCGAATGACCGAGGAGTACTGGCTCCAGTCTCCGCCGCAGGAGAGGCGGGCCTCGTCGACATCCGACGCGCCGCTCTTCAACCATGGCGCCTCGAGCGTGCCCATGACCCTCTTCTTCGATGGCCATGTGGCCCCGATGCCGATTCGGAAGGTGCTGTTGGACAACGAGACTGTCGTGAAGGGCGGCGGCACCGCGCTCTGGATGGACACCGAAATCACGATCGGCAACTGGGCCTCGATCGGCGGCTTCTACTCGAACATTGCGGTCGACGACACCCGCACGAGCGCGCATGTCTTCACACGCGGCGGCATTCTCGGGCGTGATGTCATCACGCCGAGCGAGTGACGCCGCTGCGCTCTCCGTCAATCCCGATAGGCCACATGACACTCCTTGCAGGAGGCGCCGAGCGATTTGAAGGCGGCGGTCACCTTGGCGAGATCCGGATTGCCGCTGGCGAGTTCATTCTCGATGAGCTGCGCCTGCTGATGGCTTGACTCCATCCACGCCTTGAAGTCATCGGGCTTGCGCTGGGTGTAGGCACCGCCCTTCAGGTGAAGAAAGAGATCCGAGAGCCGTCCCGCTTCAGCCGCCGGCACAAGGTCCGGGTGATCGGCCGGTGTCCTCCAGCCCGCCTTCTCGATCAGCCTCAGGTGATCGAAGGCGTGGTCGATGTCGACCATGCCCTGCACGAAGGTGCCGGGCTTCGAGATGGATGGAAAGTCAGCGGGAACCGCGTCGATGGCCTCCTTGGGCAGCGGAGTCGCTTCGCGGGCGCAGGCGTAGAGCCCCTTGTAGCTCGGCGAAGTGCCGGCCATCTTCATGCGCTCGATCATCGCCTCGGTGTTCGACCACCCGAGGGAGACTGCCACCGTCGCGGCGGCACCCGCGCTCCGATGCTTGCCATGGTGACAGTGGATGTACACGGGGCCGTCGGCCAACGCGTCGCGCACGGCGCGGGTGAGTTCCCGCTTGCGCTTCTCGTCGAAGCCGTTGTAGCCGATGGGCAGGTGGATGTATCGGATGCCGCGAGCCTGCGCGAGTTCCACCCGGGGAGTGCCGCCATCGACGGAGATGATCGTCTTGAAGCCGAGCGCCGCGAGCGAGTCGAAGGCTTCCTCGCCCTCGGGCCCGCTGCCCGAGATGAAGTTCTCGTGGAACGCAAGAAGGTTGTGAAGGCCGGGAAGGTCGGCCGGGATCTGATCGGCCATGGTGGGCATGGTGCGCGTGGCGGCGGGCGCGGTGACCGGTGCGGCGGCGTCGGCAGGAGGCGTGGGTGCGCCCGTGGCCGGATCGTGTCGGACGATGCGCGAGGCGGTCACCACGAAGCCGCCGTTCTCGCCGCGCTCAACGAGCTCGCCCTCGACCACCACATGGTCCAGTGACGCCAACCCGGATTGACCGGAGAGCGCGACCGCGAGCGGCCGCCCCCGACCATCCAGCACCTGCACCGTCGCAGTGTTGGCCAGCAGCGTCTCTCGACTCTCGCAGCAGAGGTCCGCGGGCGTCGGGCAGAGGTCATCCTCTCTCTCATTGCATGGAAGCAGCGCCGGGTCCGACACGACCATGATGGCTCGGCCGCTCACGAATGGATTCGCCCGCCCGGCGACTCGAGCGGCGAAGGTGACGCGATCGCCGACCTTGGCGCTGCGCAACACACGCCCAAGTGGAGGCGCCGACGGCAAGGTACCCATCACGATGAGACCGCTGGGCAGGTCCGCCGCGCGCTGGGGCGCCGGTGCGGGTCCCGGGTGCGCCACGGGCGCGGCGAGTGCAGCGTGCGTCAAACCATGCACCAAGGCGCAGGCTGCGGCAAGAAGGGCGGCCAGTGCACGCCTCGAGCGCTGGGCCGCGAGCTCGCGGCGTGAGGCGATGACTTCGAGGGTCTGCGTGCGTGGCATGAGCAGTCATTCTCCTGTGTCAGTATGCGGTTGCACGATGGTGAGTGCGGTGAAATGTGATCCCGAAGGCCGCGCGGTCGGACGGGATCCGCGATGGAGCTCGCCGCGGTGTCATGGCGCCCGCAGCGCCTCGGGAATGGTACGACGAAGCGTAGCGCTCGCGGCCACGGCGGCTCCGAGAAGCGCAAGTGCGAGACCCGCGGCAAGTCCGATCGCGACCGCGAGCATGTCAACGCGAAAGACGAATGAGCCCATCGAGAAGCCGATGCCGACACCGTCGAGCAGCCATCGACAGGCGATGATGGCGCAGGTGGCTGCCGCCGCCGAAAGGAGCAGCGACTCCTGCGTGAAGGAGAGGATGATCGCCACGCGGCCGAAGCCGATGCTCCGCAGCGTGCCGACCTCTCTCGCTCGCGAGGCAAACGCCGCATGGAGCGTGTTGAGCCCACCGAGCAACGCGCCGAAGGCGACCATGAACGCCGATGCCGCGATCATCCAACGGATCGGCGCAAACATGGTTCGTAGCGCGGCGTAGTACTCCGACTCCCGCAGCACCACCAGTTCAAGGTCAAGCCGTCGCGCGGTGAAGGCGTCGATGTCCTCGAACATCGCGCCATGCTCCGAGTCAAGCGCCACCACGAGGCACGAGATGGTTGTGCGCTTCGAGGCGGCGAGCACATCACTGAGGGGCGCCCAGACTTCCGACTCCGTCATGGTGCCAGGGGCTTCGAAGCGGCCGGTGACTTCGAAGGTGGTTCGGTCGATGGTGAAGCGCCGCCCGACTTCGAGTGAGCCCGCGGGCAAACCAAGCTGCTGCTCCGCGCGGATGCCGACCATGGCTTCACTGATCATCTCATCGCCACGGCCCGACGCACCCGCCTCCGGCATGCGCCCCTTCACGATGCGGACACCGGGATGCACCAGCAAGGCCACGGGTTCGACGCCACGCACAAGGGCCGGGCGAGAGAGCTCCGCGTTGCCAACCGACATGGGCAGCATCATCACGGCCTCGGGACTCACGAGCGGCTGGCCTGCGGCGGTCGGGATTCCCGGCACGCTTGCGACGAGGATCGATGCGGTCCCCGCGGGAATCTCGCTGCGCTCGAGACTCTCCTCGCTGCCGACACCCATCACGATGGCATGGTCCCGTTCCCGTCCCGCGCCGAGGGCATGGTCCATGCCCCACAGGAGCGCCGTCGCCGCCGTCGCGAGCGCGGCCACCATGAACGCGCCAGTGAACGCGAGCGCGAAGCGCAACGGCGATCGCCCGAGATTCCGAACGGCGTAATCGAAGGGAAGGCGTCGCATGGTCACGACGCCCTCAACGATGGAGCCGCGGCCAGGCGAGCCGCCCGAAGGGCGGGCACAAGCGCCGCGAGCACGCCCACGACGGTGCTGGCCGCGAGTCCGAGGACAACGACTTCAAGACTCGGCTCGATCGGCACCACGGCGCCCTCGGCGGAGAAGGCCGGGCGCCAGAACAGGAGCACGCCCCACGCGGCACCCGCGCCGATCGCGCCCCCCACGAGCGCCATCATGACCCCCTCGACGAGCGTCATCCACGCGACGAGCAGCCCGGGAAAGCCCAGCACTTCGAGAATCGCGTTCTCACGCACGCGGGTCTGCATCGCAAGCGCCATCGCATTCGCAACGAGGGCGAAGACGGCGATGAGTGCGGCGAAGGCGACCCATCCGGCGAAGCCCGTCAGTCGCACGATGTCCTGCGCCGCTCGGGCGACGAAGTGCTTTTCGGGTGTGGTGCTCGTCGGGAACTGATCGCGCTGGAAGAGCTCGTCGATGGCTGAGGCCACAGGCTCAAGTTGCGAGGCGTCATCAACGGTCACGGTGAACTGCGTCACGATGCCACCGGTTCCGCCTCGCTTCGCCGTCTCCTGAAGGAACGGCAGGTGCACGAACGCCGAGTTGCGATCCTGCGGATCGGCGCTTGAGAAGATGCCGGCCACGACCGCGGTGACGCCCGCCGATCGGAAGGTCTCGCCCACCCGGAGCCGTCGCCGGATGGCGAGCTCTTCACCGATGAGCGCTGCATCGCCCCGCGCACGCCACTCTTCGAAGGAGCCGCCGCGCAGCGTGGCGCGTGGCAGAAGATCGTGTTCGACCCACTCGGGCTCCACGCCTCGGAAGGTGAGGACATCGAGCGACGCGCGGCAGTTCGAGACGACGATCTTGACTGGCGCGACGCTCCGGACACCGGGGAGGCGCGCCATCGAGTGAACATAGGACTGCGGCAACTGGCTTGCGAATGGGCAGTAGCGATTCTGCCGGTAGACGACGAGGCGCGTATCGCGCGAAGTGAGCTCGGTCGCCTGTCGAACGCCCTCTTCCGAGGAGCGGATGATGGTCCAGAGGAACATGGCGACCGCGATCCCGCCCATGGCCAGCAGCGTGCGTGTCGCATTGCGCCGCAGTTGAAGCGATGAGTAGCGCAGAACGCGAATCGCCTTCATGTGACGGCCTCCGCGAGGCGACCCTTCTCAAGGTGCAGCGTCGTCTCGGCGCGGGCCGCCGCGGCTGGGTCGTGCGTCACCATGACGATGGTGCGGTGCTCCTCGCGGTGCAGGCGAACGAGCAGGTCGAGAATGGCGCTGGCGTTCGTGCGATCGAGGTCACCCGTCGGCTCATCGGCCAGGAGGAGCGTCGGCCTCGTCACCAGCGCCCGGGCGATGGCAACCCGCTGCTCCTCGCCACCGCTGAGTTGACGCGGATAGTGGTGATGCCGATGGGCGATGCCGACCTGGTCGAGGGCGTCGGCGACGCGCGCGTGACGCTCGCGCCGCGAGAGCGCGTGAAGCAGCAGGGGGAGTTCCACATTCTCATAGGCGGTCAGCACCGGCACGAGGTTGTAAAGCTGGAAGACGATGCCGACATGGCGCGAGCGCCAGGTGGCAAGGGCGCTCCGCGAGAGCTGCGTCAGGTCAATGCCATCGACACGCAGCGAGCCCGAGGTGGGGCGATCAATCCCCGCGAGAAGATGGAGAAGCGTGCTCTTCCCCGATCCGCTCGGCCCCATGAGTGCGGTGAACGACGCCTGCTCAAGGTCGAGGTCGAGTCCATCGAGCGGACGGATCTCCTCCGTGCCGCGGTGATAAATGCGCGTGACGCCGCGCGCTTCAACGAGTGACATCACGCTCTCCCTCCGGATCAATCCACTCGGTGGCGATGGCGACCATCGTTCCCGGCGAGAGCGCCGTGTCCGGCTTGAGGACGACGCGATCGCCTGGCTGCAGACCATGCGTCACCGTGATCCACCCGGCGCGCGGAGCGTCTCCGGAGATCGTGACCTGTCGAGGTTCCAGTCGTCCTCGACCGCGATCGATGGAAGTCACGACCATGGCCACGCGCTCCGGTCCACTGCCGATGAGGGCGTCGCCATGCGCCAGCAAGTGAAGTCGCGAAGGCGTCCCAATAGTGTCCGGCGACAGCGCACCATCGGCTGTTCGAGCCGGGGTCGCGCCGCCGCGAGGTGGCCCGCTCGTGACCTCGATGCGCACGCGGGCGAGCATGTCGGGCTTCAGCTCTGGCGACGGGTTGCGCAGTGACACCTTGACTCCCACGGTGTTCTTCTGAATGTCCGCCTTGTGCACGAGGCGCGACACAACACCCTCGAAGACCTGATCCGGCAGGACTTCCACCGTCACTCTCGCGCGCTGCCCGACGGCCAGTCCCGCAGCGTCGGCGAGGGGGACATCGGTGCGGACCTGGAGGCGCTTCGGGTCGTAGAGCGTGACCACGGCGCGCCCCATGGCCATGTCGCCAGCGAAGAGGTTCTCGCCCGGTGAAGTGAGCACTTCCATCACGACACCGTCGATGGGCGAGCGGACCTCGCTTCGCCCGAGTTGAAGACGAACTTCATCGAGCATCGCCTGCGGGACGAGCAGCGCGGTGGCCGCCTCGGCCTCGGCGGCGCGCTCGGCCGCGGCGATGGATCGCGCGAGCGGCTCGATCGCTTCGAGCTCCGCCCGCGCTTCGAGCATCGCCTGTCGATAGCGCACCACCTCGGCCTCGCCCATGGCATGCGCCGCACCGAGGCGATCGGCGCGCGCGCTGGCGTCTCGAGCGGCCTCAAGTCGCGCCTCCGCCGCCGCGCGGCGATGTGGAAGCTGCGCCTGCTCGGTGCGAGCCTGCTCCGCCATGGCGAGCGCTCGCTCGCGCGTCGCATTCGCACGAGCCAGTTCGGCCTCGGCGCGGGCGAGCGCCAATTCGAGGGTGCGCGCCTCGAGGCGTGCAACCACCTGGCCGGCCTCGACCGGGTCGCCTTCCAGTGCCAGCAGCTCAACGACGATGCCGTCCCGCAGGGCGCTCACCGTGGTCGGGAGCGGTTCCGGTTCGATCCAGCCCGGTGCCTGCACCCAGCGGCTCGCCGAAGGCGACGGCGCAGGCGCTCTCTCGGGCGGCCCGGATGCGGGGCCGCTGCCTGCGGAGTCGGCGGTGCGCGAAATCGCCACCACCGGCGCCACTCGCACCGTGGGCACGGGGCGAAGGGACTCATAGGCGGCAATGATCAGAGTGGCGACGGCCCCGCCGAGAATGAGGAGCGGAATGAGCACGCGCGTGACCAGCGTGCGAGGGGGAAGCGGGATGCGCTCGCCCCGGTGTGCGGGCTCGGATGCACGGCGCGCGTGACCGACAGCACGAAGAGGCGCATGGGGTGTCGGGTTCGACGGATTTGACTGATCGGTCATGGATGACCTCGGAGAAGCGGGCTCGAACGAACCATGCCGCGCGGGCGGCACAGCCACGGCGTTCATCATCGAGCAGGATCGCTGCGTCGAGTGAACACGACAGCGCACGGCAGCCAGAAGGCGCCGCGCCATCGAGCCGGGGTCATACAGTGAGCTTGGTGCCCTGCGCCAGTGGCGCAGGCGGCTGTCCGAGCGGGAGCGTCGGTGGCCAATCGGGGCCCCGTGCCAACAGATCGCGCGCAACGCCCGCGTGCGCATCGAAGATGTCGGCGAGGCGTTGCAGCGCCGGGTGTGACCATGGCGCCTTGAGTGGCGCACACTTCACGCAGCAGGTGTCCTGCGAACACTCGGGGCCGCGCTGGGGAACGCGTTTCGACTCCGGATCACAGGGAGCGGTGGGTGTGTCCTGTGACTCGTCCTCTGCGGTGGTCTCGATTGCATCTGAAGAGACCGGGGCCGCGGACTCCTTTGCGCCGCAACAGTGAGCGGAGCATGAACCAATCGCCTCGATCGGAGCGGCCGCCTGGTCGGGAGAGTGCCGCGGTGTTGTCTCCCGGGCGGCGAGCGCTGTGAGGTCAAGCGCCATCGCGGGGCGGCCGCAGCAGGAATCCGTTTGGCCCGCCAGCAACAGCGCATGGCAGCCGCAGAAGGGCAACAGAAGCGCTGCCGTCATCAGGACCGCGAGCGTGGACCGGAGAAGGGCCATCCAGATCCAATCGTAGCAGTGGAGGGTGGCACGGCCGCGTCTCACCTTGGGCGAACATGATTCTCGGGCGCTCCAAGGCGACCTGGAGGGCAGTCCCGGACCTTCCCGATCAACGCTGACACCGGCTCTTCAGTACGCGCCGAGGTGCCGCCGAACCTGGAACAATGCGGCCTGAGCCACGCCGCTCGACGCGACAGCCATCCACGATCAGGTCAACCCCCGCGCGGTCCAACTTCGCCGGCGATCGAGTCACCGCCGCGAAGCTCCTGCTCCGGCGCTTCGTCATCCGAAGCCGCCGCGGCGTCCGTCGGCAGCAGTGCGGCGGTGTCGGAGTCGGAGAGCGCCTCGACCTGCCGCAGGGCGCGGCCGATCTGGCGTGTGCGGGTTCCCGTCTGCGTCAACTTGTTCTGCGCATGCGTCAAGTGCCTTTGGACGGCGTCGAGCACTTCGCCGAACTTGTTGAACTCGGTCTTCGCCGCGCCGAGGATTCGCCTGACTTCGTCGGAGCGCTCCTGGATGGCGAGTGTGCGGAAGCCGATCCTGAAGCTGATGAGAATGGCGGCGAGGGTGCTCGGACCCGCGATCGTGACATTGCGAGTGCGTTGCAGCTCATCGGCGAGGCCCGGGCGCTGCATCAATTCTGCGTAGAGACCTTCGGTCGGCACGAAGAGGATGGCGAACGGGACCGTGTGCGGCGGCGCGATGTACTTGCGCGCGATGTCCGCCGCGGCATCGCGGACCACGCGCTCAAGGGCGAGTCCCGCCGCGGTCGTCGCCTCGGCGTCCGCCTGCTCGCGGGCGTGCAGCAGGCGCTCGTAGTCCTCGCGCGGAAACTTGCTGTCGATGGGCAGATAGACCGTTTCGCCGTCGGATCCGCCGGGGCAGCGCACGGCGAACTCCACGCGCTCGGAGGCGTCCGGCCGCACAGCGACATTGGCGTCGTATTGATCGGGAGCGAGGAAGTCCGAGAGGAGCGCCGCGAGCTGCGCTTCGCCCCAGGTGCCCCGCGACTTCACATTGGTGAGCACGCGCTTCAGATCGCCCACTTCGCCCACCAGCGCGCGCATTTCGCCGAGGCCGCGATGGACCTCCTCCAGTCGCTCGCCGACCCCCTTGAACGCGGCGCCGATGCGCTCCTCGAGCGCTTGCTGGAGCTTTTCCTCGACGACCCCGCGCATTTCGTCGAGCTTGCGCTGGTTGGAATCGCGCATCTCGTCGAGCTTGCGCTGGCTCGACTCTCTGATCTCATCGAGCTTCTGTTGCGTGAGCTGGCGCGAAGTGTCGAGACCGGTCTGCATGGTTCGGGCCAGGCGCTCGAGCGCCTCGACGATCTCCTTCCGCTGCGCCGCGGAGCCCTCGGCGTGCTCGCGGCGAGCCTGCTCGGCCACACCGAGGAGTTCCTCGCGCACCGCTCGAGCGCTCTCGCCGCTCTCGCTGCGGAGCGCAGTGATCGAGTCGCGAAGACCCGAGGAGAGCCGATCGATGCGCGGCTCAAGCGCCTCGGCGGTACGACGCGCCTGGTCATCGGCGGCAAGCGCCTGGTGCGCTGGGTCGACGGTGGCGCTCTCGCGTCCATTGCGGCGCATGAGCGTCACCTGAAGAGTCAGAACAACGGCGACTCCGGCAAGCAGGATGATGAGGATCGCTTCAACCATCAGGTGGCCTTGGCGATCCTACGACGGCGGCTTCGTGCGGGCGGAGAGGCGCCCGAGCCAGTTCGCTTCGGAGCGGCCGCCGCATAGAGGGCGGTGGTGGCTGCCGCTTCCGCCGCCACGCGCCGGGCGAGCGCTGCGGGTGAGATCACGCGAGCGTGCGAACCCATCGAGAGCACCCACCAGGTGATCTCATCGAGTCCATCGACCTGGCAGGTGAAGCGCATGGACCCGTCGGGGCGCATCGAGACAGTCTGCGTCGGGTGCCACTCCGTGTCCGCGATGTTGCCTGCGAAGTCAGGGGCGAAGTCAATCTCCACGCGCTCGCGTGGCCGCCCTCGAATCACCGACCATGCGTGACCGAAGTGAGTGTCCGCGTCGAAGCCTGCGGGCAGCTCGAAGCGGACGCTCGTGGCGATGAGCGACTTGAAGCGAACCAGCTTGTAGAGCTTCACCCGCCCCTGATCGGGGCGACGCCCAAGCATGTACCAGGCGCGATGCCTGAACACGAGCGCAAAGGGATCCAGCTTGAAGCGCTGCGGTGGTGAGGGCGTGAGGTCGTAGGCGCTCTTGTAGACCGCGTCGAGCTGGCGCCCGCGGAGCATTGCGTCAACCACGCTGCGGAAGAGGTCACCGAGTCCGCGAGCCGCGTTGCGCGGAGCCAGCCGCACGGAAATGCGCCGCTCGAGTTTCGAGAGATCGCTCTCGACGGGCTTGCTGACGGTGTCAAGGACTCGCTCGATGCCTCCCGAGGCCGACTCGAGCAGCGGGATCTGTCGCTTGCCGAAGAGTTGGCGGCCAGCGAGCGCCAGCGGAATGGCCTCCTCGAGAGAGAGTCGGCTGGCGGGCAGGATCTTCCGGTCGTCGAGGCGATAGCTGCGGCGAGATGGGTCGCGCGGGTCGTCCACCATTCGGAAGGCAATTCCGAGGTTCTTCAATGTGCGGAGGTCGCGGAAGAGGGTCCTGACCGAAACGCCATAACGCTCGGCGGCATCGGCGATTCGGAGATCGCGGCCGCCGTGGGCGTCGCGCAGCAGGGCGAGGATGCGAGCGATGGTCCTGTCGCGACGGGCGACGCGCGAGCGGCGTTTGGACTTGGTTCGTGCAGCCATGAGATGTCCGGAAGATCCCCTCCGGGAGTGACACATTGTGTCATCGGCATCGAGTCAGCTTCCGCATGACCTGATGGCGCGGGGTCGATCAGGTCGTCGCCGAGCCCCTTCCGGGTACGGCGGATCCGGGGGCGCACCGGGGCGCACTGGGGCGCACTGGGGTGTGCGGGGGCGCTCCGGTGCGCGTCGGGGTGAGCGGGGGAACAGCGGCGCCCTTCCGCTTTGGGGCTTGGAAGGGGGGGCCGGACTTCGTGTCACGCGGAGTCCGGTCCCGTGCCGTTGGTCCCTGGCTCCTCGCGAGCGCGATCCGGGTGCACCATGTGGTCATCGCCACGCTTGCCGTCGCTCGGCGCGTCGCGCCACGGAAAGTGCGAGAAAGAAGGGCCCGCAAGGTTGGCGAGGCGCCGTCGCGCCGTAGGTTGCCCGTCGGTCGCCGGGGCGCCGGTTCTGCCACCGCCCCTCGGCTGTTGCGAAGCGAAGGCAGAGCCGGGATTGGGGGTGACGATGATCGCACGAATCAGCGATGGCACGGGTGGAGGTGGGGGAGCGTTCCTCGTCATGGCGAGCCATCGGGGAAGCAGCAGCGGTTGCGACGATGAGCCTGCTGAGAGCAAGGCGCACCGGGAGAAGCTCGAGGCGTTGCGGGCGGCCCAGAGGGCGAACCGCGAGGCGCGGATCGACGCGCTTGTGCGCGATGCGGAAGCTCGCGGCTCATGCCCCGCGGATCGTGCGTACTGGTCGCTGGTCTATGACCTCGAGCTTGCGCCGATGACGACCAACCGCCAGCAGCTTCTGGCCATCGGGATCGAGGCGCCACCGCTCGCGGAGATCCCCGAAGGCGAGGTTTCCACACGCCTCTGGAGGGTGATCCGCGGGCTGCGCGACATCTACACCTACCTGATTCACACCGATCACCTCTCCGACCGGGAGCTCTACGAGCGGCTTGTGAGCACGATCCTCGATGAGCCGGTGCATGAGATCTGTGATGGAAGCGGCGGGCAGGAGTTCATCGACCTCGCCGGAGGGCGCACCGTTGAAGATCGGCGGGCCTGGTTGAGCTTCTACGCCTCTGATGCGGAACGCGAAGGGGCACGCGGCAACGGGGAGGAGGTTCCGGAGCGGAGGGCGCCGCCCTACCCACGATCGGCGCATCTGCCGCGACCGTCGTGAAGTGGAGAGTCGGGCGGGCGCTGAGGGCCCTTCGGCATGCGCTGGAGGTGGGGAGTGGCGGTGGTCGGGCGGAACTCGAAGCAAAAAATGAGCGAGCGGCCGGTCCCCTCGAGCCGGCCGCTCGCGTCCGACGGGGATGTTTGCGCCACTGCTCCGCGCCGTCGGTGGGGGGCTGGGAGGCATCCGATGCGCCAGCCCGAGTGTTGTGAAGGTGGCGTGCATCTCGGAGTGTGGCAAGCTCAAGTGCCAAAGGACCATGCGATTGATCGGAAGAAGCCGTGCAATGGGCTCAAGCCGCGTCCGGGAAATCAAGAGGAAGTCCCAGAGCGCATTCCGCCCCCGCTCGGGACTTTGCCGATAGAACTTCGCGCCGATGCTCATGGCCCGATTCATCCGCCAGTTTGCACTCCGGCGGCTTCGTGACGCGGCGCCATGGCGCTTTGCGCACGCACTCGCCATTTCGCTCGCCGGTGCACTGGTGATTTCCACCGCGTCGGCAACGCCTCCGCCCCAGCGCAGTCTCGAGATTCCGCCCATCATCGACCCATCGCGAACAGCGGTGCTCTCGGGGTTCGTGCCGCTGAAGGCTCCGGAACCGAAGTCGAAGGAGGGAGCGGACTCTGATCGGGAGCCAGGATCTCCAACCCAGCGGGAAGCGGCTTCTCCCTCAGCCGATGAAGAGGTGCGATTGCCCGTTGTTTGGGTTGTGGCTCCGCCGGGGACCCGGACCTCGGCCGGACCGGAGCAGGTCATGGTGGTGCAAGGCGCTGCATTTGTCCCCACCACGGTGGTGGTCTCGCCCGGCACACCCGTCGCGCTTCGCACGACTGAGAGTGGCGTGCGACAGGTTCGAGGCGAGGGCTCGCTTCGCGTTGACCGTCGACTGACGCGCGCGACGCGGGCGACTCCGGTCACGCTCGATCGAACGGGCGCCGTCGATCTCACCGTGCGCGAGGAGCCTTCCGCGAAAGGAGTGATCGTCTGCGTTGAATCGCCGTTCTCGGCGGTTGCCACGCGCGATGGATCGTTCAGGATCATCGGACTTCCACCTGGTCGGCGGCAGGTTCGCATTCGCCTGCCAGATGGAAAGATCCTCGAGAAGAGCGTCGAGCTCGTTGCCGGCCGGGAGCACACGGTCGATTGGCGCAAGGATTAGCCGGCCGCGGGGAGCGGTACTGCTACGATCCAGCGCAATGTTTCACTCTTCGTTCGCTCGCCGACTTGCTGCCTCGTTCATCGTGTGCGGCGCTTGCGTCATTGCGGGTGGGTGCAATGACCAGCAGCGCGTTCCAAGACTTGACCTGACCGGCCACTGGAAGAGCGAGATCGATGAGAGCGTGATGAGCATTGAGCCGTCCGGCCTCTTCGCCATGGATGTGCCTGGCGAGCGGCTGCCGATCATCGGAACCGTGGCCATCGACGGCACTCAGGCAACCTTCAGGAACCGGCCCGAAACGCGCCTCTGTGTCGGCGACGATGGAATCTACGAGATCGAAATCGTCGAGGACCTCATGATCTCGCGCCTTGTGCGCGACACCTGTCCGAGCCGAGTGCTTCACATGAGTCGGCCGTGGAGGCGCCTCAACGCTTCGAGCATGCCGCCGACCAGTCCCTGATGCATGACCTGCGGGCGCCGCACCCGTCGTCGGCGTCGGCGGCGCGGCTGCTCCAGTGGCAGGAAGCGGCACTCATCGCGTGGAATCGTCACGCGCACGCGCGCGCCGACTTCACGAAGGAGCGAACGCCACTCCCGGCCATGCGGTGCGGCGGCATGACCATGGCGCTCGAAGACCACCAGGTGCGCGACCTCGTGACAGAAGACCTCTTCGAGGAGTTCTTCCCGTCCCGGCTCAAGGAGCAGATGATTCAGGCGAATCAGGCGCCGCTCAAGGTAGGCGCGACCGAGAGAGGAGCGCATTCGAGCGCTCGTCTCGATCCTCATCACCTCGACGAGCGAATGTGACTCCCAGCGATCGATCCATGCCATGAGGCGGGGTTCCAGCAGCCGCGGCAGTGCCGCAGGCCAGTGGCGCACTCGGGGCGGAGCCGGCGGGTCGAAGAGGGTCGGCTCGGCCTCCATGTTCGACGATGGTAGATCCGGGCTGCGCCTCATCGCGGTACATTCTCATCCATGCAAGGAGACCGTCGCGTCCTCGAAGATCCCCGGCTCAACAAGGGCACCGCGTTCACCGAGGCGGAACGGCGCATTCTCGGCATCGAGGGCATGCTGCCGGAAATGGTGGAAACGCCCGAGTTGCAGATCCGGCGCTGCCGGCTCCACCTTGAGTCGAAGTCATCGGATCTTGATCGGTACATCTATCTCACGGGGCTCCAGGACCTGAATGAGCGATTGTTCTACCAGTTGCTCGAGCGCGATATCCAGTCGCTGATGCCGATCGTCTACACCCCGACCGTTGGGGAGGCGTGTCAGAAGTTTGCGCACATCATGCGGCAGCCGCGCGGACTGTTCGTCTCGCTGTCGCATCGTGGACGCGTCAAGGAAATCCTTCGCAACTGGCCGGAAACGGAAGTTCGCGTCATCGTCGTCACCGATGGTGAGCGCATCCTCGGCCTTGGCGATCTTGGTGTGGGCGGAATCGGCATTCCCATCGGCAAGCTGGCGCTCTACACCGCCTGCGCCGGCGTTCCACCGCACAGCACGCTGCCCGTGGTGCTCGATGTCGGCACCAACAATGACGCGTTGCTCACCGATCCGCTCTATCCGGGTCTCAGGCGACGCCGCGCCGAGGGCACGGAGTACGACGACTTTGTCGAAGAATTCGTGATGGCCGTGCAGGAGGTCTTCCCGCACGCGTGCATTCAGTTCGAGGATTTCACGAATCGCAATGCGACGCCGCTGCTTCAGCGCTTCCGCGATCGGGTGAGCTGTTTCAACGATGACATCCAGGGCACGGCGGCGGTGGCCGTGGCCGGGCTCTTCGCAGCGTGTCGCATTCAGGGCACGCATCTCCGTGATCATCGCTATCTCTTCTTCGGTGCCGGAAGCGCCGCCACAGGCATCGCCGAGCTCTGCTGTCTTCAGATGACGCGCGAGGGTCTCTCCCGCAGCGAGGCGCTCGCGCGCTGCTCGCTCATGAACTCGAAGGGGCTCGTGACGCATGCAAGCGCTGGGCTTCTCGATCACCAGCAGCCCTTCGCCCATGAGCACGCACCGGAGCCGACCTTGCTGGGCGCAGTCCGGTCACTGCGACCGAGCGTGCTCATTGGGGTCAGCACCGTGGCCAAGGCCTTCGATCGGCCCGTCATCGAGGCGATGACCGAAGTGAACGAGCGCCCGATCATCTTCCCTTATTCAAATCCGACTTCGCGGAGCGAGTGCTCGGCGCGCGAAGCGATCGAGTGGTCCGGCGGTCGCGCGATCTTCGCAAGCGGCAGCCCCTTCCCACCGCTTCATCACGAGGGCAAGCTCTTTGTGCCGGGGCAGGGCAACAATGTCTACATCTACCCGGCGGTCGGGCTCGCCGTCTATGCGACGGTGGCCGCGCGCGTCACCGATGAGATGTTCCTTCGCGCGGCTGAGGCGCTCGCCGCGCAAGTGTCGGCCGAGGATCTTGCCGTCGGGCTCATCTATCCGCCGATTGCCGAGATTCGCCGGACCAGCGTGAATGTCGCGGTCGAAGTGGCGAAGCTGATCATCGAGCGAGGTCTCGCGCGGGCGCCGGGTGTCGACCTTGCCAACATCGAAGGCGTGGTGCGTCGCGCGGTCTGGAGCGCCGCTTACGACGCTTCGACGCGCCGAGCCGCAACTCCCGCTCCGGCGACCGCCTCGGCGTGAGCCCCCGCGGTCGATGAGGCGATCGACGCGCTTGGCGTCGCCGCGCGAGGCTCGCGTGGGACCGTATCGCGGAAGCCGAGCAGTCGAAGGCCGTTGAGGACCACGGCCACCGTGCTTCCCTCGTGCAGGATCACCGCCAGTGTGATGGGGAGCCAGCCGAGAACGGCAAGCGGAATCAGCACGCCGACCATGCCCATCGAGATCGAGACATTCTGAAGGACCACGCGCCGCGAGGCACGCCCGAGTGCAATGGCAAAGGGAAGACGGTCGAGGTCATCCCGGATGAGCGCCACATCGGCTGCTTCGAGAGCCACATCGGTGCCGCCGCCGCCCATGGCGATGCCGATCGTGGCCGCGGCAAGAGCAGGCGCATCGTTGACGCCATCACCGACCATCGCCACGGCACGATGCGTTCGCGCGAGTTCGGAGACAGCCTCGATCTTGTCCTCGGGCATCAATCCGCCGCGCACATCGCGAAGGCCGACAGTCGCGCCGATCGCCTTCGCGACGGTCGGATTGTCCCCGGTCAGCATGACGATCGGATCGACGCCCATCGACTGAAGTCGCGCGATCGCACCAGCCGCCTCGGGCCGGGGACGATCCATGAGCGCGATGACCCCGATGAAGCGATCGCCCTCGGCGACCACCATGATCGTCTGCGCACCCGCCTCGAGATCATGCACCGCAGTCGCGACTTCGGCGGGGAGCGCGGGCCCCTTCGACGCGCTTCTTTCGTCGGTCGTGAAGAGCCGCGCCGCGCCGACCCGTATCTCGCGACCCTCGACGGTGCCGACCAGTCCCTTGCCCTTCACCGATACGAGATTGGTCACCGCCGGGACCGCAAGTGATCGCGACTCCGCGGCAGTCGTGATGGCGTGCGCCAGCGGATGCGTCGACTGGCTCTCGAGCGCTGCGGCCAGCGTCAGCACCCGTTCGGGTTCCGCGCCGTCGAACGGGATGATCTCCGTCACCTCGGGTCGGCCACGCGTGATGGTGCCGGTCTTGTCGAGCGCCATCGCGGTCACCAGGGCAAGGCTCTCAAGGTGCGCGCCGCCCTTGATGAGCACACCCGAGCGAGCCGCCTTTGCCACACCTGCGAGGACCGCGGCGGGCGTGCTGATCGCGAGGGCGCAAGGCGATGCGCCGACCAGGAGCGCGATTGCGCGCAGCAGGGCTTCCTTCCAGGCGCTCCCTCCCTCCGCCACGGCGATCCACCCGAGTGCCGGAGGAACGGTTGCTGTCGCCACCACCATCAGGAGCACGACCGGCACATAGATTCGCGTGAATCGATCCGCCGCGCGCTGCACCCGGCTCTTCTGCGACTGCGCCTCCTCGACCAAGCGAATCATGCGCGCCATCGTTGAGTCGGCGGCAACCCGAAGCGCGGTCACATGCAGCGCGCCATCGCCATTGAGCGTGCCCGCAAAGACCTCGTCGCCGCGCGACTTCTCGACCGGCACACTCTCACCCGTGATGGGAGCCTGATCGACGGCGCTCTGACCCGCGGAGACGCGCCCATCCACGCCCACGCGCTCACCCGGGCGAATCACGACGGTCTCGCCAATCTCGACCGACTCCACCGGGACTTCAATCTCCTGGTTGTTCCGAAGCACATGCACGGTGCGTGGTGCGATCGACCCGAGCGCCGAGATGGCGCGCCGCGCCTGGCCCATCGCGTACTTCTCGAGGCCATGCCCGAGGGCGAAGAGAAAGAGCAGCAGGCCGCCATCGACCACTTCGCCGATGGCGGCTGCCGCGAGCGCGGCCACCACCATCAGGAAGTCGATGTCAAAGCGACCTCGAAGCGCCAGCGCGGCACCGCGGATCGCGGGTTCGGCGCCGGCGATGAGGTAGGAGAGTCCAAGAAGTCCCCAGACGATCCATCTTTGCTCCCCGTCGCCGATCCATCGATTGGCGCCCCAGCCCGCGAGCAGAAGTGCTCCCGCGGACAAGGGAATGGCAAGGTCCTGGAGAAGTCGAAGGCCGATTCGCATAGGAAGGACCACTCGGCGTCGGCGGCGCGGGGAACGCACCCGCGGCGCGGTTCCGCCCAGGTGGTCCTGGCGGATGGATCTTACTCATCGGCTTCCCGGGGCCGTAGGATGAGGCCGGTGAGTCGAAGCGAGCCAACGATTCCGCTCTCGAGGCCGACGCCATCGGACTTGGGCGACCGCGAGGTCGTCCGCGAGGGCGATGAGCTTGAGGGCGTTCGCGCCGCGCTCCTCGTGACCGGGAGCATTGCGGCGTTCAAGACACCGATCGTGGCGCGCCTCCTTCGCAAGCATGGTGCGCGGGTCACTCCGTTCGCCTCACAGGAAGCGCTGCGATATGTCACGGCGGAGGCGCTCTCATGGAGCTGCGACACTCCGGCCGTGACCGTCCTGTCGCCTGAGTCGGAGCATCTCTCCGACGCGGCGCCCTTTGAGGTGTATCTCGTCGCGCCGGCTACCGCGAACACGCTTGCGAAGATGGCTGCGGGCATCGCCGATGGCGTGGTCACGGCGACGCTCGCCTCGGCCTTGGGGCGCGTGGAGCAGGGCAGGGCGTCGCTTCTCGTCGCGCCGGCAATGCATGGATCGATGCACACCGCCATTCTCGACCGCAATCTCCGGACGCTTGTTGAACTCGGGGTCGAAGTCGTGCCGCCCCGAGATGCGGCGGGCAAACACAATCTTCCCGATGAGCAGGAGTTGCTCCGCGCCGTGATTGCGTCGGTTCGTCGGCGTGCCGCCGCGGTTCGAGCCGCGAGAGCGACTCCCGGCGTGTGAGAGCGGGTCAGTCAAGGAGGAGTACAGGATGATTCTTCGATCGAGGCGATTCGTCGGCGCGGCGGCCCTTGGCGCCCTCCTCGCGATGGTCGCGGGCGCTATGGCAGGGGTGACCCCCGCGTTGGGCGACACGGCACCGGCACAAGACGGACCGTTGAATCCAACGCAGAGTCCATCGGCACCGGCCCCGACACGGTCGCTTTCCCTGTCGGCGACCCAGGACTCTGCAGAAGCGCCAGCCGACGCGAATGCCCCGGCACCGATGATTGTGCTCCGCGAGTCGATGGTGCTCGACCCGCCATCGCCGACGGCATCACCCACCTTCGGCATGGTGGTGGCGTTCGCCGGCGATGAGGCGCTCGTGACTGGTCCGATCCTTGCACGCCAGTCGGGTTTCGATGGACAGATTGCCTCGTTCACCTGGTCGAATGGTTCGTGGCAGCCTCGTCGCGAGATGCCCGGAGTCTTCAACCTGATGGCGCGGGATGCGACGCTTCAGCGCCTCGCCGCAGCTTCGAACTTCTTCGTCACCAATCTCGATCGGCGCACGGCGGTTCGAAGCGAGGTGCTTCTCTTCACCCGCAGCCAGGATGCCGGTGGCTGGGCGCCGACGGCCACGCTCTCGACACCCGGCGGCGAACCTGCGCCGGGATTCGGCTCATCGATCGTGACCGATGGGACCTTCATCATCTGTGCAGACGCGGACACGCGCCTTCGAGCGGGCAAGCCCGATCAGCTTCCTTCGTCGCCCGGCGTGCATGTTTTCGCGAACGATGGTGCCGGCAAATGGGAGCGCGTCTCGATCATTCGACGGGATCCGTCGCGCAACAGCACCTGGTTCGGAGCATCGCTGGCGACGGACGGTCGGCGGCTTGTCATCGGCTCGCCGCGCCTGACCGCTGGCCTGCGCGGCGAGTCGGTGCGCCTGGCCGATGAAGCGGTCGTCGAGATCCGTCGTCGGGATGGTGCGGAGTGGCCGCTCGAGGCGGAACTCAAGGGGGCCGAAGTCACACCATTGATGGGGTTCGGAGCGACGGTCGCTGTCGAAGGCGATCTCGTTGTTGTTCAGGCCAATGAGGTCATCGGCAATACTGTGGGCAGTCGGGTGTTTGTCTATCGACGGCACGATGGGGCATGGAGCCTTGATGGAGAACTGCTTCCGCGCGGTGTCATTCCCAGCGCAGCGCTCGGCTCATCGCTCGCCATCACGAGAGGGCGCATCCTCGTCTCCGACTCGCACTCGACGGTGCCCGGAGAGCCGCCGCTCGGAGTTGTGCATGGCTTTGAGCGTGTCGATGGCCGATGGGTGGAGACCTTCCGCCTGCTTCCGCAAGCAGCGTGCTCGGAGCGCACCTTCGGCTCCGGGCTTGCCGTGCGTGGAGACCGCGTGCTCGTCGGTCGGGTGAAGTCGAGGGACGAGGCGTGCCCCGAAGGTGGCGCCTACTTCTTCGAGTTGCCTCCGGCGAGGCCGTCTGCTCCAAGCGCAGCATCGACACCTGCGGCGCCTTCGGTGCCATCGCCGTCTCCGGCAGCGCCTTGAGCCACAGACTCCGCCGCCCGTTCAGCTTCGGCACACGAGACAACGCCCGCGCTCGCTCACGCCGTCAGGGGGATCACTTCCATCGCCGCACGGCGTAGAGCGCCGAAGCGACTCCTGCCGCGATGGTGATCGCCATCATGCCGCGGGCCGGAGCCTGCAAAGGCCAGAGTGGATTCAGGGCCACCACGAGGGCTGCAAAGGTGACTCCCCACCGAGCATGGCGGCGGTTGACCGCATGCGCCACCAGCATGGCGAAGATCACGCAGACGGTGATATCGACGATGAACCGGTATCGGTCAATCCGCCAATGCACCATCCAGTGAAGAAATGGCTGGAGCAACAACCATGCGGAGGCGGCGAGGGCCAGCACGAGGGTCGGCTGCTTCATTGGGGTCGCAGGGTAGGCGATGACGCGAGCGTCTACACTCCGCCGCTTCATGGCCCATGCCGGTCCTCCGCTGGTCTTCCGTCGATCGCTGGCCGGGCGCCTGCTTCTCTTCGGCATTCTGCCGATGTTCCTGCTCAACGCGTTGATCATCGGGGTCGGCGGTCTGACGCGCTTCAATGCGCTTCGGAGCGCGGCGGTGACCGAGCTCGAGAACGCGGCGGTCCTCTCCGCCGCGAAGATGGAAGATGCGAACAACAACGCCTCCGGGTTGGCGCGGACGCTCGCAGATGCGCAGATGGCCGGGCTCTTCGGAGAGCGCCGAGCTTCGCTGGCTCTGCTGGCGATCGTGCTCGAACAGACCCCATGGTGCCGAAGCTGCGCGTATATCTACGAGCCGGACTCCGATGGGGGCGACGCGGCGCACCTGCGCGACGGCCTCCCGCCGCAGGCGGCGACGGCCACCGGGCGCTTCTCGGCGCGGTGGGTCAGGGATCAGGCGCGCGGTGGGGGTCCGATCCTTCGGCCAATTGCCGATCCTGAAGCGGACCCGGGCTATGTGCTGGCGCGTCAGCGCTTCCAGCAGACAGGTCGGCGCGAGAGTGTTGTGAGCGAGCCGACCATCATCGACGGCGCGCGCGTCGTCGAGTTCGTATCGCCGATCGTGATCGACGGGGTCTTCCTCGGCGTGGCGAGTGTGGAGCGAGAGCTCGACGACACCGATCGTCAACTGGAGTCCATCGCTGAACAGGCCTCGGCAAGGGTGCTCGTGGTGACGGCGGCAGGGCGGATCATCGGTGTCGGCGGCGATCTCCCCACATCTCTTCGTGGGAGTGAGATTCGATCCACGCCCTTCTCGGAGTTCATGCGCGCCGCTCAGGACACCTCACGCATCGAGGGTCCGAGGCGTGCGCGTGATCCCATCGAGGGGGGCTCGGCCTACCTCGCCACGGCCACGGTTCCAACCGGTGATTGGATCCTCATTCTCAGCAGGCCCGAGTCAGCGGTCGTCGGTCCGATCCGTCGCGAGATCATTCAGTTGGGCGCGATGGCGATCGTCGGACTCTCGCTTGTGCTTGGCACCATTGTGCTGCTCGCCATTCGCTTCTCACGCGGCATGGCCGAGGCGATGCGACTTGCTTCGCGTGTGGCCGAGGGCGATCTCACCGCAGAGGTGCGGCTCGATCGGGGCACCAGCGACGAAGCGTCGCAACTTGGGGCCAGCCTCTGTCGCATGACGCGCCAGCTTGACTCCCTCGTCGGCGATGTGAAGCGCGCGACCATTCAGCTTCACGCGACCGCGACCCAGGTGGCGGCCACGAGCGCCGAGCAGGAGCGCTCCGCGCAGGACTTCACGCGCCACTCGACCGAGATCGCCGCCGCCGTGCGGGAGATCACGCGCACCGGCGAGGAGCTGGCGATGACCTCGCGCGAGGCGCGGAGTGAGGCCGATGAGACGACCTCGATCGCGACGAGCAGCCGCGAGAGCCTCGCCCGCATGGAGTCGTCCATGCGTGAGCTCGATGCGGCAACGGGTTCAGTCGCGGGGCGCCTTGCGGCGATCAACGAGAAAGCGTCGGCCATCACAGCCATCGTCGACACCATTACGCGAGTAGCCGATCAGACGAACCTTCTCTCAGTCAACGCGGCCATCGAGGCGGAGAAGGCCGGCGAAAGCGGGCGAGGGTTCCTGGTGGTCGCGCGCGAAGTGCGTCGCTTGGCCGATCAGGCCGCCACCGCCACGGTGCAGATCGAGCGCATGGTCAGCGAGATGCAGTCCGCGGTCTCCTCCGGCGTCATGGAAATGGACCGCTTCGCCGACCAGGTGCGCCGCGGTGTCGCCGAGGTCGATCGCATTGGTGGACAGGTCTCGCAGGTCATCGAGCGAGTGACGGGAACGGTGCAGCGGTTCTCGGGCCTCGATGATGGCGTGGCGCAGCAGTCAGATGGTGCCCGTCGCATTGACGATGCCATGGCGCGTCTCTCCGCATCAGCGCAACAGACGGAAGCGTCGATCAATGAGTTTGCCTCCGCCGCGTCGGGTCTGCACGCCGCGATCGAATCGCTTCGAAAAGTCATCGGCGCGTTCAAGTTGAGGTCCTAGAGCGCCGAAGGGGCGCGTATGGATGAAGCGCCCATTCCGCTGGAGGACACTCCGCCGAACCGCAAGGCCGATCTCGGTTCAGGAGTCGATCCAACGCTCATTGCGCCAGCCAACGCGCGCGAGGTCGAGACCGATCCCACATCCGCACCATCGTCAGAGAAGCGTGATGCCGGACTTGAGCCCACGGCGGTGTCCGCGTCGGGCGCTCATCCCGAGGCCCTCGATGCCACGATCGTCTCTCGTTCCCCGGGCGAGGTGACGCGCCGTCCCCCTGAGCCGGGAGAGGGTGTGCCTCAATCGCCTCGTTTCAGCGATCCAGTCATCGGGCGGACGATCGGTGGCGTGGAGATCACCGAGCTTGTCGGAGAGGGTGGCATGGGCCGCGTCTACTCCGGCAGCTTCGGCGATCCGCCGCGCAAGGTGGCGGTGAAGTTTCTCTCCCGCGGCTTCAACAACCCCGAGGCGGTGGGGCGCTTCCAGCGCGAGGTGGCCATTCTCGATCGCCTGCGCCACCCCGGCATCGCGGAGATCGTCGCGCATGGCCTCTGGGACGATGGCAGCGGCGGCATTCCCTACATGGTGATTGAGTTCGTGGAGGATGCGAAGCCGCTCGCCGAGTTTGCCCAAGCGCGCCGGCTCGATCAGCGAGGTCGACTTGAACTCTTCCACCGCGCGTGCGAGGCGATTGCCTTCGCGCATGAGATGAAGATCCTGCACCGTGATCTGAAGCCCGCAAATCTCCTGGTCGATCGTCACGGTCGCGTCAAGGTGATCGACTTCGGTGTCGCGCGAGGTGCCAATGGCGACCTTGGCATCGAGGGTGTGCGGACCGAAACCGGGCAGCTCATCGGGACCGTGCAGTACATGAGTCCCGAGCAGATTGCCGGCGACCCGAGATTGATTGACCTGAGCACCGATGTCTACGCGCTCGGCGTCATCCTCTATGAGATGCTGGCCGAGGCGTACCCCTACGATGTGCGCGGCGTCGCACTGCATGAAGCGGCACGGATCATCAGCGCCGCGACCATCGAGCCACCGCGCTCGATTGATCCGACCATCGATGAAACATTGAATGCGATTGTGATGCGGTGCCTTGATCGCGACCGCACGCGACGCTTCGCGCATGCCGGTGAAGTGGCCGCGGCCCTTGAGCGCTATCTGGCGGGACCGAGCAGCGCCATGAACCTCACAGCCGGCGAGGCTGTCCGCCAAGCGGCTCAGTCGAATGCGCCCCACGCCGAGCCGTGGAACTCCGGATCTCTGCCGAGTACCGCCGAGGATGCGATTGATCTCGATCGGCCGTTGACCACCGCGTCGACGCGCGCAGTCGCGTCGTCTCGCACGCGGCCCGGGACCCAATCGTCAACGCGCATGCGAACGCCCCGAGGCCCGGCGCGCGGAGCAGGAGGGGGCTCCGCGCGTCGTGGCTGGGGTCTGGTGGTCGGACTTGCGGCCGCAGCCGCACTTGCTGGCGCGGTCTCGCTCGGCTTCGTCGATCTCCAACAGGTTCGCAAGTGGCTTCCCGGCATCGTGGGTGGCACCGCGTCACCCGCAACGGCAGAGGCGTCATTGGAGTTCGCGCCGACGGAGTCGACCAGCACCGAGAGTCTCACCATCGTGAGCGCCCCGGAAGGCGCGCTTGTGACGATCGACGGCCAATCGAAGGGTCGCACCCCGCTGTCCCTGATGATCACCTGGACACCTGCGTCGATGCGCAAGACCGTTGAAGTCACGGCACCGGGCTACGAAGGTGCGGCGGCGATCGTCATTCCCGACCCTGCGGGACGACGGGCGGAACCTCTTCGGCTTGCCTTCAATCTCGCGCCGCGTGGCCCAGCGCGCGACTCATCGCTTGATCGACTGCTGCCGCTCATTGTCGAAGGTGGCGCCGTGGAAGTTCGAGTGGAGGGTGCCTCGCCTCGGCGACTCGACTCCGGTCGTCGAGAAGTTCCGCTCTCCTTCCAGCGAAGCGGCGATGGTTGGTCAGCGCGGCAGGTCACCTTCATCGCGCCGGGCCGAGTCATCGACGCCTTCGGTCAACGAGGCGTCGAGCGCCTCGAGGTCAGCCTCGAAGCTCTTCGGATCAGCGATCAACCGGAAGTGATCCGACTCATGCCACGCTGAGGGGACCGCTCGCCGGCACAGCCTCATTCCGATCGGGCGCCGGCCGAAGCTCAGTCGCATCGTCCGTCGCGGGCGATCGCTTGGCCGCGACGAGCGCGTAGATTGAAGGCACCACGAAGAGCGTAAAGAGCGTGCTGATGGCCATGCCGCTCACGAGCATGATGCCGATCGAGTTTCGCGCCGCTGCTCCGGCTCCAGTCACGATGACCAGGGGGAAGTGACCGAACACCGTCGCCGCAGAGGTCATCAGGATCGGGCGCAGTCGAGTCTGCGCCGACTCGCGCACGGCCGAGATCTTGTCGAGTCCCCGCTCCTGGAGCTGGTTCGCAAACTCGACAATGAGAATGCCGTTCTTGGCGACAAGGCCGACGAGGGTGATGAGCCCCACCTGGGAGTAGATGTTGATTGTCGTTAGGTCGAGGAACGCAAAGATCAGCGAACCCGAAATGGCCAGCGGCACTGAGCCGAGCAGCACGATGAGCGGATCACGGAACGAGCCGAACTGCGCCGCCAGCACCAGATAGATGAGCAGGAGCGCGAAGCCGAGCGTGACCGTGAGCGACGAACCCTCCTGTCGGATCTGACGGCTCTCGCCGGCATAGTCGAGCGTGTATCCCGGCGGCAGAACCGCGCGGGCGGCTTCTTCCAACACCGCAAGCGCCTCGGCCTTCGTGGTGCCGGGCACAACCACGCCGTAAATCTTCATGCTGTTGCGCTGCTGGAAGCGGGTCAGCGCACGCGGCGCCGCCTCGGTGCGCAGCGTGACGAAGCTCGAGAGAGGCACGAGGCCTCCACTGGCCGTACGCACCTTGAGCTGGAGAAGCTGCTCGGGAGTGGCCCGCTCGGAGTCCGCCACCTGCGGAATGACCTTGTAGCTGCGCCCGTTGTGATTGAAGCGATTGACATAGCCCCCGGCCAGAAGAATGGCGAGTTCACGGCCGACCGAGGCGAGGTCCAGTCCCATGTCAGCGACCTTCTGGCGATCGATCTCGATCCTGAGCTGGGGGAGATCGATCTTGAGATCGCCGTCGGCGTAGATGAACTTGCCGCTTGCAAAGGCGGCGCCGATCAGCGCCGGGGCGAACTGGGCCATGCGATCGGCGTCTTCGCTGCTGGTCACCATCAGTTCGACATCGAACTGACCTGCGCCTGGCAGCGGCGGAGGACGGACGGGAATCGCCCGAATGCCCGTGATGCCCGAAAACCCCATGAAGACCTCGGGCAGGATGTCGCCGGTCGTGCGCTGTCGCTCCCGCCAGTCGCGCATCTTGACTCCGCCGAACCCGCCCGTGACCTGCGAAACGCTGAAGTTCGAGTCCCGCTCGGGGATCTCCGCGAAGATGGCATTGACATCGTCAAAGCCGCGGAGCGTGTACTCGAGCGTCGCATCAGGCGCGCTTTGAACCACGGAGATGATGAAGCCCTCGTCCTCGGTCGGAGCAAGCTCCGACCCGGAGAGCATGTAGAGGGGGAGCGCCGCAATCGCAATCAGGACAGCCGCGGCCGCCATGGTCCACCGCAACTCAAGGGTCCAGTCGAGAAGCGCACCGTAGACGCGCCGCACGCGATCGAAGCCGCGATTGACGAGTGAAGTCATGCGCCCTTCACGGCCCGAGCCGACGAGGGCCGCGCTCATGATCGGCGAAAGAGTGAGTGCGACGAGGCCGGAGACGACGACCGCGGCCGCGAGTGTGAACGCGAACTCCCTGAAGAGCATGCCCGTGAGGCCGCCTTGGAATCCGATCGGGGTGTAGACGACCGCGAGCGTGAGCGTCATGGCCACGATGGGAGAGGCAAGCTCTCGCCCCGCGGTGAGCGCCGCAGTCACGGGCTGCAACCCTTCGCGCACATGGCGCGCGACATTCTCGACCATCACGATGGCATCGTCGACGACCAGTCCGACCGCGAGCACGATGGCCAGGATCGTGAGCAGGTTCAGCGAGAAGCCCATCAGCCACATGAAGATGCAGGCGCCGGTGAGCGAGATGGGAATCGCGACGAGCGGCACCAGCACCGTTCGCACCGAGCCCAGGAAGATGAAAACGACGATCGCCACGATCGAGATCGTCTCGACCAGAGTTCGGCCGATCTCGCGAATCGCATTCTCCATGTAGTAGGTGCCGTCATACGCCAGGTCCATCCGGATGCTGGGCGGCAGTGAGGGCGCCACTTCGGCCATGCGCCGCTTGAGCGCGGCAGAGACATCAAGTTCGTTCGCGCGGGGGAGTGGCCACACGGAGAGGTAGATCGACGGCTTCCCCCGATAGCCAGTTTGCGCGGTCGGCTCCTCGCTGCCCAGCTCGATCCTCGCGATATCGCGAAGTCGAACGATGGTCCCATCTCGTTCGCGCACGATCAGCGCTTCGAACTCCGCCGGGTCGCGCAGATCGGTGTCGGTGAGCAGATCGATCTGGACATCGGGCGCCTTCGCGCGACCGACAGCAGCAACGAAGTTGTTCCTCGTCAGGGCCGATTGCACCTCGAGCGGCGTGATGTCGAGCGCATCCATTCGCGCCGCATCGAGCCAGATGCGCATCGCCAGTGGCCGGGCTCCCTCGATGCCCACGCGCTGGACGCCGGGAATCGTCTGGAAGACGGGCTGCACCTCGCGCACTAGGAACTCGTTGATCTGCGTCAGCGAGAGCGTGTCGCTCGTGAAGCTGATGTAGAAGGTGGCGTAAGGCTTGTCGGTGCGCACGATGTCGACCACCGGCGACTCGGCCTCGGGAGGCAGCTCCGAGCGCACCTGGTTCAGGCGCGCAGAGATCTCCGCCAGGGCGTTGACGCTGGGGTGGTTGAGGCGCAACCGGACGGTGACGACGCTGACGCCGGCCGTGCTCGAACTCTCGATGTAGTCGATGCCATCGATGGCGGAGACCGCTCGCTCGATGGGCGTGGTGATGAAGCCGCGAACCGTCTCGGCGCTCGCGCCGATGTAGACGGTGGTGATGACGATCGAACTCGACTCGAGGCGCGGATACTGCCTGACGGGCAGCACGCTGATCGCCCGCCAGCCGATGGCGAGAATGGCGATGTTGATGACGATCGCCACGACCGGCTTGCGCACGAAGAGGTCGGTGAACCGACCTTGGCGGGCAGCACTTTCGAAGGCCGTCGGCTTCTTCACGGGGCGCTCCGAGCGGCTGCGGCGCGAGTGCCCGACGGTTCACCGGGCGCCACCATCACACCCTCACGAAGCTTGAAGGAGCCGTCCGTGGCCACCACTTCGCCTTCGCGGACTCCGCTGGTCACGATGGTGCGGCCGCCGAGGCTCGGCCCCAGCGTGACCAGGCGCTGATGGGCCCGCAACACCCCGGGGGCTGCCGGGTCGGGCTCGATGACGAACACATGATCGCCGAACGATGCGCGGCGGATGGCGGTCGCGGGTATCGAGAGATGCTCAGCCGGCCGATCAACGGGGACTTCGACATCGACCCACATTCCGGGGCGAAGGACTTCACCCGGGTTGGCAATCTCGCCGCGCACGCGCACATTGCGGGTGCCTCGGTCGGCCGTCGCATCGAGCGCAACAACGGTGATGGGCCGCGGGTCGGGCCCGAGCATGGGCACGCTCGCCATGACGACATCGCCGCGCTGCACGCGCCACGCCTGGTCCTGTGGAACGGCGAAGTCGAGAAAGATGGAGTCGTCGATGCTCTGGAGTCCGACGACGGTCGTTCCCTCAGAAAGGAACTGGCCGGGGTGGATGTTCCGAAGGCCGGCGCGGGCACGGAATGGTGCTCGCAGGGTGAGCTTGGAGATGGTGGTCTCGAACTGCCGGACCAGCGCCGCGGCCTGATCCATGACCGCCTTGGCCTGCGCGACCGCGGCCTCGGCTTGATCGAGATTCGCCTGGGATTGGTCGAGCTCCTGCTCATTGGCGGCGCCCGCCGCGTGCGCGTTGGCAATACGCCGATGACTCGCCTGACGCAGGCGGAGATTGCTCTCGGCCGTCAGCACCTGCGCCTCGGCCACGCGAAGGCTCGCCTGCGCCGCTTCGAGATCGGCGCGCTGGGTCGAGTCATCGAGAGTGACGAGGATCTCGCCCTGTTCGACCACCTTGCCGGACTCGAAGCTCACTTCACGCACGCGGCCGGACACCTCGTTTGAGAGCGTGACGGACTGCTTCGCGAAGACGGTTCCGGAGAGTCGAGCCGTCGGCCCCCAGGTGATCCGCGCGACCTCGGCGGTCGCCACGGCTTCCGGCATCTCCGGCGGAGCGCCCTGCTCCATGGCGATCGAGATCTGGCGCCACTTGAAGAGGGCGAGCCCGACTCCAATGACGGCCAAGCCGCCGAGGACGGCACATGCGGCAACGAACGCTTTCCACTTCATTTCGATCTCTCCTTCACCTTCCCGTGATGCGGTGACTCTCCCCCCGAGTCCGGCGTCAGCAGACGGTCGATCGCATCGCGCAGTCGGGCGAGGCGACCGGAGTCCATCTCTTCAAGTCCCAGCAGCCACTCGAACCAGAGACCATGCAGCGCGAGCACGGCAATCTCGCTGGTTCCCGGTGGCAGCGCATCAGCGCGAAGTCGTTCCAGCATGCGGCGGTGATTGATGCGCATCGGAGCGACCAGCGCCGGGTTGTTCGCGATGGCGGCGATGAGCACGGCGCAGGAGCGCCGCGATTGCTCGGTCCACTTTGCGGGTGAGCCAAGGCACATGGCGCTGAGTGCCCGAGCCACGCGGCCGGGCCCCTCGGGTTGCGCGTTCACCGCGGCGTCACACTCATATGCCCACTGATCGATCGATCGCGAGACAAGTGTCTCGATCAGGCGCTCCTTGCTCGGGAAGTGGTGGAGCAGGCCACCCTTGCTCACGCCCGCCTCGGCAGCCACGGAATCGAGCGTGAATGACCCGATCCCGTCGCGATGAATCACCGTTTCAGCGGCATCGAGGACCCGATCACGGCAGGTTGTTTCGCCTCTGGACAAGTCCGGGATTGTACCGTCCAGACGGTCGGTTGATCCAAGGCGTGACCAAACCAGCTCGATCTCTCGATCGGGCTCGGCGACAGCTACCCCCTCTGTGGCTCAAGCCGTTGACTGTACTGCACTTGAGACGATCGCATTGGTTCGTGTTATCGCTCTATGCCCGATCTGTTGATGCGCGGACGGGAGTCGTGGGGCGGTGCTGGGCGGCTGCCAGACCGCCCCGTGTGAGTCCACAAGAGAGCATGGCGTGAAGCCGGGCCTCGGTGCAGGGGGGCCGGGAACCTTGTCCAAACCGGCCCAGATTCAGCCGCTCATCTTGCTCATCTGGAAGATCGGCAGCAGCATGGCGGAGGCGATGCCACCAACAAGCAGACCCATGCCCACGATCATGATGGGCTCGATCATTGAAGTCGTGGCCTTGATGGCGATCTCGAGATCCTCTTCGGCGTAGATCGCGATGTTGCCGAGCACCTCAGGCAGTCGTCCGCTGCGCTCGCCGGCGTTGAACATGGCGGAGACATTCGGCGGAATGAACCAGGCGTTGCGGAACGCCGTGGCCATGTCCTGACCTCGCTCGATGCGCTCGCGAAGTTCGTCCCACATCAAGCCGTAGTAGTGGTTGTTCGTCACGGCGCGGCAGATCCCGACCACTTCGAGAAGACTGACGCCGGCCGCGAGCAGCGTCGCCATGGTGCTCGCCATGCGCGCGAGATACATCTGGCGGAACATCGGTCCCACGACCGGTGCACGAAGCTTGATGTAGTCGACCACACGCCGACCTCGCGGTGTCTGCGAGAGCGCGAAGAGCGTGCCCATCGAGACCAGCAGGCCGGGCACATAGAGCTTCCACTGGAACTGCAGGAAGTTGCTGATGCCAAGGAGCACCTTCGTCGGCACGGGGAGTCGATCGCCCTGCGCCTTGAAGATCGGCATGAACTTCGGCAGCACGAAGAGCATGATGACGAGCACCGCGCTCACGGCCACCAGGAACATGATGACCGGATAGGTCATTGCGCCCTTGACCTGCTTCACCGTCTTGCGCTCGCGGGCGAGGTCCTTCGCCACACGCGAGAGCATCTCATCGAGCATGCCGCTCGCTTCGGCCGCCTGCATCAGGCTGACGAGAATGGGCGGAAAGACCCTGGGCCACTTCGAAAGGCTGTGCGAGAAGTCTTCACCTTCGCAGACCTCGTCGTGAATGCGTTGCACGATTTCGCGGACCTCGCGCTTCCGCGACTGGTCGGCGAAGGTCTTGAGCGCTTCGGCGAGCGGCACACCGGTCTTGAGCATCACGGCGAGCTGCTGGCAGAGGGAAACGACATCGTCCTTGCTGAAGCCGGCGGAGAGGCGATTGACCGATCCTGCAAGCGCTACACCGACCGGCGCATCGGCGTTCGTGAGTTCGACGGCGAGCACCACAAGGCCCTGGCGACGCAGCTCTCGCACCGCCGCCGCGTGGGAGGCTGCCTCGACCACGCCTCGGACCACATCGGCGCCCTTGCGGGCCCGGTAGCCGAACTTGCGGGCGCCGTCGACCGGCGCCGCAGCGGTCGCGCGCTCCGGCCCTCCGGCGCTTCGCGCATCGCCACGCTGCCCTCGCTTCTGTTCAATCGCGGCAGGCACCGTGCACCTCCTCGCTCGTGGTCAGGCCATCGAGCACCTTCTTCATGCCGTCATCCCAGAGGGTCTCGAAGCCCTTTTGCTCGAGGAGCTTTCGCATCGCGGCCGGTTCGCCACGGGCGCTGATGAGATCAAGCACCTCGTCATCCGGAATGAAGAGCTCGTAGAGACCCAGGCGCCCGGAGAGCCCGGTGTCTCGGCACTTGCGACAGCCCGTGCCCCGATAGAGCCTGGTGGCGTCAGTGGCATAGCGACCCAGGGCACTGCGCTGCGCCGCATCAGGCTCGAATTCCTTGCGGCACTGCGAGCAGATGCGCCGAACCAGCCGCTGCGCCAGCACGCCGCGCAGCGCAGCGGCGACGAGGAAGGGTTCAATGCCGAGGTTTTCCAGTCGCGTCACGGCACTGGGGGCGTCGTTGGTGTGCAATGTGCTCAACACCAGGTGCCCGGTGAGTGCCGCCTGGACGGCGATCTCGCCCGTCTCCTTGTCTCGAATCTCACCGACCATCACGATGTCGGGGTCCTGTCGCAGCAGGGCTCGAAGAGCGCTCGCAAAGGTGAAGCCCGCCTTCGGATTGGTCTGCGCCTGATGCACGCCGACGAGGTTGCTTTCGATGGGATCCTCGACGGTCGAGACATTGAGCGTCTCGGTGTCGAAGGTCGAGAGCGCCGCGTAGAGCGTGGTGCTCTTACCGGAGCCGGTCGGGCCGGTGACGAGCGCGATGCCGTGCGGGAGTTCAATCAGCGACTGGAAACGCGCGAGCATCTCCGGACGGAAGCCGAGCTTTTCGAGACTCGGGCGCGTGCCGCTCGCGTCCACCACTCGCATGACAACCTTTTCGCCGAACTTGCCCGGGAGTGTGGAGACGCGGAGATCGACGGGGCGACCCTCGATCTTCACGCTGATCTCACCATCCTGCGGGACGCGCCGCTCGCTGATGTCGAGCTTCGCCATGATCTTCACACGGCTCGCCACAGCGGCGTGCAGTCGGTAGGGCGGCTTCACCTTGGTGTAGAGCTCGCCGTCGACACGGAAGCGCACGCGCAGCACGCCATCATCGGGTTCGATATGAATGTCGCTCGCCCCCTCCTTGACCGCCGAGCAGATGACGAAGTTCACCAGCTTGACCACTGGCCCCGCATCGGCGTCGGTCTCGCCGCCGATCGCCTCCGACGCGTGCGACTCGGCGATCGAGAAGTCCGCCTCGTTGACATCGTCGAGGATGTCATTGACGAGTTCCGGTGAATCAGTCGGTGCGTTGCCGAGTGCCGCGTCGATCTGATCGATCGGGCTCGCGACGAAGCGCACGCGGAACCCGGTGACCTTGGCAAGCTGTTCCTTGATGAAGAAGTTCTGAGGCTCGCTGGTGGCGACCACCAGTTCGCCCTTGTCAAGCGCCAGTGGCAGCACGCGGAGTTCGCGCCGCAGGTTCTCGGGAACGAGCGCGAGCGCACCGGCCTCGGCCGCGGCGGCCGGATCCTCGACGAAATCGATGCCGCGACTGACCGCCACGGCGCGGAGCATGGTGTCGGGGTCCACAAGCCCCATGCCGATGAGAATCTCCCCCAGCATGAGGCGCTGCCCGCCTTGAGACTGCCGCTCGAGCGCCTCCTGGAGTTGCAACTCCGTGATCGCGCCCATGTCGACCAGCACCTGGCCCAGCGGTGTGACAGCCGCGGCTCCCGGCGCGGGTCGCGGCTGGATCGATGACCCGGCCGTGCCACTCGCCCGGGTGGGGCCGAAGCTTGGCGAGCCTTCACTCGGTCGAAGCTCGGGTGCAGGGGTGGTGTTCGGAGGGTTCATGCGGACCTCGATTCAGTGAGTCATTGGAAGTTGTCAGCGCGCGAAGAAGAGCTCGAATGTGCGTCCTCGCCACTCGATGACGGCCGTGCGATGACCGATCTCACGCAGTCGAATGGGCGTTCCATCGCTGCCGAGGCCAACGACATCGCCCACTCGAAGCGTCTGGCCGTTGATGATGGCCCACTCACCATCCATTGTGGCGCGAAGCTCGTACAGGGAGAGATCAGGCGGTGAAACACTGCGTTCATCCGGCGCATCGGCTGCGGAGCGGGTTTCCTTCGGTCGCTCGATGAAGTGCTGAAATGGATCACGGCGCGGCGAGGTGTCGAGGCGGAGGACCACCGTTGAGGCGGCGGCCGAATCACTGCCGGTCGTGATCGGGTGGAGTGATTCCACTGGAACCGGCGGTGTGACCGCGGCGGTGGCGCTCGCCGCTGCGGCCTCTGCGATGGCGCCCACCGGCGAGGCTGTTGAACTGGCCGCGGTTGATCGCGGGCCGGAGAGGAGCGACTTCCCCGCAAGAAGTGCAATGGAGCCACCGGCGACCGCCAGCAGGACGGCAAACTGCCGCGGCTGCACACCGAGGCGTGAGCAGATCTGCTGGTAGGGGGTCAGCGCAGCTTCGGGCGCTCGCTTCATCGCGACGCCTCCTGCGCCCGGAAGAAGGAGTGCAGTTCGAGCGTGGCCCGAACACTAATCTCGTCCGTCGTCCCGCCTCGAATGGCCCCGAGTTCAAGGCGCACGGGGACCACGAGCTGATCGATGCGATCGGCGGCGTCAAGCACCGAGAAGATGGCCTCGAATGAGCCGGACATTTCGACCGTGACCACGCGCCGCGTGAGATCAAGCGGGCGACCCTGCTCCTTGGCGAGCTTCTCGGGCATGCCCAGGCGAATGCCCTGGTTTCGGACTGAGCGACCATCGACTGGACGCGCAATGGCGTCCACCAGGCGATCCGAGGCGAGGTCGCCGATGATCCTGCACCGCAGGTCGCGCTCCGCACGAAGGCGCGCGAGGTCGCGCTCAAGTGCGACCAGTTGCGAGCGCTTCATCAAGTGTTCGTTCGTCACCTGATCGACACGCCGCGACTCGCGCCGCGCTTCCGCAGCCGCGAAGTAGTTGGGAATGACAAAGAGCGCCAGCACGAGAAGCGCAAGCAGCGTCGGTCCAAGGCCGGCCAGCATGCGCTCGCGCGACGGCAGGTTGATCCGGGTCGGGAACCTCATCGCCGCGCCTCCGAGCGTCGTGGGCTCGATTCGAGCGCAATGGGATCAAGCGTGCGAGGTGCCGACTCGATGCTCTCCAACGCAACTTCCGCGGTGATGACGAACTCCTGGAAGTTGCCGTCGGGGGTCTCGAGTGAGCGGTTCTCACCCAGGGTGACCCGCGCGAGCGGCCCTGTGGCTGCGAGCGTGCGCTCGAAGGCCGTCACTTCGGCATTGCTCGCCGCGTATCCGCGAAGGCGGATTTCGAGGACCCGGCGCTTGGGGGGCGAGGTCGGCGGAGCACCCGGTGCTGTGGGGGCGGCGTTCGCCGGCTGCGGCAGCACGCGCTCCTCAAGGCGCATCGAGAGATCGGTGAGCGTGGCCTGAATCGGCATGACATTGACGATGGTGGCGAGCAGATCGCTCTTCTCCATGGGCAGCGACACGGCCCGGTAGGTGCTCATGAACGCACCGAGCTGCTGTCGCTCCGCTTCAAGTCGACGAAGCTCGACATCGACATCATCAAGTCGATCGCGCGAGACGAGGGATGCCTCTCGAATCAAGCGGGCGCGGCGCGCCTGATCCCAGGAGTGCAGACTGACGCCGACCAGGCAACTGACCAGCAGGACCAGCAGCAGGCCGAAGCGCCGCTTCTCGCCCTGGGAGCGCACGCGATCGCGCACATCGCGCGGCAGGAGATCGACAAGAAAGGCCCTCATGCCGCCCTCCGCGTGTCAAGCATCGTCGGCTGTCCAAGGTCGATCGCTGCGGCACCGAGGGCCGCGGCCCAGATGCACGGCGAGAGCGTGGCCGGGAGCGGGTCAACCACTCCGGATGCGGTCGCGGCCTGGCTTGGCACGCCGCAGATGCTCTCGAGCGTCGCGATCAGCTCGACTTGGCCCGCCGCAGGCCCTGAAGTGATCAGGCCGCCGGGCCACTGACCGGCACCGCGTCGCTCGACATAGCGAAGGCATTGGAGAATCTCGTCGGCAAGGCCCGACCATCGGAACGCGCGGCGATCCGTCGCAGGTGATCGCACCTCCATCGGAATTGCATCGGGATCGGCGGAGGCATTGATCGTTCGCATCGTCTGGAAGACGCCGGGAATCTCTCGATGAAAGAGAAGCTCTCCTTCGCGAGCCAGCAGTACCGTCGCCTGGGAAGGCTCGATGTGAACGAACGCGAGTGGTTCATGGCTGGTCCGTGACCAGAAGGTCCACGCGGTCCGAAGACCGGCGAGCGCCGCCGACTCAAGTCGGATCGGTGCAAGCCCTGCGTCGAGAAGCGGCTCGAGCGCGAACATCGCCGTTGATCGCTTGAGCGCCATCAGCAGGTGCTCACAGCCGGCCTGAGAATTGGCGCTGTTCGCAGGAGACTGGGGCGCGGGCGCATCGGGCGCGATGGAGCCGACAATCGTCGCTCCACTTCCCGCTCGCAGGCGCAAGGCGCCAACTGTGACCTCGTCGTGCTCGACGCCGAATCGATCGACCGCCTCCCAGCAGAGGCTTTCGGCGCGATCCGCCTCATCGAGGTCCGGCAGGACCACGGTGTCCTTCAGAAAGCATGTCGCAGGAAGCGTGACCGCGCAGCGGCGCCCCTGGAAGTCCGCCGAAGCGAGAACTCGAGTGAGGTCTGCGCCGAGTCCGCCGGGGTCCCGAGTGCCGGCGATAGGGTCCGCCGAGAAGATCTCGCAGGGAAGTTCCATGGCCTTGACATGCTGTCCGGCCACCTGGAGCAGGCGCACGGAGTTGACCCCGAAGTCAACGGAGAGCAGAGAGTTGTTTCGTCGCAGGGCCATGAGAGCGCGGGTCCTCGCGTCTCTCATCGGCCCGGATTGACCATGAAATGAGCCGAGGCGTCGCAGGACTGGTGGTCCCGCGACGCCTCGTTCGATGCGTCCGTCTGTTCCGGCTGTGCCGTGAGATTACGGCTGCGGAATCACCTTGCCGCCAGCAAAGTTCCAGCCCTTCGCCGTATCGAGCTGGTTCACCAGGTCATCGGCCGTGCAGTAGCCAGCCGTGACGAGCTTCGCCAACTGGTCCGCGGCGATCGTTCCATCGGCCGTGGGGATGGCCGAACCGGGGTTGAACTGGTTGTAGCGAGTGATCATCGTCAGGATCTGGCTGCCGCGAGCATCGGCCGCCTCCGACTTCGCATCGGAGAGCGCGCTCGTGACGCTCGGAATGACCAGGGCTGCCAGCACGCCGAGGATCACGACCACAATCAGCACTTCGATCAGGGTGAATCCACGCTTCTTCGTCGTTCGAGTTCCATTCCTGCGCATCGGGGTGTTCCTTTCGTCCAAGGGGAGGCGCCCTCGAAACCGACTCCGAGAGCGACTGTGAGAGAGTCAGAAGCACTCATCGGCGGGGCAAGCAGGGAGATTGAGGTCGCGCTGCGTGAATTCCGGCTGTACCGAAGATGGCCGTGGCGCCGATCGTGAGACCCGCAGGAAGCGATCGGGGAATGTCGGCTGCACGGGTCGTTCACTCCACCGCGACTGACTTAGAAGGAGCGCTCTCCCGACCGAGAGCCGCCGATCCGATGCTCCTTGATGAAGGTAGGGATCATGTGCAGGGACGGCCTGACTTCAGGATGCATTGCCGGATCACGCTCTTCGCCAGCGCGAACTCGGTCAGCGTGCGCCGGGGGCCAGAGGGTCGTCGATGCGCGGCGCCCGTGTCGGTCATGTCGGCGGCGCGGGCTCACGCTCATCGAAGGTCTCATCGCCACGGTGATCCTGGCGCTGACGGCGGCTGGTGCGGCCATGGCACTTCAGGTCGGTCTTGGTGCGCAGCGCGATGCGCGGCGCCAGCTTCTGGCGGGAATTGCCGCGGAGCAGCAGGTGTCGACGCTCATGTCACTTCCCTTTGCCGCGACTCCAACTCTCGCGGGCATCGAGCCCGTCGGCGGCATGCTTGCGCCGCCTCGGAAGAACTCGGCGCTCGCCGATGTGCGCGACCCGATGGGGCCGGCCTTTGCCGAATTCGGACGCACCACGGTCGTGACCGCGCAGACGCGGACCTTCCCGCAATATGAGAACTTCGCGATTGCGGGATGGCGAATCCAAGTGACCGTCACCGATGCGCAAGGTCGGGTTTTCGCCACGGCGGAGCGCTTCCGCGCCCAGGAGCTTCAGCCATGACGCACCGGCGTGGAACGACCCTTGTTGAACTGCTGATCGCGATCGTTGTCGCGGCGCTTGTCGCGGCGAGCGCGGCGAGCCTGCTGACGCTACTCGGCGGCGCCATTCGTGACCAGGACCGAGTGGCTCAACAGGTGATTCGCGTGGCGAGCGGTCACGCGCGCCTCTCGGATCACATTCTTCGCGCCCGGGCCATTCTGCACTGTTCGCCCAATGAAGTCGTCCTCTGGGTGCCCAGCGAGGACTTCATCGCGAGCAATCAGTTCAAGGAGGCGTATGACGAGATCAATGCGAATGAGATCCGCTGGTACCGCTGGAACCCGGTGAGTCTGCGCGTCGAGATGTCGCGTACCGCCAATCCGGCGGCGTCGACGGTGTATCCGCTTGCGACGGACTGGAGTGCCCTGCGGGCATCACTCCAGACCATGAATCAGCTCACGGTCACTCCCGTCTTCGACGGCCTGGCCTCCGCCACCTTCCACCATCACGGCTTCAACAGCTGCACGACCCGTCGAGTGAGCCTCGATCTCGTCTTCGATCAGCAGCATGGTGGACAGACGCTGCGAATCTCCGAAGCAGTCGCCTTCCTCCAGAAGCACAAGGACTGCCCATGAATCTCGACACACGCTATCAGCGCGAAGATCAACATGGCCATCGACTGCGAACGGTCGTCCGTCCCCACCGACGAGGCGCGGCACTGCTGCTGGTGCTGTTCGCCCTGGCCGTCGTCGGCACCGCAGGCTACGCCTTCGTGGCCGGGAGTGATCACGCGGTCATGACCGGTCGGACGGCGGCCAGCGTGAGTGAAGCGCGGGTGCTCGCCGACAGCTCGCTGGCGATCGCCAAGGAGATTCTGAAGAGCTCGGACACCAAGTGGCGCACCAAGCACACCAACGGGATGCTGCTGACCAACTACGCGCTCGACGGCGGCACCGTCAGCATCCAACTAGTGGACATCAACAAGCGGGCGGCAAATCCCGGCGGAAACTCAAACCCCGATCAATCGACGACCGAGGTGGAGATCATCGCGACCAGCATCAAGGGGGGGAGTCGCTTCCGCTCTGTGGCGCAGATGTCGCTGCCCATGACCAACAAGGGTCAGTATGCGATCTTCGCCAACAAGTTCATGATCTTTGATGGGACGAACTTTGTCGGTCGCTGGCAGAACGCACCGGCGTCGCAGGAGAAGCTGCGTGTCAACATCGGCACGCAGGCAGAGACCTCATGGGCCGGGTCCAATGGCGTCTTCATTAACGCGACCGCCACCTTCGAGCCCGACTACACCCCGCCGAGTGCTGACGATCCCTGCCTCGACAAGGCGACTTGGATCTACTACCCGTTCAACGCGAGCTCATTCACGATCTCTGGTGCTGGTGCCAACAAGATCTGCGCCAAGAAGCTCGCGCCCGATGAGTCCATCAAGATGATTCCGCCTCCGCCGGCGCCGGCCTTTGCAGGTGGAACCACCCAGTGGGGCGGGATCACGGTGAATGGCACGACGGTGACCTACACCACGCCATTCCGACTTCGACAGAACACCTTCCTCGGCTTCCCGTGGGGACCGCCCGCAGACTTCACAATGATCAACGGTGCGACCGTCACGCTCAAGTCGGGCATCTATCGCATCGACAACACGCTTCGCATCGAGAACAGCAAGCTCATCATCGATGGCGATGTCACCTTTGTGGCGGATGCGCCGTTCTTCACGATCTACAGCATGGATCTCAAGAACGCCGTGGTTGAATTGAAGGACAACTCGACCTTCAATGTGTTCACGAGCTATGGCGTGCGCATTCACGGCAGCTGGATCGGCAGAGCCTTCAACTGTGCGGCCGAGGGTAACGCGGCCAAGAAGGACGGTGACCCGCATCGGAAGGCGTGGTTCGGGCAGTGGAGCTCGAACGCCTGTTCAGCGCAGGCGCCGACCGAGCCGATGTACATGGAGCCGTGGCGCTTCCGGATCTATCCGGTGCCCGCATTCCTCTCGAACTTCTTCACCTGGGACATTCTGGACTCCTCAGTCGTCGGCTCGCTCTTCCTGCCGACGAACCCCATTCAGCTTCGAGGGAACACGAAGGTCTGGGGGCGAGTTGCCGCCAACCATGTTGTCCTTCAGAACACAGCCTCGGTCTACTACGACCATGCGCTTGACCTGATCGACGGTCTCACCGAGGGAGCTCCGCCCGGTCGTGGTGGCGATCCCAACCAGATCTGGCCAGTGCGTGTGACAGCGCTTGGATTCGAAGCAGAGTGAGCGACGATGAAGCGCCGAGCATTCACCCTTGTTGAAGTCCTGGTCTGCGTGGTCATCATCGTGACGATCGCGGCGCTGACCGTGCCGTTCTTCGGAAGGACGCAGGCCGATCGCGCGATGGCGACGGCGGGTCTCCTTCGCGCGGACCTGCGCTATGCCCAGATGGCCAGCATGGCGGACACGCAGGATCCTGTCATCGTGCGCTTCAGAAGCGACGGAACGGGCTATTGGCTCGCCCGGCTGACTTCACCGAACACTGCCATCGCGCGGCCTGACACCGGGGGAACATGGGATGTCGTCTTCGGCAGCGGTCGTGCCGCGGCCAGTGACCATGTGCAGATGGCGATAGCGAGCATCCCGAGTGCGACCCTGCGCTTCACTCCACTCGGATCGGTGCATGCAGCGACGGGGACGCCGACCATGACGATCACCGCGGGAGGTCCCGGGGGCCCCCCGCGGACCTGTGTCGTGTCCGTCGATCCGATCACGGGCGCGACCACCGTCACCGGACCATGACCACCGTCACCGGATCATGACCACCGCGCAAAATTGATCCGAATGGGCGTGGCGGGCCGATATCCCGCCCGTGACGATCCACGGATGGGTCGTCGAAATCGGCGTCCGGCATTGTGCCGGCTCCAAGGATGGTCTCGTGACGCTGACCCGTTCAGATCAACGGCGGCTTGCGCTCGCAGCAGTTCTCGCGAGCACAGTCATCACTGCGGTCGTCTCGCTGGCCAGCGCGTCGGCCCAGGGTGTCGATGGCGAGGTCACCCCCGCCCGTCGCTCCCTGGTGGCGCCTCCGGCTGGTGGACCGGCCGATTCCGAACAAGGCGATCTCGCCGCCGCCGTGCAGGTGACCGAGGCGGGGACCTTCGCCATCGCCGCACAGGAAGTCGAGGTCGGCAGACTTCTCGAACTTCTGGCGATCAAGAGCCAACGGAACATCGTCGCCAGCGACAAAGTGACAGGCCGCGTCACGGTCAACCTCTACGATGTGCCCTTCGAGCAAGCGCTCGATGCCATTCTCGCCGTGAACGGCTTCAGTGCCGTGCGCAGCGGGACCTTCATCTATGTCTATTCGCGACAGGAGCGGGAGGAGATGGAGCGCGCGTCCATGCGCCGCGAGGCGCGGGTCTTCACGCTCCAGTACCTCTCCGCCCGCGACGCGACGGAGTTCATCAAGCCGCTTCTCTCCGAAGGGGGCTCGGTGGTGGCCCGAGGAGAGGTGGCCCCTGGTTTCATTCCAACCAGCGAGGATGGCGGCGCGGACGACTATGCCTTCACGACCAAGGTGGTGGTCAATGACTTCGTCGAGAATGTGAGCGCGGTCGAGACGCTGCTCAAAGACCTCGATGTCCCGCCGAAGCAGGTGCGCGTCGAGGCCACCATCCTGCGCACCACGGTCGATGAGGCAAACGCCTATGGCCTCGACTTTGCGGCGATCGGGAACATCGACTTTGCGCAGGTGACCCGGCCGCTCGCCGCGTTCGACAACATCCTCGATGGCACGCTCCAGCCGAGCAATGCCCAGGTCGGCGTCATCGACAACTATCCCGTCATCGACCGACCGCCCACGCTGAAGGTCGGCATCATCACGAACGATGTGGCGATCTTCCTTCGCGTGCTCGACGAGGTCACCGATACGACGATTCTGGCACGCCCGACCGTCACGGCGCTCAATCGTCAGCGGGCGCAAGTGCTCATCGGCGAGAAGGTCGCGTATCTCTCGACTACGCAGACCCAGACGAGCACGACACAGGATGTGAAGTTCCTCGATACGGGCATCAAGCTCACCTTCCGCCCCTTCATCTCGCCGGATGGACAGATCCGAATGGAACTGCATCCGAGCGTCTCCAGCGCGAGGCTGGTGGATCTGAAGGTGCCCGGCGGCGGCGAGGCGACGGTGCCAAATGAGAGCACCCAGGAGCTTCGCACGAATGTGCGCGTCAAGAGCGGGCAGACCATTGTGCTTGGCGGACTCTTCCGCGAGGACACCACGATCAACCGCCGCATGGTGCCGTGGTTGAGCGACATTCCGCTTGTCGGCGCCCTCTTCGGAGGTCAGGCCGATCGAGTCAAGCGCGAGGAGATCATCTTCCTGCTCACGCCAACCGTGTTCGAGGACAAGCAGCTCTACGACCACGGCACGGAGTCGCTCGATATCGTCGACGCCGTCAGGGTCGGCGCCCGTGCAGGCTTGCTCCCATTCTCAAACGACCAAATGGTGGCGGACTATCAGCGCCAGGCGCTTGACGCGTTCCGCGAGGGCGACATGAAGCGCTCGCTCTTCTATGCCGACAACGCCGTTCGCATGCGCACCACGCTGCCGACCATGGTGCGGTTGCGCGAGGCCGTTCGCACGGGCGATGGAACGGAGTTCCGCAAGCAACTCGATGCTCGCCTGAGTGGCGCCGACGGCGGAGATCCGTCGTTCGTGTCGCCGCCGATTCCATTGCCGAATGACTTCCCGTCGCAGGGTTTCGTCTCGCCCGCCACGCCCCCACGGAGAGAGGGAGAGTCGGCGCCGATCGACAGCGGCGAAGCTCCGGAGGACTCGCCCAGTCCGCTTGAAGGAGACAATCCATGATTCAAGGCTCCGGTGCAGCTCGTCCAAGGCTGTGCTCCGCGTTGGCGGTCATCGTTGCCATCACCACACTCTCCGCCTGCGGTGGACCGAGCTACCGCGGCATCGAGATGCGGCAAGCCGCGAACGATCGCTTCAATCGGACGAACGCCAGAGTTGTCTATGACCAGGCGCGCCAGGCGCTGGCGACGGGGCAGTTCGAGTCGGCGCTCGCGCAGATCGATCGCGCCATCGAGCGCTATCCGAAAGATGGCAGCTTCCTGGTGCTGCGAGGGCGAATCCTGATCGAGCAGCGACGCATGCATCAAGCCAAGCAGACGCTTGATCGCGCGATCGAGGTCGATCCGAAGAATGCCGAGGCGTACTACTTCCTCGGCGTCCTCGCGCAGCGGTGCGACGATCCGGAGGGCGCTCTTGAGAACTACACGAAGGCGCGCGAGCTTGATCCGAAGAATCTCCAGTACATCGCCTGCTGTGCCGAGTTGAAGCTCGCCGCTGGCCGTGCGACGGAAGCTCGGGAACTGATCGAGAAGTCGGCGTCGAGCTTCCAGTTCAATCCGGTACTCCAGCAGATTCGCGCCGCCTGCCTGAGCATGGAGGGGCGCCGCGAGGAGGCAGCTCATGTGATGGAGCAGGCCTTTGCGCGCGACCCGGACAGTCCGCTGCTCGCCGAGGATCTGGCGCACGCCCTCTTTGACGCCGGCGAGTGGGCGGAGTGTCTTCGCACGCTTGACCTGGCCGTCTTGGCGCCGAACAGGAATCGCGGAGACATGATTCGCATGCGGGCCCGCTGCCTGCTGATGCTCTCGCGCGCGGTCGAAGCTCGCGATCTGCTTCTCCTCCACGCACCTCCGGGTCAGCCGCCGGTTGAACACCTCGTCACGCTCGGCTACGCAGCGTGGCTTGCGGGCGATTGGGGCCGCGTGGCGTCGTGCGGCGAGGTCCTCGTGGCCAGCCACCCGCGCCTCTCCGAGGGATACCTCTTCCTCGGCGCCGTCGAGCGCGAGCGAGGCAATCTCCAGGCGAGTGAGCGTTGGCTGGAGCAGGCGAGCCTGCGCGGCGAATCCCGCGAGATGATCGAACGAATGCGACGCCATGTGCAGGCGCGATTGGCGACACGCGGAGAGTTTGCCGAAGGCGGTTGATGCCCGCGATCGATCGTGGCCGGGGCATCGGGCGGCCGTGCTCCAGCGATCACGAGGGACTTCGAAGCGCCTTCGTGACGGCGCGATCGAGTTCACTTCCGCGCAGCGACGAGGCGATGATCTGGCCATCGCGTCCGATGAGCAGTGTGTGCGGTATGAACTTCACGCCGTAGCGCTCGGCGAGCCGCTGGCCCGGAGGCGCATCGGCGTCGAAGATCTGTGGCCACGGGAGGCGCTCCCGCGCGAGGAACGCCTTGAGGGCGTCGCGGTTCTGGTCGAGGCTCACTCCGATCACTTCGAAGCCGGAGGCGTGATGCTGCTCATAGACACGCCTGATGTGCGGAATCTCGGCGATGCAGGGGCGGCACCATGTGGCCCAGAAGTCAATGAGCACCACCTTGCCGTGCAGGCTGGCGAGCGAAACAGACTGACCGTCGATCGTCCTCGCGTCGATGGCTGGCGGTGTGCCGGAGAGACCGGGTCGCTCCATGATCCCGAGCACGACACGCAGGAGCACGAAGGCGGCAAGCGCCAGCACAATGGCGCGAAAGAAGCGAGAGGAGAAGAGCGATGCCATCGTGGCCTCCTGAAGTGCTGGTGAACGGCCGTCGCGCCGCGATGCAGTGTATGGGTCTTGCCTCGATCCCTCATGACTCTGGCGTTGTCTGACCGCTTCGGAGATCATGGCAAGTCATGCGTCTGCCTCGAGTGATCAAGCGCATTCTGATCATTGCCGCGTGCCTGACGGCGCTTCTGGCCGGCGTCGTCATCTGGCTCTGGTCGTCGCCCTCGGCGTTCATGGGTGCCGCGCGGGTCGCGATGCGATGGCGTCTCGGTGTCACCGAGCACTCGACGATGGTCGATGGCCATCGCTGGCCGTGGCTTGAGGCGGGGTCGGTCCAGGCGCCGCCGGTGATCCTGCTGCACGGCTACAACACAAGCATGGACGCCATGATGAGCATCATGGCGTGGATCGCGCCGACGCATCGGGCGATCGCGCCCGATCTGCCCGGCTTCGGACAGCATGAGGCGCACCCGGAGGTGGCGCATGACGGGACCTTCTATGCCACGCAGGTTCTTCGTTTCATGGACACTCTCGGCATCAAGCGCGCCACGATCATCGGGACTTCGATGGGCGGCGCCATCGCGGCGGAGATTGCGATCATTGCGCCGGATCGCGTCGATCGCCTCGTGCTGCTGGCCCCGGCGGGACTCGAACCTCCCTTCCGCAACGACTTCATGCGGGCGGTGGATCGAGGAGAGAATCCGCTGCGATTGGAAAGCGAGGAAGATTTCCGGCGGATCATCAACCTGGTCTTCTATCGCCCGCCGCCAACTCCGCCGCCCGTGGTTCGCCACTTCGTCAACGAAGCGCAGCGTCGACTGCCGGGAACGAATCGCATCATCGAATCACTGCGGGAGTTCGTCACGCGTGGTCTCGAAGATCGCCTCGGCCAAATCGAAGTGCCGACGCTCGTGCTCTGGGGCTCCTACGACCTCGTCCTCGATCCGTCGCTCCTGCCTCGCTTCGTGACAGCGCTTCCCCGGGGTCAGGGCACACTGATCCCGGACGCGGGCCATGTCCTCTTTCACGATCGCCCTGAGGATGTGCGCAGGGAGATCATCCGCTTCCTTGCGCAGCCGGATGAGGCGGTCAGAGAATCGTCCCGCGGAGAATGATGGCCGCCATCGAGAAGTAAATCACGACGCCGGTGACATCGACCAGGGTCGCGACGAACGGGGCGGAGCTCGTTGCTGGGTCGAGCCTGAATGCGCGCAGAATGAACGGAAGCATGCTTCCGCACAGCGTGCCGTAGGTCACGACCCCGAGGAGACTGGCCCAGACCGTCAGCCCGAGGAGATAGGCGTACTCCGGATAGTTGATCAGGCCGAGCCACTGCCAGAGCATCACGAGCAGGAAGCCGATGAAGCCGAGCCAGAGCCCCATGACGGCACCTGAGGCGATCTCCCGTCGCGCGACCGTCCACCATTCACGAGTCGAAATCTCCGAGAGCGCCAGCGCTCGAACGATCAGCGTGGACGCCTGCGATCCGGAGTTTCCGCCGCTCGCAATGATGAGCGGCAGGAAGAGCGCGAGCGCGACGGCTGCGGCAATCTCACTCTCGAAACGGGCCATGGCGCCGGCCGTCATCATCTGGCCGAGGAAGAGGAACGACAGCCAGAACGCGCGCTTGCGAAGAAGGGTGACGAACGGCGTGCGGATGTAGGGGGTGTCGATCGCCTCCATGCCGCCGATCTTGTAGATGTCCTCGGTCGCTTCGCGCCGCGCGACATCCATCACATCGTCAACGGTGATGATGCCGAGCATGCATCCCTGGTCATCCACGACCGGCAGGGCCACGCGGTCGTACTTCTCGAACGCGCGCACCACTTCCTCGCGGTCGATCTTCGCCGGAATGGAGACGACATTCCGTTCGACGATGTCTCCCACCAGCGCATCCGGAGACGCGCGGACCAGTGTTGCCAGCCTGATGTCGTGGAGCAGTCGCCCGGCGTGGTCCACCACATAGAGCACATTGAGCGTCTCTGTGGTCCGAGGAGTCCGGCGCAACTGATCGATGGCCTGCTGGGCGGTGAGGTCGGGCCGCATGGCCACGAACTCCGGGGTCATGAAGTGACCCGCAGTGTCCGGCGGATAGTTGAGGAGTTGACGCGTCTCCTTCAACTGGCGCGGGTCAAGTGACTCCATCAGGCGCCGCGTGACCTCGCCCGGCAACTCATCGAGAAGTTGCACGCGATCGTCGGGGGTCATCGCGTTGAGGATGTCGCGCGTCTGCTCACTGGAGAGCGAGGTGATCAACTCCTCCTGTCGCTCAAGCGGCAGATAGCTGAAGACCTGCGCAGCGCGGTCGCGAGGCAGAAGCCTGAAGATGACCCCTTCATCGTGCTCCGGAAGGTCGATGAGAATCTCGGCCACATCCTGCTCGGGAAGCGCGGCGAGGATCTCGCGCAACTCATCCCACGCCTTGCGGTGGATGAGATCCTCAAGGTCGGATTGGACGAGGTGACCGATCACGGCAACGACTCGCTGGAGCGCCGGCTCAGGTCTTCGGCTCGGCGGCGGCAGATCCGCGGAGCGACATGACCCTGGTCATGGCCTTGATGGCGATGAAGGCGCTGAACGCCACGATGATGAACTCGATGAGCGTGTTCAGGAAGGCGCCGTATCGAACGGCGACCAGCGGAATGGCCTTGCCGGTCTCGGGGTCCGTGCTGGCCGCCTGAAGAACCCAGGCCAGGTCGCGGAAGTCCACGCCACCGATGGCCATGCCCAGCGGGGGCATCATGATGTCATTCACGATCGACTGGACGATCTTGTTGAACGCGGCGCCGACCACCAGCCCCACCGCCATGTCGATGGCGTTCCCCTTGACAGCGAACTCGCGGAACTCCTTGATGAAGTTGCCAATCATGATGCTCTCCTCTGGCGTGCTCGCTGGCGCACCACATGGTGCACCACGCGGTGCACCTCGCCGCCACGACGCGGTCGGAGCTTACCGTCCGGTCGTCGTCCCGACGGGCGCGGCGACGGAGTCAAGGGCCGGATCCACACTTCGAAGATCGCGCAGTCGGCGGAGTGCAGGGAAGCAGATCGCGACGCCTGCGACAACGAGCAGAGTGCCAATCCCGCCCGAGACGACCGAGATCACCGGAGTGAACCAGTAGGCCACGAGGCCGCTCTCAAAGGCGCCAAGTTCATTGCTGCACTCGATGAAGACCGTGTTCACGGCGCTCACGCGCCCCCGGAGCGAGTTGGGGGTGCGCGCCTGCACCAGGACATGCCTGATGATGACGCTCACATTGTCGACGGCGCCGCCAAGCCCCAGCAGCAGAATTGAGAGAGTCAGCGAGGTCGAGAGGCCGAATCCGATGATGGTGATCCCGAAGGCGGCCACCGACGCGAGGAGCATCGGACCGGCGGGGGAGAGACGAGGCTTCGTGGCCAGCAGCAGCGCCATGACGATCGCGCCCGCGTTCGGCGCCGATCGAAGCAGTCCGTAACCGAGGGGTCCAGCTCCGAGCACCTCGTCGGCGAAGTAGGGGAGGAGCGCCGTCGCCCCACCGAAGAGCACGGCGAGCATGTCGAGCGTGATGGCTCCGAAGATGACCCGCTCGCGGACGATGTGTCCGAGCCCCGCGACCATGGTTCGTGCGGTGAAGGGCACCTTGACCGCCGCCGCCGGCCGTGGCACGAGCGCGACCGCCGTCACGGAGAAGACGCCGCACAGGACGGCGCTCGTGACATAGACCCAGGCGGTCTCACCGGAGAGGGCGATCATGCCCGCCGCAAGAAGGGGACCGGCCAATGCCGCGAACTGAAAGATCGCCCCGTTGATCGTCACGGCGTTCTCGAAGCGTCTCGGAGGGACGAGCATCGGCAGAAGCGCCGCGCGGGCCGGGCCGTTGAAGGCGCGGACCGCTCCGGAGAGCATCATCAGCAGCAGGAGCATCCAGTTGGGGCCATGCAGCCATGCGTTGAGTGCGAAGCCCGCGGCGCAAAGAGCAAAGAGCGCCTGCGTCACGAAGAGCACACGACGCCGGCTCACGATGTCCGCGAGGTGACCCGCGGGGAGTGCGAGCACGATCACAGGAAGCGCTCGCGCCAGCCCGGCGAGTCCCAGCCAGAGCGGGCTTTGCGTGCGCTCCCAGATTTCCCAGAGGACGGCTGCGGCAAGCATCTGGAGCCCGGTGCTTCCGCAGATGAAACCGAGAGAGAAGAGGCGATAGTTCCGATTCCTCAGCGCGGAGAAGAATGGAGGGCGCCGCGTGGAAGGGCGGTGTCCTCGCGAGCGGCGATGCGTCGATCGCGGGTTCGTCATCAGACGCCGACGGCCCACGCGTAGGGCGGCGGGCAGTGAGGCAGCTCACCCAGCGCCCGTGCGGCGCGCCAGGGAAAGCGTGGATCACGAAGCGCACCGCGACCCAGGAGAATGCCGTCGGCGGAGCCCTCGGCAAGTGTGCGCTCGGCGAGGTGCGGTTCGTCGAGTTCGCCGACGGCGAAGACCGCAACGGTGGTGTGGGGATCGGCGGCGTGCAGCGCGGCGCGGACGGCGCGGGCGTGCGGCACCAGCCATCCGGGGCTCGCCGCAGGCGAGACCGGAGCATTGCCCGCGGTCGAGATGCTCACGAGATCGACCCCGCGCGCAGCAACCTCGCAGGCGAAGACACCCGCATCGTCGATCGTCCATCCGCCGTCCGCCCAGTCGGAGCCGCCGAAGCGGATTCCAAGCGCCCGATCATGCGGCCAGACGCTCCGCACTCGCTCGACGACCTCGAGCGGAAAGCGCATGCGCGCCTCGAGTGAACCGCCGTATCGATCGCGACGCTGATTGGCGAGCGGCGAGAGGAAGCTCGCCAGCAGGTAGCCATGCGCCGCGTGAACTTCGCAGTAGTCGAAGCCGATGCGAGCGGCTCGCTCCGCACTCTCGGCGAAGGCGCGAGCGATGCGGTCGAGATCGTCCATAGTCATTTCCACTGGTGGCGGGAGCGTGTTGAAGGCGATTGCGCTCGGCCCGATGGCCTGCCATCCGCCACTCTCTCGCGCAATGTGCCCTCGGGGACCTCCGAGGAATGGACGATGCGTGCCCGCCTTGCGACCCGCGTGGGCGATCTGAATGCCGAGAGGAGCATCGCTCACGGCGCGCACCCGCGCGACAGTGGTTGCCAGGGCGCGCTCCTGTGCATCGCCCCAGAGTCCGACGCAATGAGGCGTGATGCGCCCTTCCGGTGCAACCCCGGTGGCTTCCATCGTGACCAGTCCGAAGCCGCCACATGCGAAAGTCGACAAGTGGGCGGCATGCCAGTCGGTGGTGCACCCATCGATCGCCATGTACTGGCACATTGGCGCAAGCGCCACGCGGGAGGGCAGCGTGACACCGCGAAGCTTGAGCGGTGTGAGCAGCTTCGCGCGGGGAGCGAGGGGCGGCGAATCTGATTCCACCGGGAGCCGGGGCGAGGCGGCGGAGCGGTCGGCTGGCATGCGAGCACACTACCGGCGCGGTAGAATTCCGTTCATGAGCCAAATCTCCTCTGGTGGGCCAGGCGGTGCTCCGCAGGACAACAAGAAGGTTCTCGCGGGCGTCTTGGGCATTGTGTTGGGATCCCTCGGACTTCACCGCTTCGTGCTCGGCGATGTGAGTGGCGGGATCATCAGAATCGTGATCTCCGCGGTCACCTGCGGTGCCGGTGGATTGATCGGTTTCATTGAGGGAATCATCTACCTCACGAAGTCCGATCAGGACTTCTATCAGACCTATCAGGTCGAGAAGAAAGCCTGGTTCTGACCGGCGTGACGCATCGCGGATGAACGCCGCCGCGTTGCGGTGACACGAAGGTTCGATTGGGCGCGGCCCATGGCGGTTCCCACGGCAATCTCGCCGCGCGGCGACTTGCAGAAGGGAGTGGTCAGGACCGTCCGTCTGGCCCCCGCCAATGCGGGCCAAGCCGCAAAAGACGCACCGCTTGAGGCGCCGCCGCCGCCGGGGTACATTCTTGTGTTCGATCGGGCGTTTAGCTCAGCTGGCTAGAGCGTGCGGATCACACCCGCAAGGTCGAGGGTTCGAGTCCCCCAACGCCCATTCCGCCCGGTGAAATCATCGCCTCGGTTGCCGGGCCTCGCGCATCTGCCGCGGGAGCATCGGCACCCACGGCGCATCCAGATACGCCGAGCCGGTGTTCGAGATGCGCAGTCCGCGCGGGAGCGGCATGCCCCGTTGCGAGACTGCTCGGATCGCCGCCTTGACGCCCTTCACTACATCTGATCGCAGCGGGTCCCTTGACTTCTTCAGTTGCCGGCGTAGACTCTGGACAATAGCCCCGCGGATTTGCTTGGCCCCGGCCAGCTCATCCAGCGGGGCTTGCTTTTTGGGGTAGCGGATCTGCACTGGCTTGCCGGATCTTGAATCGACAACGAAGTGCACGGGGATCAGCAGGCCATTGTGATCGAGCATCACGCCGAGGCGGTCATTGCGACCGGCCAACGGCTTCGCATGCGCGAACGCCGCGCCCAACTGCTCCTGGGACAACTCCGGCACCATCTTCGCGACACCTGGGCCGATCGGGTTCTCGCGGTCGGCCGCCAGCGTGAGCGCCGACAGGTCCACGATCTGGATCCCCTGATCGGTCGCTCGGCTGAACAGAAGAGAGTGATCCGTGGCGGCTTGCCGGACCGCCTCGGCCCTGGCTTCCGGGCCGGCGTCCTGGTCGTAGTGGTAGACCGGCACGCCGGCGGGCCCGAGGATCTCGCTGACCGTCGCCGCATAGTGCGCTGGCGCCACTGCCGCCTTGGACTCTCGCAGCGGCACGGCACGCAATGGCTTGACCTCGAAGTATTCCGTCGGCGCTGCCGCAACCTCCTGGAGCAACTGCCTGGCCTCGGCCATCTGCTCCGGCGGGACACTCACCCAATCCGGCTTGCGACCACGCGCAATCTCGGCCAGCACTTCCATCGCCGCGTCGTAGTACCCGAAGCGATCTGCGGCGCTGGGAGCGCTCCACGCCGGCCATTGCGCACGCAGTCCATCCGCCCACTGGAAGAAGCGAGCATTCATCTGTTCCTTGACGCCGTCCTTGCCGATGATCGCGGCCTCCGGCATGAGCCTCGCGCGCTGGGCTTGCACCGCCCGCTTGCTGCGCAGACGGTTGGAGACCAGCGCCCTGATCGGTTCCATGCCGAAGATGCTCATGCCGTCCGAGCCGCGCAGGTTGCGCTTCATGGCGCGGACGACGCGCTCGAGCGTGTGCGGCTCCTCCCGCCTGTTCCCCGCGACACTCTCCCGGATGATGCGCTCGTTCGTGATGATGTTGCCGAACCGGCGTTCCGCCCAGGCGCGAAGCTCGTCATAGAGCCCTTCACCCGCCCGAATCCGCTGATCGACCGCGGCACGCCGGTTCGATTCGCCGGCGAGGTCCGGCGCGCGATTGGTGTCACGCAGGAACGCCAGGCGTACCGCAGTGTCGTCCGTAAACGCCTCGATCCCCTTGCGGCGCACATCCGCCTCGTCGAAGTCCATCCAAGCCTTGCCGGTGAGCTCCGTCTGCGCCTCTCGCAGCGATTCGAATGCCGCCATGAGCTGCGGACGGCTCACGGTGTAAGTCACCTGCGGATACCGCGGTGAATAGATGTCCGCGTCGAAGGTGTGCGTGTCGCTGCGATCGAGAAGGCTCGGATCCGCGAGGAGTGCGAGCTCCCCGAAGTCCGTGATCGGAGCATCATCGCGCGTCACCGCGAGGCTCGGCACCGGCAGGCCACCCATCCGCGCCGCATGGCGCAGGTTGGCGAGCGTGAGGTTGTGCAACAACAGCAGCCCGGGGGCGTCGGACAGCCGCGAGAACTGCACCGCCGATGCATCGCCGTCATCCGCCCGCCCGGCGTGGTCGGGCGTGCTGAACCGCCATGTCGCAGGGTCTCCCAGCGACTGCACCATGCGCTCCGGCAGGCGCTCGAGCAGCGCCGCAGCGACAGCCTGCTCGAACGGCTGCGGCTCGGGACTGAACACGCTGGTGCCGGACATGTCCACGATCGAGCCGATGGCCGACGCGAACACGCGCGGCCCCAGCTTGTCCGCGGCGTAGGCCAGTGTCGCCACCACCGGGTCGCCGTGCCATGGTGGCCTCGAGATGGCACCCTGGTCCAGGTAGTAGTCCCCAGCGGGGATCCGCGACTCTTTCCAGGCGGCACGACTCGCCGCCACCCAGTACAGCGCTTGCCGTAGTTGGTCGGCCACCGGCAGCCCCTCAGCCTTGGCGGCCATCAACCGCGGTGTAGCCGTGGCCAGCTTCGCGCGCATCGCAGGCCCGGCGCTCATGAGCGTCCCGGCGACATCCGGGCCCGTGATCGAGAGCGCCGTGAGCATCTGCTCGAGCGAGTCGACGCCGTCAGCATCGATGCGCCCGTCCTCGTCTATGAATCGAGCCGCCTCCGACTGGTTCCATGCGCCGACGGCGCGCATCATCTCCATGAGCCGCTGATGCGACGCGACCGGCAGGGCGCGGATCGATGCGCGGAGCGTGCTGGCACCATCCTCATCCGTCACCGTTGCCGCGACGTACCGGACGATCTCCTCCGTCAGCAAGTGCGCCCTGCTGGCCGAGTCGACCACGGCGCTCTTGCCGGCCTGCAAGCGCTCGTTCAGACTGCGTGACAGGTCACCGGGCGCGCCGGGATCTTTGAGCATGCGCACCAGCAGCGGACGGCGCATCCCGGCCACCGCCTGCGGATCCACACCGAACTCCGCCGCCCGCGGATCGCCCTGCGGCGACACTCGGACCTCCACAAGCTGCGCGTCGCGGTCCAACGACGCGCTGGCTGCCGACGGTGGATGACTCTCCGACTCGGAATCGGAGCTGCAACGGCACCCACGGCACATCCCGATACGCCGAGCCGGTGCTGGAGAATCGCAGACGGCTGGGCATCAGCAGGCCCCGCCGCTCCAATCCTCGAATCACCGCCTTGACGCCCGCCGCAACTTCTGGCGTGAGACGGTCCCTTGACTTGTCCAGTTGCCGGATTAGACTCCGGCCAATAGCCCCGCGGCTGCGCTTGGCTTCGGCTGACGCACCACGCGGGGCTTGTTTGTGCGCTCACCCAACTCGCGGGCGCGTTGACTCAGAGGATTTTCTTGGGGGGCTTCGGCCGTCATGGCATGATGGGTGTCATGCGCTGCCCAGATTGCGATTCGACTTCCCCGAAGCGTCCTGACCGCTCCGTCACCTTGAGGCGGGTCAGGTCTGTCTGGAGGAGTGGTTCGGCGTGTGGGGGGCTGCCTGCCATTGCCAAGCCGCTCGCCATTGCGATTGTCGCCACGCTCACGCCTGCAGCCCTCGCCCATGATGGTCACCAGTGCGTCCCTCGTGAAGTGCTCGAGTTTGTGCGCACCAAGGTGGAAGCGAATCGAAAGACCCTCGTCCTTCCTGCGCCGCCGATCGTCCTGGAGCACCCGCCGGGCTCCAAGCTTGACGCGCCGGAAGGTGGCGTCGCTGGCGACGGGGATGTCGCATCGACTCCGATGTATCGCTTCTATCCAATGGCGGGCACCAATGGGTCCGACTTCATGAACGGCGGCTTCGTCGACCTTGATCCCGCGTCGGGCTCATTCCACGACTGGAAGTGCCGGCCGTTCACCTATGACGGCCATGAGGGCACCGACTCCACTCTCCGCAGCTTCGCCGAACAGTTCATCGGAGTCCCAGTCTTTGCCGCGCGCGACGGCGTGGTCGTCTTTGTCAACGACGGTCTCCCGGACACGAACACCAGCGGCGGTTGGCTTGGGAATCTGGTGATTCTCGATCACGGCGACGGCTTTGAGAGTCAGTACTGGCATCTCAAGAAGGACTCGATCCCCGTGACCTTGGGAGAGAGCGTGGTCGCCGGGCAGCAGATCGGCATGGTCGGTTCGAGTGGCAACAGTTGGGGACCCCACCTTCACTTTCAGACCATGCGGAACGGGCCCAATGGCTGGGAGGTTCACGAGCCATTTCACGGCGCCTGCAATCCCGGGCCGAGCGACTTCCTCGATCAGTCCCCGCTCGACACCGAAGCGCTCCTTCTCTTCGACTTTGGCATCACGCGCACGAACCTCTTCAATCTTCCTCAGCCGTGGTGGGAACCATGGCCGCTGCCGACCGACTCGCAGATTGCAACGACGGACAGCGAGGTGGTCTTCTGGTGGTTCGTCTGGAACTTCCCGGCCGAGTGCCAGATCCGAGTGACATTCACCAGGCCCGACGGTTCACTGGCCGACGACGCCACATGGAACTGGGGAAACCCGGAGTCATTCCGTTCGCTGTCAAACTGGTTCGCGTGGCCCGTCGACTGGCTTCAGCCCATGGTCGGCACATGGAGACTGCGATTCGAGCTGAACGGGCAACTCATGATCGACGCGCCCTTCGAGATGGTCACCTCGATCGATCCAGCCTTCAATCGGCCGCCTGAGCCGATTGGTGCCGCCTTTGATCCGGCGAGTCCGCAGCCGCAGGATGTCATCTTCTGCCGCGTGCTTACGCAAGGCGCCAAGGAAGACCTCGACTGGGATGTCGTCCGCTACCGATATGTCTGGAAGCGGGGTTCGGAAGTCCTTCGCGATGTGACGACCGCGGCGCACTCCGATGCCATTCCGCGGAACAGCGCGTCGTGCGGTGCACTTCTCACCTGCACCGTGACACCGAGCGATGGCAAGGTCAACGGTCAGGGAGTCACCGTTGCGGTCGCGGTGGGCGGCCTGCTGGGCGACTTCAACTGCGACAGTCACATCAACGGCGCCGACCTCGCGATCATCCTGGGAGCCTGGGGTGCGTGCGCCGGATGCGCGCCTGACTTGAATGGTGACGGAGTCGTCAATGGCGCCGACATCAGCATCGTGCTGGGGGGGTGGACGGGCTGAACGGCGCAGCGACGACGCTCCCTTCGGCCACGACGCTGCCGCGAGGACTACGGCGCGTAGATCGGCGTGAGCCCAAGGCCCGACGGCGCCGCCCACAACTGCCACGAAGATGGATCTGCGCCCATCTTCCGGCCGAGGTCACTCAGGGAACGCATCGTCTCCTTCTCAAAGATGCCATCCACTGGAGGCCGCCAGTCATTGGGGATCGCCACCACGCGCAGCTCGATATTGGTGCCGTAGCGACTATTGGCGTAGTAGGCCTCTGTGGCGAGGAGCTGAATCTGCGCGATGGTCGCCGACCGCGTCGAGGTGTTGAGCGAAGGGGTCAGGATGACCGGCCACCGCCGCTGTACCGTCGCCGGGCTCTGCTCGAGCTGGTTGTTCACGATGACCCAATATCGCACCTTGGGAACAGGGACACCGGGGTGCTTCTGCATCCAGCGCTGAAGGAACGAGTGCGGATCTTGAGTGTTCAGACGCAGGAAGACATTGGCCGTGACACCGCCATCGATGTAGAGCCCATCGTCGATCTCGACCGGTGGAAACGCGACAGGAATCGCCGACGACGCCAGCATGTATCTGGTGACCGACTTCAGGTCGCCCGTGGACTCGGCAGCCTCGGCGAGCGGCCCGATGCCCCAGAATCGCTGGCGCCCGAGGTCGACATCGGTCGCACTGATGATAAGCACCTTGCCCTTGCGGGACTGCTCCGCCATGGCGGAGACGAACTCCCGGGTGGCGCTGTTCTCGATGTCCTCGCGCAGACCGGGAATGGTCAGGAACGATGGATTCCATGGCATGAAGAAGAGGAGGCCCCGCGACTTGATCCATGAGGTCTCGGGATTCCGATAGAAGGTGTCCACCTCCATCACCGCCTCATCGGTGCCGACAAAGACGAACGGTGCCAGCAGCGCACCGGTGCTCACACCAGTGACCGCATCGAAATCGGGACGGCGATACTGGGGATCGGGTGCTTCGCCCCAGCCCACCAGGAACCCGGATCCAAACGCACCCCAGTCTCCACCGCCGGAGATGGCGAGGAAGTTGATGGTCGTCTCCTTCCCCTCGGCCATGCGTTGTTCGACGCGCTGCATGATCCGGCTGACCGAGTCCTCCATGACCGCAGCCATGGCGGCATTGTCGCGCTCGATGCGCGCCTTGAACTCCGCGGGGTCCAGGACCGGCCGAAGCGGCTCGCCGCAACCAGCCATCAGGAGCAAGCCGCCAAGGAGCGAGACAGGACCGAAGAGCCTGAGGAGAGTCAACATGTCTCGAACTTTCTGGGCGCGATGTCCAACTGGTGGGTCACGGCGCTGCGCGGCCTGCGGCGCCGGAGGCGGGAGCTTACCGTTGCGTGGATGCGACGGAGGCCGGCCGGTCTTCGGCCGTTTTGCTCATGGGGCCGCGGGCGGCTCGGATTCGTCGATCCCATCGGCTGAACCAAGGACGGCCACCAGCCGCCGCTGGGTGTCGCGGACCGCGCGGACCCGGTCGGAAGCATCGAGCGCGACGGGCCCGTTGAGCGTGCTCCATCGCGCGGGCCGAGCGTGCTGCACCAAACCTCCGACAATGTCGATCACGGCGCTGCGCTGATCGGCACCGAGGGCGATGCCCGCCGCCGCGCGGACCGGTGCGACATCGAGCGCGGCATGTCCGCGGCCAAAGAGTCCCAGCGACATTTCCACCTGTCGAAGCGCGAGCAGCTCAATCGCCTCCCGCGAGAGGCGAGCATCCTTCGTTCCGAGTTGCGGAAGTTCGACGAGCTTGTCTCGAATGGCCCATGCGCCGCCTGCGACCGCGCCGGCGGCAGCACCGAGCTTGGCACCGAGCGCCGTCGCGGCACCGATCGTCGTGAACATCGTGGCGAGATCGACGACGAAACCGGTGGCTGCGCCAACGCCGGTTCCCACCGCAGCTCCGGCGGCGAGCCCCTTGACGAGGCCCGGCATGCGCCGAGCGATCTCCCTCGCGGACCATGGATCAGAGAGCGCGGCGTCGTCGCCCGCGCCGAGCGCTTCCAGTACCGCGTCGCCCTTGCGGAAGCCCAGGCGCGAGAGCGTGGCTTCGAAACAGAGTTGCTCGCGGCGCCGCGCCCGCTCCATCAGCTCGCGGGCGGCCTCCAGGCGCTCCCTCCTGTCGTCAGCGTGTTCCACGGGTCGTCGCGCAGCCGCGACATCGATCAGGAGATCGGCAATCTGGAGCGCGACGGCTTCATCCGCCTCCGCTCGGTGACGCTCGCGATCATGAAGGATCGCCCGAGCGATGGCGGCATGCGCCGGCGACGCGGCAACTCGGGCGAGCACCCGGCGCCACAGCGCCAATTCATGCGCCCACGCAAGATGCCACGCGTCAAAGGGCAGGGCTGGCTCGGTGTCGGCTCGAAGCGCCTCCTGCCATGCAGCCACGCGCGATGCCTGATGCGCGGTGCAATTGAGCAGGATGATGGGCTTGAGCCCGGTCAACCGCGTCAGGAGTCGTCGCTCGCTCTCAAACGCGCTGCTCGGCGCTTCGCGCGTGTCCACCACGAGCAGGAGCACCTGGCATCGTCGGGCGCCCTCTGTCACCAGCTCCTCGTGCCGGAAGTCACCTTCCTTCCGCATCTCCTGCAGGAGACGCTCCATGTCGGCTTCGCTCGGACGGGCAGTCGGCTCCGCGTTCGTGTCTGCGGCTGCGCCAACCTTCGGCAGCGTGCGATCCACCATGCGTTCGAGCGCCTCGATCCGCTGGAATCCCGGGAAGTCAAGGAGTCGCGCGGCCACTTCGCCACGGCCATGGCCCTGGCCGATTCGGTTGTCGCCATCGGCAGAGACGCGAAGGTCCATCGCGCGCACTTCGCGCGTCCAGCCTGGCTCGGCGCTCACGGCCTGAGGATCGCGATAGCGAAGGAGCGACTCATGCACGCTGCTCTTCCCCGCGTTCACCTGGCCGACAACTCCGATCAGCAGCGGCTCAGCCATGAGAGGCGACTCCGGAGTCGTCCATGATCGACGCGACCGCGCGAAGAGCGACCTGCGTGTGAGCCTGATTGTCACCGTGTGCCGACCATGCGGTGCGGACCGCCTGCACAGCGCGGGAGATCAGGACCTCGCCGCAGCCCTGAAGCTCCAATTCCACCGCGAGCGCCAGCGCATCATCGATCGCCGCAGCACGAAGGGCCTCGCCGCGCCTCCGTGCCTCGAGCGTGGCGAATCCGGTGCTCCGCTCGGCGAGGTCAATCGCCCGGGCTGCGACGACCTCGCCGGCCGTCAACGGATCGTGCCTCGACATGATGAACGGTGCCTCGTCGGTGATGTTCGGAGCGCCGTAGATCGCGCCAATCCGGTTGAGAAGACGCCGTGCGTCGTCGCCGGTCAAGGTTCGATCGCCCCACGAGGCGATCGCGTCAGCGATGGCCCCAAGCGCACTCTCCAGCCGTCCGACCCGCGCGGTGGCGATGACATGCCCGGATCGCAGGCCGGCGCAGAGCTCGTCGATGCGTGGGGAGGGGAGTGCGCCATCCAGTTCGATGATCCGCCGCACTCCGCTGCGCTCAAGCACACTGCGCCATGAGTGAATGGTCCGCTCGAGATCTTCGGGCGCACCGCCGCGTCGCAACGGGGCGGCGCCGCTCAGCACGGCGGCAACCTCGACGGAAGCCACACGACGCAGAGGATCAAGCAGATCGGCAACGCCACGGCGCGGTGCCATCGAGAGCGCACAAAGAAGGAGCAGCAGCGCAGGTTGCTCATGCGCGAGTTGCGCCGCAGCACGCTCGGCGGCGTCCAATCCGCCATCCGTGAGACAGCCGAGGTCAATGGCTGAAGCCAGCGCGCCTTCGTGCGCGGCATCGGTGCGAACAGAGCGAAGGAAGCACTGCACGGCCGACGCATCACCCAACCGAAGAAAGGCGAGGCATGCGCCGGGCCGACCACGGACCTCGGCCGAGGCGCCTCGCGTCGGCTCCGCGACAAACGCCGCAGAGGTCGCATTGACCATGGCTCCCGGTGATCGCGCGAACCCTGGGGCTGCGTTGTGTACCGAGTCGTCCGCGGGGCGCTCCCGAGCGAGAATCGTGACCGGGGGCAGCGACGCTTCAATCACACCCTGAGTCGCCGCGAGTCGAGCGTCATCCCATGGGATGCGCCACCGCCGCCTTGCGACCGGCAATAGCACGAGCGCAAGGAACAGGGCCAGCGTTCTCGGCACCACTCCGAGCAGCACGACCGTCGCAAGAATGAGCGTGCCCCAGCGCCAACTGTCGGGCGCAATGCCGCCGGGATCAAGCGCCGCTCGCGAGAGCGCTTCGGCATCGGGCAGCATCGATGCAGGCATGAGTGTGGAGAGCGTCGTCACGAGCGGCTCGATCCACGATCGCGAAAGCTCCGGACTGATGAGCCCGCTGTGGAGCGTGTAGGTGCGGCTTCGAAGAAGCTGCATCGCGAGCACCACGAGCATCAGCGCGTTGGCCGCGAGCCACGCGGCGTTGGACCAGACGCCATAGACCAGCGCCGCAAGCAGACCTCGGCGCGGGGCATACGCCATCGAGAGCGCTTCCATCGACGCATAGACCGCTGCGTGATCGCGCTCGCTGCCCCGGCGCCAGCGGCCGATCCACTCGGAGATCGCCTCGGGAGTGCTCCACCGCTCACCGACCTCCGCACCGAAACGGCGTATCGTGCGAGCCGGTCCGATCAGCGCCCACGCAAAGATGCGTCGAAGCAGGGGGCCTGTCCCCGGACAGAGTGAGAGAAGCCAGAGGATCAGCAGAACCGTCTGAAGTCCGAGCGTTCCCATGAGCACGGCCGGCACGCTGACGGCGCCGGTGCTTGTCACAAGCGCTGCACTGCCGAGCGCGACGAGCACCACCGCGATCGCAATGGCAAGGCGCAGCATCGATCGAGGCCAGGCACCCAACTGCTGCAAGACGGCTTCGACGGCGCGGCCCTCGGGGAGCACGCGCAACCGCTCAATGGCCCGCTCATCGAGGTCATGACCGCGCAGGCCATCCACTCGCCGCGGTGTGGCGCCCTCCACAAGGGCCAGCGCCATCACGGCGACCCGGTCATCGAATGCCGAAGGCGAATCAGGAGCGGTCGGCGTGGGCCTCATCGGCCTCCACGGTCGAGCGTGGCACGGCGTCTCCGCGCGTTGGAATTCGACGCGGATCGGCCGGCTCTCGGGAGGGCTCACGATCGATTTCGCTCTTCACATCGCGCATGCCCTGCTTGAACTCGACGATGCTCCGCCCCAAGCTGCGGCCCACCTCGGGAAGCCTCCGACCAAAGAGCAGCAGGCCCGCCATCAGAATGAGAAGGATCTCCCAGAACCCGGGGGTCCAGAAGCCGAGCATCAGCGAGGGGCCAAGAGGCAGGTCGAATCCGTTCATGGGGGCTCCGGGGAGACGGTCACCGCAATCATAGCGGGGCGGGCTTCAGTCGCGCATGTTGCCCTGTTTTCATCGGCATGGGTATCTTTTGGGCATGCAAGGATGCAGACTTTTCGGTGCGGCGCTTCTCGCAGCCGCAGTGGCGCTCGCAGGATGCAAGAGCGATCCGGAGCCGGTGCCCGGAGCGGGCCCGGATTATTCCCGAGAGCTTCTCCCCGGTGAACGCGCCCTGCGCAAGCTGGGTCCTGACGACCCATGGCCCGATCTCGGTGCCGCGTGGCGCGTGCGCGATCCGTTTCTTTACCAGGCGCTCGATCGCAGCATCGAGTTCTTCCAGGCGCCGTCGAGCAAGCAGCGCCTCGCGCCGTGGGACTTCTACGCGTCATGGGAGCAGGCGGCAGCGAGCGTGGTCGCGTTCCGCCAGATCGTGCGCGAGGAGACGAGCGAAGCCGCGTTCATCGAGCGCATCCGTCGAGAGTTCGATGTCTGGCAGACAGTGGGCTACAACGGTCAGGGTGTGGTGCTCTTCACGGGGTACTACACACCGGAGTTCCGAGGCAGCCTCACGCGCAGCGCTGAGTTCAGCTTCCCCGTTTACAAGCGGCCGTCTGATCTTGTGACCGACTCCTTCACAGGAGAACCGCAGGGTCGTCGTCGCGCCGACGGCTCGATCGGCGAGTGGCCCTCGCGCCGCGAGTTGCTCCAGAGCAACGCCTTCGAAGGCAATGAACTGGTCTGGCTGCGCTCACCGCTCGATGTCTACATCGTGGAGGTGAACGGCAGCGCAAAGATCCTCCTGCCCGACAACACGAACATGTTCATCGGGTACGCAGGCAAGACTGGGCGCCCCTATGTCGGGCTCGGCAAGTCGATGATCGAGGAGGGCATCATCGCTCGCGACAAGATCAGCCTGAAGGCCATCATGGATGAGTACCAGCGCGATCCCCACACCGTGCTGAACCTCATGTGGCGGAACGAGAACATGGTCTTCTTCACCACCTATGACGGAAGCAACTGGCCCGCGGGCAGTCTCGGCGTGCGCGTCACAGAGAAGGAGACGCTCGCCACGGATAAGAAGGTCTATCCGCCGGGTGGCGTCGTCTATGTCGACACGAAGTCGATCAACTTCGGCGGGCAGCAGCAGACTTTCCGGCGTTTCATGCTCGATCAGGACACGGGTGGCGCGATCAAGGCGCCAGGTCGAGGCGACATCTACATGGGGCAGGGCAAGGCCGCAGAGATCATTGCGGGCGGCCAGTACGCCGAGGGCACCATGTACTACTTCTTCCTGAAGCCCGAGTTTGTCTCGAAGTATCCGCTGCCACCTCGCCAACCGCGTTCGGTCGCGGCGGCGACGGCGCGTCAGTGACGGAAGTGGCGCCGACCAGTGATGAGGCAGGTCACGCCGCGCTCGTTGCAGAGCGCGAAGGTCTCCTCGTCGCGCTTGCTGCCGCCGGGATGCACGATGACGCGCACGCCGGCGTCGATGAGCACACGCGGGCCGTCCGCAAAGGGGAAGAAGGCGTCGGACGCGGCAACCGCGGGCATCGAGGATGACTCCCCGAGGCGCTGAGTCGCCTTCGACACGGCGATACCGCAGGCTGAGACGCGGTCCATCTGGCCGGCCCCTGCGCCGAGCAACTCACCATTCCGCACGACGCAGATGGCATTGCTCTTCAAGTGCTTGGCGACAGTCATGGCGAAGGCGGCTTCGCGCAGTGTGTCGGGCGAGGGAGCCGGTCCCGCCGCGTGGTGGTAGTGCGCCGGATCTTCGATGGCCGCGTCGCGCTCCTGGACGAGCCAGCCTCCGAGAATGGAGCGAACCTGCCAGTCAGCGGTGCCCTGGCGCGGTGCTGGCGCTCGCTCGATCGGACCGGTTTCGACGAGCCGCAGGTTCTTCCATCGCGCAGCGAGACGCTCCCGCGCTTCTGGCGCGATCGATGGTGCCACGATCACCTCCACGAAGCGGTCGCCCTCGGCGAGCGCCTCCGCCGCGTCGAGGTCAAGCTCCGCGGAGAGCGCCACAATTCCGCCATATGCCGCAAGCGGATCGCCCGCCCACGCCGCCATGCAGGCATCGCGCGCGGTGACCGCCAGCGCGGCGCCGCAGGGATTCGTGTGCTTCACCACGCACGCCGCGACTCGGCGCTCATCGAGCAGCGCGAGATCACACGCGGCTTCGAAGGCAGCCGAGGCATCGAGCAGATTGTTGTAGGAGAGCGCTTTCGCGCCGCGGCTCTGACCGCCGACGATCGTCGCGCCGCGCCATGCGGGGTCGCGATAGGCGGCGGCGGCCTGATGGGGGTTCTCACCGTATCGGAGTTCACTCTCCAGCACGAGGGGCATGAGAAGGACAGGGGGATACGCAGCACCGTTCTGCGCGCTCATCCATGCGGCGATGGCGCCGTCATAGATCGCGGTGCGGGCGAATGCCGCTGCGGCGCAGGTTCGACGGAACGCCGCGCTGGTTCCGCCGCCATGCTCCCGCATTTCAGACAGCAGGCCCTCGTACTGCGACGGGTCAGTGATGACAGTGACGAAGGCGTGGTTCTTCGCGGCGCTGCGCACCATCGAAGGTCCGCCGATGTCGATCTGCTCGATCACCTCGTCGAAGGTGACACCGCTTCGGGCGATGGTCGCCTCGAAGGGATAGAGATTGACGATCACGAGGTCGATCGGGCGAATGCCCTGCGCATGAATCGCGGCGACATGGGCCGGATCATCCCGCCGGTGAAGAATGCCGCCATGGACCGCGGGGTGCAGCGTCTTCACCCGGCCGTCCAGCATCTCCGGGAACCCGGTGACAGCGTCGATGGGCGTGACCGGCACGCCCGCTTCGGCGATTGCCCGCGCGGTGCCGCCGGTCGAGAGCACTTCCACGCCGTGCGCCTGCAACCCGCGCACGAGTTCGATGAGGCCGCTCTTGTCATGCACCGAGACAAGGGCGCGGGAGATCGACGAGGCGCCACTCATGACCTGGCGCTCCTCTGCACTCTCACGAGCGCGCCTGGGTCCGACGCACGATGGGGGTCAGCCGCTGGACACGACCATCCTCGCCGACCAGCACGAAGTCGCCATCGACCGGCTCGGTCATGTTGAGGTCAACGACACCGGGCAGATCGAACGAACGAATGATCGAGCCGGTGCGCTCTTCGAGCAGGGTCAGCCGACGCAGCGCGGGGTCCCAGGCGACGAGCCCGGCGCGGCATGCGCCGACGATGTCGCCGCGCACCTCGGGGGAGCGCCATCGCACAGTGCCCTCGAAGCGATCCGGCGAAAGTGGGTCAAACGACACGAGTCCCTCTCCCGGAAGCTGAAGGTAGAGGCTGTCCAGGAGAAGCGTCGGACTCTCCGACATCCGCGCTTGAGTGAAGTAGCGCCAGAGAATGCGGCCATCGCTCAGTGAAAGGCAGCTCAGGTACTGATCGTGGCTCGGAACCCAGACGGCGCGCTCATTGGCCGCGGGTCGGGCGTCAATACGCGCGCCGAGACTCTGCTCCCAGATCAGGCGACCAGTCGACGCCTGATACGCCGCGACGGCGCCACCGGTGCTCGCGGCGACGAGGACATTGCCGATGAGCCGAGGCGCCTGAATGAACTGCCCCGCCTGCTCGGAAACATGGCTGGCACTACCGATGATGTAATCGTGCCAGACCACCTGCCCAGCCTGCGTGCCGTAGATCAGGAAGGGCGGGCGCTCTGCCGCAGGCGTATTGGCCATGCGTCGGAAGCGCTGGACATCAACGAAGGTTCCATTGCTCGCATCGAAAATCATGCACTGCGTGTCGGTCAGCAGCGCCACACGGGATGGCGCCCCCGCAATGTCGATCGCCAGCACGGAGAGGATGCGATCGACCCGGCTCGTGCTCGCCGCCTGCCAGAGCGCATCACCACTCGATGGCCTGAGGCGGGTGAAGATCGCATTCGAGTCCCAGACGAAGACTTCTTCGGGGGTGCAGTCGGCACCGCGCAGCGTGGCGCCCGGGCTCATGCTGATGCGAGTCTGCCAAAGCGTTCGATATCCGAGGCCTTCGGCGACGCTTGGCCCGGCGAGGAGGTCACGATCGAGCTGACTTCGAAGCTGCTCCACGCGCTGCTGCGCGGCAGTCGTCGCATCCGCACCGGTCGCCGCGCTCGAGTTCGCCGACGATGAACCGTTCGGCGCCGAGCAGGCGGCGAGTGTCGTCAGGAGCGTCAGGGTTGCCAACGCCGGAAGCACCCGGCGTCGGGACAGCTTCGAGTCGCGGTGGGAGCACCATGCAATGTGCCGGTCGCGGCTCGATCGGGTCGTCAAAGTCATGGCGGGAATATACGCGACCGATCCCGCGCCCGTCGCAGCGCGTCGAGGCTCTCATTCCCCTCGCGGCCGCCCGAGGAAGGCACATCAGTCGTGGGCGAGGCGTCCGATGCACGCTCCCCCTTGGTGCTCCCGGCTCCCGCTGCGCCGCCGCCCCGAAGTGCGGCAAGGGCCGCCTTGATTTCGTCGGCCGACGGCGCGGCGGCGACCTGTGGCAGGGGAGCATCCTCAACGGAGCGACGGCGAGGCTCGGGTGCCACGGCCGGTGCGGCGGCTCGATCGCGCGCAGGCGCTGGCGCGGAGACTTCATCCCCGGTTCCGCCATCTGTAGTGTCCGATCGCGAACGGGCTGAGCCGCGCGACGGTCGGCTGGAGGCGAGCGCCGCAGCCTCGCGCCCCTGCGCTTGGGTGATCGTGATCGCCTCTGCGATCATCTGCTTGCGCAGCGCGAAGCGCCGAAGCGCCGCATCGGCGACGAAGAGAAGGCCCGCGAGCATCAGCAGCAGCGCCGACAGACTTCGCTCCCGCACACCGAGTTGCAGGCCATCTCGAACGAAGAGATTGGTCGAGGCGAGTTCACTCAACGGAATCTCGCGTCCGCCGGTGGCAACTTGCAGGGCGCGGAGTGGCGCTGCGTCGGCCTCATGGCGCTCGTACTCGATGCCCTCGGGCGCCACCGCTGCGGCGAGCATTGGTGGAAGTGGTCCATCGACGCCGCGCGGGGAAAGCACGGCGAGCCACGGTCCGCTCTCGGTCGCTTCGGTTGTTCCAACAAAGCGACGCGGCGCCACGCGCCTGAGAGAGAATGGCACGCGATCGCCTTGGGGGGAACGGGCGATTCCATCCACGACTGCGCCGGAGATGGCATCAGCGGCGGCCGCTTCGAGTGTGACCACGAAGCGGCCATCCTCAATGCGCGCTTCGGCGGCCACTGGCGCGGAAGTGGGCGAGCGGGCCGCCCATCGCGCCATCCTCTCCCAGAAGGCGGCGGCACCGCTCCACTGCTGCCATGGCTCCGACCACGGTCCGCTGAACTCCGATGCGAAGACGGCCACGCGTCCGACACCGGCGGGCCATCGAGCCACGAGTGGCTCGCCGAGGTCGCTCTGCGCATCAAGCGTCGCATCGGCGGAGCGGAGCGGGCCGAGAATGACCGTCCCCCGGAGCGCCGGTGCGGAGGCGAGCAGAAGCGCGGCCTCGTCCAAGCCGACCGGCGTCACCTCGATCACGCCCTCGCGCAGAAGAGGTCGATTGAGCACCTGCACAGACTCGATGAGCACGCGGGGCAGCACGCGAGGATTGCGGACCGATCGGAAGAGGCCACCCGTCGCCTGTGCCACTCGATCAAGTGAGGCGTCATCAGTCTGATCGCCGATGGCGATGGTCGTGACGGCGACGCCCGATTTCGCGGCGCGCTCCGTCTGCTGCACGAGCAGCCGCCCGTCACTCCCGACGCCGTCGGTCAGGAGTACCACCATGCGACGATCGACATCGGTCACTGTGTCGAGCGCATCCAGTGCGGCGCGGAGGGCCGCACCGATCGCGGTACCGCCATCGGGGGTGATTCGCCGCACGCGGGCGACCGCTGACGCGGGGTCATCGAGCGGCGCGATCGGCACGATGGTCGAGGGCACACTGTCGAAGGCGATGACACCCACATATGCGCGGGGGCCGATGCTCTCGATGGCGAGCACCGTCGCTTCATTGGCCACTTCCTGCTGAGTTGCGCGAGCACCGGCCACCGGCGCGCGCATCGACCCGGAGCGATCGATCACGAAGACGACGGCCGTCCGCGGTCGCCGCTTCTCTCCCGGCGGTTCGATCTCGACTGGGAGCAGTTGGGCAATCTGGGAGCCCTTCCATCCGCCCGGCGCAAAGGAGTTCGGACCACCGGTGCAGATCAAGCCACCTCCGATCCGCTGCACATGGTCGACGATCAACTGCTGCGCAGAAGGCGAGAGTTCGGCGGCGGAGACATTGTCAAGGAGCACAAGGTCGAACCCAGCGAGCCAGAGCGGATCTTCCGGCAGGGCATCGGCGGGAAGGCGACGGATGTCAAAGCCCGCAGCTTCGAGCCACGCATCGCCGGGGCTCGCGGCACCCTCGCGCCCGAGCGCGAGCACACTTCGCCCGGCAGGCACCGCCACCACGCGCCGGGCGCGGCTGTTCTCGACGATGCGATCGGCATCGGGATCATCGGGCTCGAAGACGACATCGAGCTGGTGAACTGGACCATCACCAATGGGAAGCTGCACTCGGATGGTCGTCGTGCCCGGCGCGAGTTCGACGGAGAGACCATCGCCGCCAGCACCTGAGCCTTGAAGAGGAAGGGGGCGCCCGTCACGAAGGAAGCGCACGGTGCCCGTGGTCGGTGCCGTCGCGCGAAGCGTCACGAGCGTGGAGATGACCGAGCGCGGAAGTGCCGTCGCGGGAAGGTCGAAGCTATCGATGGCCACATCGTCGAGCGGGGCAAGCGGCACCAGCACGGTGTCGACCGCGATTCGATCGGTGGCCAGCAGCTCGGCCACCGCTTCGCTTCGGCCGATCGTTTCGAGGCCGTCGCTGATGACCACCAGTCGGCCTCCCTCGCCCGCGGGGATCAATGCACGGGCGAGCGCCACGGCTTCGCTAAGCGCCGTGCCGTCATGCAAGGCACCATCGACGGCATCGAGCGATCGCGGAAGGGCCGTGGGGATCATCGCGGCGCGGGCCCGTCCGTCGAAGAGAACGAGGCCGACGCGATCCTGCGGAGCCTTGGTCGACGCGGCGCGCATGAACGCCTGGCGCAGCTCGTCGGGAGGCGTCTCTGCAAAGCGGACCATTGACCCGCTCACATCAAGGACGCCGACAACGGCGATCGACTCCTGCGTGGCCAGAAGTTGAGGTCGCGCGAGCGACATCACCACCGCGGCCACCGCAAGCACGCGAAGAAGCACGGCGGCGCTGCGGCGCCCGGCAGCGAGTCGTCCCAGCGCGAACCAGGTGACCAGCAGGGGCGGCAGCAGCAGAAGCGCCCAGAACCACGCTGGCTCATCGAACCGGAGTGTCACGGCCCAGTTCCGGGAGAGCGATCAACAGGTGCGGAAGGCGCGCTGCGCACGCGTTCGAAGTAGCGTTCGAGCAGCGGGCGGAAGCGGGGGGCCACCGAGGGATCGATCGTGGGTGATCGAGTCCCTGTCGCTCCGCGACCGGTCGGCATGGGGACCTTCGTTCCATCAAGCGCCGGTGCGGCGGCATCCCGCGGCGCGAAGCCTTCGAGTTCGCCGGTGGGTGGGGCCCCTGCGCCCGTGGCGTCGACCTCGTAGATGGTGCGCGGAGTGTTCCGGCCACCGTCGGTCACTCCATCAACCGCAGCGCCGTCACCAGTTCCGGCGATGCGCGACTGACCGGGCCGTCCATCGGGACGAGCGGCGCGCGTGGCACCTTCCGCCGTTGAAGGATCGTCTGACTCGCTCGCGGTCATCGGCGAGCGATCACGGCGATCGGCGCCATTGTGCTCGGGCGACGGCGCGCCGCGGTCCTCGGCGCGGTCGCCAGCTCGAGACGCCTGATCTCCCAGCTCTCGCGAGAGTTCCTCGAGCCGCCTGCGAAGCTCCTCGCGCCGTTCGCCCTCGCTTCGCGGTTCCCGTGGGGATCGGCGCGACGAAGCATCGTCGTCGGAGGCGGCGCCACCGTCACATTCGCCGTCCGAGGGCTCGCGTTCCATCATCTCCCGCGAATCGGGAGCCTTGGCGGGATCTCGCTCGCGGACCTCGCGCTGCTCGGTTTGGTTGGCGCGATCGGCGCGATCACCACTCTTCTGTTGCTCTCGTCCCTCTCGCGTCTCGGACCCTTCGCGACGAGCGCTCTCACGCGGACCGCTCGCGGGCGTCGCCTCCCGCTCGCCGGGCTGATCTCCCTTTGTCGTGGTCTCTCGCTCGCCGCGCGTATCTCGCGCCGACGCCTCTCGCTCGCCGGGCTGATCTCTCTTGGCCGTCGTCTCTCGTTCGTTGCGTGGATCTCGCGTCGACGCCCCTCGCTCGCCGGGCGCACCTTGCTGGTCGCGGGTTCCACGGCTCCGCTGCGGCTCGCCGTTTGGTTCGTTGCCGGTCGAATCGCGGCGCTCGCCTTTGGACGCCGAATCGCGGGAATCGCGTGCCGATGCCGGGTCATGGCGCTCGGGCGTCTCGCCCTTCTCCCGACCGCTGGACGAGTCGTTCGCTTCCGACGCCTCAGGCTTCTCAGGCGCCGGGGTCGTCCCGCCATCGCGCCGGTTGGTGGAGTCGCTTGTCGGGCTCTCCGCACCCTTCGAATCGCGAGCTCGATCCGCGTCCTGCAAGCGCGGCGGATCCGCCGGGCGATCCGCTGCCGTCGCGTCCTTCGGCGGAGTCGGCTTCTCCATCTCCTTGCCATCGACGCGAGCATTCGTCGCCTCAGGCTCGGCCGGCCGTCGGGAGTCGCTCGGTTTCGGTGCCTCGCCCGCGGTCGTCGGCGGGCCTGGGTTCGTCGTCGCTCCTGCATCCGTAGTCTCGGGCGCTCCCTCGGCGCGCCGCGCAAGCGCCTCCGGGTCCGCGGAAGGCAAGTCACCCGTCGCGAGTTCGTCTCGCGCATCGTCGCCGCGCAACGCGACTGAGTCTGCGGCGAGTGCTTCCGCAGCTTCGCCCAGGCGCGAAGCGCCGTCGAGCAGCGCCTCCCGCTCACGACGATCGAGGTCAGCCGATGGGTCGCTCGCAGAGCGCTCGCGTCGACGCCGCGCGAGTTCTTCCATGCGACGCTCAAGTTCCTCAACAGCCTTCTCCGCCTCGGCAAGGTCGCCATCCTGCGCCAACTGTTCGATGCGATCGGCGAGCTGGGGCAATTCATCGACTGGCGTAGTCTCGGTGAAGTCGCGTTCGCTTTGCTCGCGCTCCCGCGCGGCGATGCGCTCGCTCGACTCCCTCACAGCCAAACCGTCGCGCGCCGCTGGCCACGGCAGCGCGAGCGCTACAGCGAGGAGCACGATCGACCCGATGCTGGCTGCGATGGTGCTTCCCGCGGGCATGCCTCCAAGTCGCGAGAGATCGATGCGCCGCAAGCACTGACCCGTCTGCTCCCGGTGCAACGCCGCGAACGCCTCGTCCACGAGCGCCCCGCGATCCGCAGACCACGCGGTGGACAGCGTGTCCTTGAATCCATGCGTGTGATCAACGGCGACGGCGGCGTCAAGCAGCGTCATCCGCGACGCCCAGCCGCGAACGAGTGCCACGAGGGCGCCCACGGCCGGCCATGCGGCGAGCCACCATGTCGCGAATCCCATCCAACGCAGCAGGAGCGCGGCGCACGCGGCCGCAAGAGCTGCGGCGGTGATCCACCAGAGCACGCTCGGTCCGACGCGCACGGCCATCAGGCGCCCGCGCGCCGCGGAGAGCACCCCTGCGAGGTTGGATGAGTGGGCCGTCACCGTGACACACTATAGAAGCGATAGGAGTCGGCTCCGACGACGCGCGTACACTCGAATCGTGCACTCGAGGCGCATCGCCAGCCCCATGCCGACTCCTGCACGAGGTCGCACCCAGTGTCACCACGCCGCGTCGTCGTGCAGGGCGTTCCCTCGCTGGTCCTGCGTTGTGCTCCTGCTCGGCATGGCGCTCCTGATGGCTGCTGCGCCGCAGGGTCCACCGCCGTCATGGTGGCAGCGGACCGATCCGGGCCCGGGCCGCTCGCTCCCGACCAGTCGCCACTACACGATTCGAAGCGATCTCGCGTTCGCGGAGACGAAGGCCTATGCCGATCTTCTTGACACGATGTACCGAGAGTACACGCGGCTCATGCAGGGGCTTCGCCGCCGGGGTCAGGAGCACCTGACGGTCTACATGTTCGCTTCGCCTCAGGACTACCGCGACACGCTGCGCACACGCTTCGGTGTGAACGCGGCGGGTTCGGGTGGCATGTTCTTCGTGGGGCCGCGTGGGTCCGGGCTCGCCTTCTTCACCGGTGATCTGCCGCGAACCCGCATCGAACATGTCATTCGCCACGAGGGCTTTCACCAGGTCGCGCACTCGTACTTCGAGGGGAATCTCCCGCCGTGGGCCAATGAAGGTCTTGCCGAGTACTTCGGTGAAGCGGTGGTGGTCGACGGCACGGTCATCGAGGGACAGGTGACGCCGCGGACCGTTTCGCGGGTGAAGGCGCTGATCGACAACGAGCAGGTGATTCCCTTCGCCCAGTTGCTTGCGCGCGACTCCAGGACATGGAACTCGGCGGTGACCACCGGCGGCGCGTCGAATCAGTACCTTCAAGCGGCGTCGATGGTGCAGTTCCTGCTCTGGGGTGAAGGCGGTCGCCTGAGCAGCAACTTCTCCGCATACCTTCGGCATCTCAACGATGGGCGCGACTCGGTGAGCGCCTTTCGCATGGCCTTCGGGGGCACGGATGACCGCGTCCTTGCGGAGTTCGAACAACGCTGGCGCTCCTTTGCGGGCTCGCAGAGGCCGGGCAGCTTTCGTGCGGCAGCGCAGCGGCTTGAGTTCATGGCCGAGGGCGTGCTTGCGCTCCGCGAGAAGGGGGTGTACCCCCAGGATCTCGAATCGCTGCGGGCGGCGTTGCTCGAGGCTCGCTTCGAGCAACGCTTGGAGGGCGTGCATGGCGGCGACACGATCCTGCGCGCCGATGATGAAGGGGCCTTCGAGGTGCCGGTCGATCAGCTTCAGGATGCGCGACGGGCGCCGCTGTTCCTCGTGAACCCGGCGCCCGCGAATCCGCGAAGCGGCCAGAGGCCTCCGCCTCGAAATCGCCCCAATGAACGAGGCGGCGCTCCGGGAGCCGGCGGAGAGGAGCGTGGTTCGTCCTCTTCCGCCGGGGATTCCTCGAAGCCGCCGCCTCCTCCCGAGTTGTCCACTCGGAACCTGCGACCGCGTGATCTCAGGATGTCATGGACGGAGGGCGCCGACGGGCGCTGGTCCGCTCAACTTCGCCTGAAGTGAGGCGGCGGGCAGCACTGGTCGCTCGGTCGTCGCAGGCTCGCTGCGCAACGCTTCGCGCGCGGCGGATTCATAGGGATCGCTGTCGTCGGCCCGCAGCAGCACCTCGAGCTTCGCCTCCTGCTCGATGCGGATCTGCTCAAGTCGCCCCTCGAGCTGACCGAGGTTGCCGACGCGCGTGCCGCGCTCGTACTCGGCGAGGACCTTCGCCTGCTCCTGCGCCATCTGGATCAGGCGCTGGTTCCGACCCACGGCGTCGATCTGACGGTCGAGCGTCGCCAGCTTGATCTGGAAGTCGGCATGCTCGCGCTCGAGTCGCGACAGCACGGCACCGAGCTTCGCTCGCTGATCACGCAGCATGGTGAGCTGGCGCTCGCCGCCGTGAAGGCGATCCTGGTGCGAGCCGCGGATCTGCTGGATGCGCTTCGCCTCGGCGCGCAGGCTCGACCCATCTGAGCTGCCAAGGCGAGTGCGGACGACCGCCGGCGATGAACCGGCGAGCGCCGCATCGACCTGGTCGAGATCGGCCGTGGTCATCGCGACGACTCGACGGCTGATCTCGCAGTCCTGCTCAAGTTGATGGATCTGTCGGTCCAGTTGCGCCATCTCACCTCGCAACTGGCCAATGCGTCCGGGATACTCGGCGCCAAGCTGCTCAAGCTGACGACGCAGCGCCACCGGGTCCTCGACGAAGCGATCAACAGTGTTCTGCCCCCAGCTGCGGATCTGCGCCATGGCCGCGCCGACACGCTGCGGACCCACGACAAGGGCAACGGCGCCCAAGCCGAGTCCGGCGATGAGCGACCAGCGAAGAAGAGAACGAGTCACGCACATGGAAGGCTCCTTTCGGGCCCGGTTGTCGTCGCGCCACCGTGGGCGACGGACCGGGTGCTCCGTTGCCCGGTGATTGGGGGAGCCTTTCTGAGCCTTTCACCACGGTCCGCAATTTGTGCAGATGTGGAGTTTGCTCCTTCTGAATGCACTCTTCTGAAGCGTCCGCAGAACCGGGCCGTACACTTTGAAAGACCGACGGCGGGCCTCCCAAGCAGCGGGCGTGATCATGCTCCACCCCATTACCACCACCTTCATTGATCGCCTTCGGAATCGCGAGGAGGCCGCCTGGTTTGAGCTCTGGGAGGTGTTCGGTCCCGTGATCCGCGCCCACTTCGCCAAGTGGGGTCGCGGCTCCATCGGCGCCGAGACGGCCCGCGACCTCACCCAGGAGACTCTGGCCCAACTCTCCGGGTCGATCGAGCGCTTCGATCCGACACGAGGCGTGCGGTTCAGCACATGGCTTCTCTCCATCGCCCGTCATGTCTTTGGCGACGAGGTCGATCGCCGCATGGCCGGCAAGCGTGGCGCCGGCAAGCGTGCGGCGAGCCTCGATGGGATGACACCCAACGACACCGACGCGCTCCTGCCCGATGATGAGTATGAGCGACAGGTCTTCCGCGCGAAGGTCCTCGCATCCATCCGCGCGGTCGAAGCGCGATCGGACTTCATGATCTTTCAGGTCTTCCAGCTCCGCGTGCTCGAAGGCATGTCGGGACGGGATGTCGCGGAGCGCGTGGGAGTGAGCGAACCCACCGTGTCGCGCCACGCCGCGAAGGTGCGCGACGCGCTTCGAGCCGAGTTGGTGCGAACGATTTCCGCATACAGCTTCACCGAAGATGAATCGCGTGAGGCCGAACGGGCGGGACTTGCCGCGGCGGATGCCGCGTTCGACACGGCCATCGCCGAGATCTACCGGGCGGCATCGCGTGAGGCGAGGAACCCCGGACCGTCGGCGCCGAAGAGTGGTGGCAGCGGTCAGTCTGCCGCCTGGTCAGGCATCACCTTTCCGCCGAGGTGCGCGTGATGTCGCCGGTCTCCGCAGGAGGTGAAGTCTTCACCGCCATCGCGATGATCCTGCTCGGCCTCTTCGCGGTCGGCGTGGTCATCACGGTGCTCGTGCTCGGCATCGGCCTGATCTTTCGATTGATCGCGCGGCTCTTCGCGTGCGTCTTCGGGGTCATCGGCGATGTCGTCGGCGCCGCGGTGAACCTGCTGGTCGCTCCGATCAACCTGGCGCGAGCGGTCGTGCTTCTGGTCTTCGCCCGGTTCCCCAAGGCGGACTTGGCGGCACGGAGCTTTCACAACAATCTCGTCTCATGTGGCCTGCGCCTCTGGAGCGCCGCTGTGCAGCGCCCCCTGCGCGTGCTTGGCATCGAAGTCCCGCCTGATCGCCGCCGTCAACCAGCGTTCGCGCCGGCGATGGCAGCACCAGGTGGCGCGTTCCCTGGTGCGCCGCAGCAGGTGATGGCCGATCGACCGGCGCCGCCGCCTCCGCCTCCACCGCCCGTGCCGAACGGCGCCGGGGATGCGTCGCGTTCACCGTGGCCCGACCCCTTGTCGCTCGTGACGGGCTTCGCGGGATACACGATCGACGGCCGTCTCCCCACGGGCGGATCGGGCGCGAAGCTCTACATCGCCACACCCGAGCGCGCGAAGCGAGCCTCGCTCAAGGGCATGCCTGAGCGAGTGGTCATCAAGAGCTTTGCGATCGGGGAAGGATCGACGCTCCCGCAGATCGTGCGCGAGAGCCGTTCACTCGATGCGGCGCGATCTCTCGGACTTGTTCTTGACCACGCCTTCGAGCCGCATCGCTTCTGGTACGCGATGCCGCACTACGAGGGACCTTCACTCGGTCACTTTGCGACGGTCAAGCACCGAGGTGTCGCGGCTGAAGCGGCGCTCCCGGCGGAGGCGCAGCGCGAACTCGTCTCGCTCATGGCCGATGTCGTCGAGTCGCTGTCGCGCTTCCACCGCGCCGGTCTCTGGCACAAGGACATCAAGCCCGACAACATCATCGTCAGCCGGGGTCGCGCCCAGGTCATCGATGTGGGGCTCGTGACGCCGCTCGCGAGCAGTTTCACGCTCACCACGCACGGCACGGAGTACTTCCGCGATCCCGAGATGGTTCGACAGGCGCTGCGCGGCACCAAGGTCAACGAGGTTGATGGCGCTCGCTTCGACATCTACTCGGCTGGCGCCGTGCTCTACTCGGTGCTCGAGAACACCTTCCCCGCCCATGGCGGCCTGAGCGCGTTCACGAAGCCCTCGCCCGAAGCGCTGCGGTGGATCGTGCGCCGCGCCATGGCTGACTACTCCAAGCGATATCCCTCGGCCGAGGCGATGCTCGCCGATCTCAAGTATCTGCTGGCCGCCGGAGATCTCTCCGCCGTGCGACCCGCGGCCCTTCCCTCGATGCGCGGTGAGTCGGCGCGGAGTGAGGGCTCTGAGAGGTTTGCGGGCTTCGCTGCGGGTGCGGCCGCAGGCGCCGCCGTCCAGCCCGACTTCGCGGAAGCCGCCCGCATGACCGCGCGCGAAGCGATGGCTGCGGCCCGCGCGGCATCGCACGAGGCCATGGCCGCGGCACGCGCCGCGTCGCAGGAGGCGGTGGCGTCGCTTCGGTCGGCGCAGTGGCGCCGATCGTGGACTGTCTGCCGCACCAAGCGCAGCGGCCGTGCGAGCGAGAGTGCGGCGAGAGCCAAACACAGTGGCTGGTCGCCATGGGCGACGGCGGCGGTCACCGTGGCGGCGATCGTCATCTTCGGTACCAAGATCGGGCGAACCAAGGGCGATGGAGCGCCCGTGAAGAACGGCGTGACCTTCATTCAAGGCGTCGAAGGCAGCGAGCGCTCCTCCGGGCGGCGCGTGACCGTTCGACCGAACGCACGAAGTGCGCGGGCACCGGAAGCGGTCGCTGACTCCATGACTGCGGCGCTGCCCCGGGGTGATGGCAAGCTGCTCGTCGATCGGGCGGCCATCCTCGCCGGTCCGCTGCCCGAGGCGCTCGAAGCTCAGGCGATCGCAGGCATCGGATCCAAGGGTTGGTCGCCCGTGATTGGAGATGTCGAGGCCCTCGCGGCCATCGAGCGCCTTCGCGGAAGTTCACCCGAAGTCATTCGCGCCGAACTCGAGCGGCGCGGCTATGCGGGGCTGGTCCGACTCGAGAACCGCGGCAACGGCGTGCTCGTCACGCCGGTTGCTCTCCCGGCGAAGTGAGCGAGCGGGGCGGGCCGACCCCCCCACGCCCACGGCTACGCCCGATCGCGCTTCGGACCGAAGTTCCACTGTTCACCCGGCGTGTATCCGAGGAGCGCGTAGAGCTCCTTGCGGGTCTGCATCGAGGGAAGCAGCGATCGAACCGTGCCTTCGTGTCGAAGCGTCGCCAGCCCGCGGGTGACCTCACCCATGGCCACACGCATCATGCTGAGGGGGTAGATCACCATGCGATAGCCGAGCTCGCCAAAGCGCTCGGCGCTGATGTCGGGCGTCTTGCCGAACTCGGTCATGTTCGCGAGCAACAGGCCCGGACACGCCTTCGCGAAGCGCGCGAACTCCTCTTCGCTCTCAAGTCCTTCGGGGAAGATCGCATCGGCGCCGGCCCGTCGATACGCGCTGGCGCGCCGGACGGCGGCGTCGAATCCCTCGACATGGCGCGCGTCAGTTCGCGCGATGATGACGAACGATGGATCGGGCCGATGGTGCGCCATGGCGCGGACCTTCTCGACCATGTCCTCCTCCGCAATCAGCTCCTTGCCGTCGAGATGGCCGCAGCGCTTCGGGAAGACCTGGTCTTCGACATGAAGAGCCGCCGCGCCGGCTCTCGCGTACTCAACCACCGTGCGCACGCATGACTCGACCTCGCCGTATCCGGTGTCGGCGTCGACAACCACGGGCAGCGCCGACGCATCCGCGACTTCGCGAATAGTCCGGCACATCTCCGTCAGTGTGATGAGGCCGATGTCCGGGTAGCCCGCGACATTCGCCGTCGCACCGCCCGAGATGTAGCAGGCGTCGAAGCCCGCCGCGGCGACGGCCTTCGCGACGAGCGCATTGAATGCCCCGGGAATCATGACCACGCCGCGCTCGCAGGCCGCGCGGAGTCGCGCCCCTGGTGATGACGACTGCGGACCTGATGAAGGCGAAGGGGAGGTCATGAAGTCGCATCCTCGGCAAGGTTCAACATCGAACGGTCACAGTGAGCGGTCATGGCGCCGCTCCCGCCGCAGGCAGCGGCGCATCAGGACGCGTCGAGATGCGAACGAATCGATAGGGTCCCGCGGTTGAACCCCACACTTGCGCGCCATTGGCATCGAAGCCGCGATCCCATGAAGTGATGCCGCGCTCATCGAGCGTGACTTCGCTGGTGGTGTACGCAGCGCCCTCTCTCGTGCTCACACAGTTCGTGCCCTGCGTGCCACCCGAGAACTTGCTTGCGCCCTCCTGTCGCAGGAAGACGACGCAGCCACCGAGCGGCTCGAGCAGATCGGGGAGCAACTGCCCTAGGGGAGCCGCCTCTCTCCAGGCACCTGCGTATTGCAGTGGATCGCCCGGCAGTGACAGGACCATGCTCTCCACCGTGCCATCGGCATCCTGTGAGACGCGATAGACACGCTGTCGATAAGGGCGCTCGGGCATCGACGCGAGCGCCTGCTCGACATAGAGCCACTTCGCATCGGTGCGATCGGTCCAGATCGGCGCCATGCGCAGCGTCACCTCGCGGAACGAGGGGTCCTGCTGCGCCTGCTCACGACTGGTGAAGGTGCCTTGCATGAGCGACGCTGCCTTTGTCGCTGCCTCGCCGTGTGGTGTTGGGGTGGGCGTGCTGCTGCAGGCACCGAGCGTGCCCGCCAGCAGCGCGAGCGGCGCCGCCGCTCGGATGTGACGGACCATGCCGAGTGGCCCATTCCGCCGCGTGAAGAAGAGGTCGTGGCGCATCTCGGCAGGGATGGTAACGCCCGCGCGTTTCTCCTAGCATGTCTGCCCCGAACCACACTTGAACCCCCACTTGCGAGGTGCCTCATGAACGCCGCTCCAACGACTCCCTCCGCGAAGCCGGTCGACACCCGTGGCCTTGCCGGCCAGACGGCCGGTGAAACCACCATCTGCGCCGTCAACCAGACGCAGCTCATCTACCGGGGGTATGAAATCGCCGACCTCGCCGAGAACGCGACCTTCGAGGAGGTGGCCTACCTTCTCTTGGTGGGCGAGAAGCCCACGGCCGCGCAGCTCAGCGCGTTCAAGAACGAGCTCGCTGAAATGCGCCCCGTCGACAAGGGAATCCTTGAGATCGTCGGTCGCATCGCGGAGAAGCAGCCCGGGCAGGCCGATGTGCACCCGATGAGCATTCTGCGGACGGGCATCTCGCTCCTCTCCCATGTCGACCCGGAGTGTGAAGACAACTCTCCCGAGGCGGAGTTGCGCAAGTCGAAGCGGCTGCTCGCCAAGATTCCGACGATCATCGGCTACGGCCAGATGCGACGAGACGGCAAGACGCCCGTCTCGCCGGACCCGAATCTCGACCACGCCGCGAACCTGCTCTGGTGCATGACCGGCGTGAAGCCGGATGCGCTCGCCGCGCGGATCATGGATGTCTCGCTGATCCTCTACGCCGAGCACGACTTCAATGCGAGCACCTTCGCCTGTCGCGTCATCGCGAGCACCGAGACGGACATGCATTCGGCCGTGTGCGGCGGAGTGGGCGCGCTCAAGGGACCGCTGCACGGCGGTGCGAACGAGATGGCGATGGAGATGCTCAAGGACATCGATCGCGACTGCGCCGGCGGTCGCATGACCGTGAACGCGTGGATGCAGCGGGCCTTCGAGGAGAAGCGCAAGCTCATGGGCTTCGGCCATCGCGTCTACAAGAACGGCGATCACCGCGCCGGCATCCTGCGAGCATGGGGTCTGAAGCTGGCGGAGAAGCTCGGTCCTGATGCGAAGAAGTGGTTTGACCTGGGCGACGAAGTCCAGGCGATCATGCTCCGCGACAAGAAGATTCATCCGAATGTCGACTTCCCCTGCGGCATGACCTACTTCATCATGGGCATTCCCGTGCCGCAGTACACGCCGATCTTCGTGGCGAGCCGCATCACGGGTTGGTGCGCCCACATCATGGAGCAGCACGCAAACAACCGGATCATTCGGCCGCTGGCTGAGTACAAGGGACCCACACTTCGAAAGTGGAAGGCCTGATCCCATGAGCACCGCGACCATGACCGCCCCTTCGAGTTCAGCCATGACCAGTGTCAAGACGATCGTCATCATCGGAGCCGGGACCATGGGGTCGGGCATTGCGCTGACCGCCGCGCAGCACGGGCTCTCCGCGATCCAGGTCGATGTCAACGAGAAGCAGCTCGAGACTGCTCGGGGCTACCACCGCAAGACGCTTTCGCGCGCGGTCGAGAAGGGCAAGCTTCAGCAGGCGGACGCCGACGCGGCGCTCGGTCGCATCCGCTATGCGAGTGCGATCGCCGATGCGAAGGACGCCGATTGGGCGGTCGAGGCGGTCAGTGAGAACGCCGAGCTCAAGAAGCGCATCTTTCGCGAGATGTCCGCGACCTTCAAGCAGGAGGTCGTTCTGGCCACGAACACTTCAAGCATCTCGATCACCGACATCGCGACGGCCGTGGGTGACGCGGCGCCGCGGGTGATCGGCATGCACTTCTTCAACCCGGTGCCGGTGATGGCGCTGGTCGAGGTCATTCGCGGCATCGCGACGAGCGATGAGACGACCTCGCGCACCATCGAGCTCGCCAAGGCGATGGGCAAGACGCCCGTCACGGCGAATGACCGCGCCGGGTTCGTCAGCAATCGCGTGCTGATGCCGCTCATCAACGAGGCGTTCCATGCGTGGATGGGTGGCGTGGCGAAGCCCGAGGACATCGATCAGATCATGAAGCTCGGTTGCAACTTCCCGATGGGACCGCTGCGCCTCGCTGACTTCATCGGCCTCGATGTCTGCCACGACATCATGATGGTGCTCCACCGCGAGCTGGGTGATCCGAAGTTCTTCCCATGCCCGCTGCTGAGGCAACTGGTGCAGGCCGGACGCCTGGGCGACAAGAGTGGCCGGGGTGTCTTTGAGTACCCATCCCGAGGGTGAGGCGAGCGCCGGGGCGGTGCGGCGTCTGGGTGATCGGTGGATTCCGCATCGACGCGCCTGATCCGATAGGGGGTGGGGCGCCTCGATGCACGCGACCGTTCGTGTCGCGCGCATCTCGTAGGATGCCCGCATGTTTCGCGGCGGTCTCCCCGACGATCTCGATCATCTGCTGATTGGGGTGGATCGCCTCGAGAGTGCCATGGAGTGGTTCGAGTCGCGGCTTGGTGTGCGCCCGAAGGCGGGGGGGCGACATGAGCGCTGGGGCACCCACAATGCGCTGCTCGGCGCCGGCGGAGGCCGTTACCTCGAGATCCTCGCGCTCGATCCTGACGCACCTGCGGACGCGCGGGCCCTCGGAGCGGAGACCTTCGGGCTGAGCGCGGGCATGTCGACGCATGTCGTGGGGTGGTGCGCGGCCGCACGCGATCTCGGTGCACGGGTGGAAGCGGCGGCACGGGGTGGCGTGGACCTTGGCGCGCCGCTTGATGGAGGTCGAGAGCGACCTGACGGATCGAGAGTCAGATGGCGCATCACGCCGCCGCTGCTTCTGGGAGGGGGGTTGATTCCCTTCCTGATCGAGTGGGGCGAGAGTGTGCACCCTTCGACTGATGCGCCCGAAGGCATTCGGCTGGTGCGTCTCGAGGGCGAGCATCCCGACCCCGAGCGCATCTGGCGCATGCTCGCCGCGATCGGGAGTCGCCTTTCGGTGAGTCGGGGCCCACGCGCGAGATTGATTGCCACCATCGAGGGACCTGCGGGTTCGGTCACGCTCGCCGAAGCGCCGAGCGTGCCGGTCCGGAGTCGTTGAGCGATGCGCCGGACATGCGATGTCATCGTCATCGGTCTCGGTGCGATGGGATCGGCGGCGTGTGCATCGCTCGCGGCGTCGGGGTTGCGCGTGCTCGGGCTTGAGCAATTCACGCGGGGGCATGATCGCGGCAGTTCGCATGGGGGCTCACGCGTGGTGCGCTGGACCTATTTCGAGGATCCGGCCTATATGCCGCTCTTGATGCGGGCTCGCGAAGGGTGGGCGGAAGTCGAGGCGACTTCGGGCCAGAGACTTCTCGACCTTTGCGGCGTGGTCTATGTCGGTGATCCGAAGGGGGAAGTGCTTGAAGGTGTCCGTCGAAGCGGGCGCGACTATGGGATTGCCGTCGAGGAGCTCGATCGAGACGCGTGCCGAGAGCGCCTTCCGTGGTTTGCGGTCCCTGAGGGCGCGGCGGCGATCCTCGAACCGGGGGGCGGCTTCGTTCGCCCGGAGGCGGCCATCCTCGCGCAGCTTCGCCTGGCTGAAGGGCACGGCGCGGTGATCCAGGAAGGGGAGAAGGTCGAGTCGATCGAAGAGCATGGCGCGAGTGTCCGCGTCGAGACGGTCGCCGAGGAGTACGACGCGGCGGCGGTGGTCGTTACGGCGGGCGCGTGGACTGGTCGCCTCGCCCGAGCCTGCGGCGCGGACCTTCGTCCCACCCGGCAGGTGATGGCGTGGATCGATGGCAGCAAGGCGGCGAGCGAATCATCCATGCCGCCCGCGCGGGCCGACATGCCGGTGTGGTTCTTCGAAGACGGTCCGAGGGGACCCTTCTATGGCATTCCTGATCGAGGCGCGTCGAGCGAACGGGCGAGCGGGCCCTTTCCGCCGGGAGCGAAGGTGGCCCGGCATCTGCCCGGAGAAGCGATCGACCCCGATGCTCCGAGGCGGGCGCCCACTGACGAGGAGGTGGCGGACCTCGCCGATGCGATGCGTCGACTTGTTCCGGGTGCGTCCGGTCCCGTGAGTGGCAGCGCACTGTGCATGTACACCATGACCGCCGACGCGAACTTCATCATCGATCGCGTGCCGGGCACGCGCGCGATCTTCCTCGCCGCCGGCTTCTCGGGGCACGGATTCAAGTTCGCGCCCGTGGTGGGGGAGATCCTCACCGGTCTCGTCGCGCGGGGCGGCACGGGGTACGACATTGGCTTCCTCCGGGCCGACCGCTTTCGCGCACGGGGCTCGCGGGGCTGAACTCGGGCGGCGGTTGCATCGCCGGGTGCTGAACTCGCGCGGGGTTGAACTTGCTCGGGGTGCATCTTGTCCGGCGCTGAATGCGCGTGGTGCTCAACGCGCCCGGTGCTGAACTCACGCGGGAGTATGGTCGGCGCGCGAGATCGCGGACCCGTTGACACTTCCGTGTCCACAGAGCCCGCGATTCGCAAGGAGGATGCTGATGTCAACGCGCGGAGCAGTGGCGCAGGCGCGTCAGTGGTTCAAGAGGGAGATTGAATGATGGCTCTCCGAAGCCCGAAGAGAAGTCTGGCGACGGCGGAGATCGGCTCCCGGAGTTTGGCCTGCTGTCCGGGTGTCATGGTCGACAAGTCCGCGTGAAGGATGAGGAGACCGGCGACGGATTGCGCGTAGTCGTGCGCACTGAGCGTGGCCTCGGGGAGACGCTCTCGGACGGTCGAGACCGCCGAGGCAACCGTGCCTGCCAGAGCGATGGCGCTGTGTCGAAGCATGGTGCCCGAGGCTCCATCCTCCGGGACCGAGGCAAGCACCTCGCGTGCGAAGTCGCCTGCGGCCGCATAGGCCTGGCTTCGCTCAAACCAGAAATCTGGCGCGTGATCCGCACCAGCGTTCGCAGCGGGCGCCGCGTGGTGCTCCGCAGGTGCCGGGCACCGTGCGTTCGCCGTTCGAGATGTGCTTGACGCGTGTCGCATGAGACCTGTTCTCCCGGAAGTGGGCTCGATGCGGGGAAACTACAGCCGCCAGAGTGCAGGTCGGCGAACAGCGGAACTTTTTCCTACCTTCATTGCGTGCGGAGTGACCCGCCGAGTGCAGAAGCGCAAGCTCCGACAGTCCGGGATCTCTTTTTCACTCGTCGCAGCGCGTCACTGCTGGTTCTCGGATTCGCCGGTGGAGTGCCCTACACCATCGCGACCGTCTCGATGCAGGGTGCCTTCACCTCTGCTGGCGCGTCGGAAGCGGCCATCGGCGCACTATCCCTCCTGCTTCTGCCCTACACGCTGAAGGTGCTCTGGGCCCCGTTGGTCGATGCGCTCCTTCCGCAGAGGCTCGCAGAGCTCGGGCGACGACGAGCGTGGATTCTCGCCTCGCAAGCGGGCATTGCCGCCTCTCTTGTCGGCGTGTCGCTGGTGACCTTCGCCTCGGGCGAAGAGCGGCCGCTCCTCGCGCTCTTCTTCGGGCTGGCGCTCTGCATGACCATCTGTTCCGCCACGCAGGATGTGGCGGCTGACGCCTATCGCATTGACATCTCGCCCCCGGCCACGCGTGCGGCGGCCGCAAGCGTCTTCGTGATGGGCTACCGCCTCGCCCTGGCGCTTCTCGGCGCCGGCTCGCTCATTGTCGGCGGATGGGCCACGATGAAGTGGGGCGCAGCCTTCGGGTGGGGGATCACCTTCGCGGGATTGGCTCTGATCATGCCACTTCTCGCGCTCGGGACGCTCTTCGCCCCCAAACCTGAGGGCGATCAACCCGAGCCCTCGTCACTTTCATCGCGGCTCGCCCGAAGCGTGGTCGAACCGTTCCGGGATCTCGCCGAGCGCTTCGGGAGTCGCCTGGTGGCGCTGCTCGCATTCATCTTCATCTTCAAGTTGCCGGACAACCTGGCGATTCCGATGACGCTGCCATTTCTTCAACGGCATCTGGGCTATGAACTGGCCGACATCGGATGGGTGCGACAAGCGATCGGCCTCGGCGTCACGATCGGCGGAGCGCTCATTGGCGCCATGCTTGTGCCTCGACTCGGGTTGCGAAGGAGCTTGTTCGTCTTCGGCATCGTGCAGGCGACAAGCACCGCGTCGTTCGCGTGGCTCGCGATGCACGCCGCCGCGGTCGCTCCTGACGCGCCCGGCATTCCTGCGCTCATCATTGCGGTCGTCATCGAGTACCTCGGTATCGGCTTGGTGACGGCGGGCTTCGTGGCCTTCCTGATGTCGCTCTGCACGCCGCGCTACTCCGCGACGCAGTACGCACTCCTGACGGCTGTCATGACACTCGGTGTTGCGCTCGCCGGGGCGCAGAGCGGCAACATCTTCCAGTGGTTGCTGGCCGCATCCGATGGTGATGCGACGGCGGCCTGGTTCCGCTTCTTCCTGCTCTGTGTGGCTTCGGGCGCGATTGGTCTTGCCCTGATTCCGTGGGTCACCGAGCGGCGCTTCAGAGCGCCGAGAGCGGTGCCGCCGCGCGCCGCCCCCTGAAGGCGGAGTTCGCGGCAGCGCTGATACGATGCTCGGTTCACGCCATGACGAACCACCATTCCGACGCCAATCGCTTCGCTTCCCGCCACGAGATTGAAGTTCCCGCTGCCGAGCCATCGTCCGGCGGCGCGACCGTGTCGAGGACGATCCATCGCCTTGATGCGCTCAAGCGCTTCGCGCCGATCGAGGAGCTGCCGTACTCCATCCGGGTGCTTCTGGAAGCGTGTCTGCGGAACTGTGACGGTCATGTCGTGACCGAGGAGCATGTCAAGGCTCTTGCACACTTCGCGCCCGGCGCGGGCGCCGATGTCGAAATCCCCTTCATGCCAGGACGCGTGGTGCTCCAGGACTTCACCGGCGTGCCGTGCGTGGTTGACCTCGCCGCCATGCGGGCCCAGATGAAGCGCATGGGCGGCGACCCGCGCAAGGTCAATCCGCTGGTGCCGTGCGATCTCGTCATCGATCACTCCGTGCAGGTCGACGCCTTCGCCTCCGGTGTCGCACTCTCCATCAACAGCGATCTCGAGTTCGAGCGCAACCGCGAGCGCTACGAGTTCCTCCGCTGGGGCCAGACGGCCTTCCGCAACTTCAGCGTCGTTCCTCCGGCGACGGGCATCGTTCATCAGGTGAATCTCGAGTATCTCGCGAAGGTCGTGTGGGAGCGCGACGGCGTGCTCTTCCCCGACTCGCTCGTGGGCACCGACAGTCACACGACGATGATCAACGGGCTCGGCGTCCTCGGCTGGGGCGTCGGCGGCATCGAGGCCGAGGCGGTCATGCTCGGCCAGCCGATCTACATGCTCATTCCCGAGGTCGTCGGCGTGCGCATCACCGGCAAGCTTCCCGAGGGAACGACCGCGACCGATCTCGTTTTGCGCGTCACGGAGATGCTGCGGGCGCATGGGGTCGTCAACAAGTTCGTCGAGTTCTTCGGGCCCGGCCTCAACGAGATGCCGGTCGCGAATCGAGCCACCATCGCCAACATGGCGCCGGAGTATGGGGCCACGGTCGGCTTCTTTCCGGTCGATGAGCAGACGCTCTCCTATCTGCGACTGAGCGGCCGTTCGGAGGCCCTCGTGCGGACCGTCGAGAAGTACTGCAAGGAGAACATGCTCTGGCGGAACGATCGCGAGCCGATCCGCTACTCATCGACCCTCGAACTCGACCTTGGATCGATTGAGCCATCGCTCGCCGGTCCTGCTCGGCCACAGGATCGCGTCACGCTCTCCCAGATGAAGAACGCATGGCATCGCGACCTCGCCAATCTCTACGGCAAGCCGAACGCCGTCGAGGCTGTTCGCGCCGATCGCATGGCGAGCGAGGGCGGTGCGGCGCAGCGTGAAACCGGGAGCGTCGCTGTGCTTGATGCCGACCGTGAGGGCGTGCTCGTTCGCCACGAGGATGCTGAGTTCATCCTGCGCCACGGCAGCGTGGTGATCGCCGCCATCACGAGTTGCACCAACACAAGCAATCCGAGCGTCATGATCGGTGCCGGTCTGCTCGCGAAGAAGGCGCGCGACCTCGGACTCATGCGCAAGCCGTGGGTCAAGTCGTCGATGGCGCCGGGCTCGAAGGTGGTCACCGAGTACCTGACTGCCTCGGGGCTGCTCGCGCCCCTGGAAGAACTCGGCTTCAACATCGTCGGCTACGGCTGCACCACCTGCATCGGCAACTCGGGACCGCTCCCCGAGTCGATCTCGAGGGCGATCCAGGAGAGCGATCTTGTCGTGACCAGCGTGCTCTCGGGCAATCGCAACTTTGAGGGGCGCATCCACCAGGATGTGAAGGCGAACTATCTCGCCTCGCCGCCGCTCGTCGTGGCCTACGCGATCGCCGGCACGGTCAACATCGATCTTGTACATGAGCCGCTTGCTCGAACGCGTGACGGTCGCGAGATCTTCCTCCGCGATCTCTGGCCCTCGCAGAAGGAGATCGACGAGACGGTCGCGCGCTGCGTGACCCAGGCGCAGTTCCGCTCGCAGTACGCCGATGTCTTCACCGGCAGCGAGGAGTGGCGGGCGATCAAGGTGACCGGTGGAGAGATGTACGAGTGGGATGCGAAGAGCACATACATTCAGGAGCCGCCCTTCTTCGAGGGCATGGGACGGGAGCCCGGGGCCATCGCCTCGATCAAGGGCGCGCGGTGCCTGGCCAAGCTGGGGCACTCGGTCACGACCGATCACATTTCGCCCGCCGGCAACATCAAGAAGGACTCACCTGCGGGGCGCTTCCTGCTGGAGCAGGGGGTGCCGGTCAGCATGTTCAACAGCTACGGCTCTCGGCGCGGCAACGATCGCGTGATGACGCGCGGAACCTTTGCCAACACGCGCATCCGCAATCACCTGGCGCCAGGAACGACCGGTGGCGTCACCACCGACTTCACCGACGGCCAGGTGCGACCCATCTATGACGCGGCGATGAATTCGAAGTCGCGCGGCATTCCCCTGATCGTCCTCGCCGGCAAGGACTACGGCATGGGCAGCTCGCGCGACTGGGCCGCCAAGGGCACATCGCTTCTCGGCGTGCGCGCCGTCATCGCGGAGAGCTTCGAGCGCATTCATCGATCGAATCTCGTCGGCATGGGCGTGCTGCCGCTCACCTTCCGACCCGATGAGAATGCAGAGACGCTTGGTCTCGACGGAACGGAGACCTTCGACATCGAAGTGCCGAGTGATCTCAAGCCGAAGCAGGACATTCGCGTTCGCGCGACGAAGGCGAACGGCTCGGTGACGGAGTTCCTGGCCATGTGCCGGATCGACACGCCGGTGGAGGTCGAGTACTTCTGCCACGGTGGAATCCTTCACGCGGTGCTCCGGCGCATGATGAAGGCGTGACCAGTGGGAAGGTCGGGCGCGGCAGTTGACTTCAAGGGGGCAAGTGTTGAGAATAAGTCTCAACAATGAGCCACGCATCCACCCCTGGCGCTCCGGCGCCGCATCGAGTCAATGGACCTGAATCGCACGGTGCCGCCCACGCTGCCTCCACCGCACCGGCCACGCTCTCGGCGCGGCTTCGAGAGGCGACGGCCGAGCAGCACACCCGCGCGGAGAAGCACGGCGTCCAGCAGGCTCTCGTGCGCGGCAAGGCTGAGCCGAGGCTCTATGCGGCATGGCTTTGCGCCATGCGAGGCCTGCATGAACCCTTCGAGGCACGGCTTGACGCGGCGCGACGCCTTCCCGGTTTTGCCGCAGTGATCGAGGATCATCACTTCCGCGTCTCCAACATCGATGAGGACCTCGACGCGCTTGCCGTCATCATGCGGCAGTCCGGTGCGGAGGCGAATGCCACGGGGCGATCGGGCCTTCCCGGTCCGCGCTCGCAAGCGGCGTGGGCGGCCATCGACGCCATGATCGAGATCGACCCGGCGCTCGTGATCGGACCGTTCTATGTCCTCGAAGGCAGCACCAATGGCGGTCGCTTCATTGCGCAGGCGATTCGTCGAGCACTGCCGCTGCCTCCCAATGCCGGCACGCGCTATCTCGATCCCCACGGCGATCTCATTCGCGAGCGCTGGGCGCGCACGAAGGCGGCCATCGACGCGCTGCCGCTGACGCCGTCACAGCACGATGGCATCGTGGCTGCGGCGCAGAAGACCTTCGACATGGTGACCACGCTGATGGACGAGCTCGACGGAGCTCCCGCGGCCGGCTGATCGCAGGGGTGGCGTCTCTTTTCACCCAGCGTGGAAACGCGTCAAGTGCCGGCGGAACGCCCACGCGCGCCGGCACAGTCGCTGTATCAATGCTGGGTCTTGTGCCAGACAGACGCTAGCCAGCGGACTTCGCCAGTGCTCGATCGAGAATCGCCTCGGTCATGCTTCGTGCGGATTCGGCCGCATCCAGTTCGCCACCCACATGCCGTGCGGCAATCGCGCCACCGAAGATCAGCATGATCTGCCGGGTCAGCTTCGCGGGGTCCGCCAATCCGAGATCGGTGATGCACTTGTGCACGATCTCCGCAATGTGATCGCCGTGGGCGGCTGCGGCGCGGTGAATCGGGTCATTCTGGAGAGGGAACTCGGTCGCCGCGTTCATGAAGAGACAGCCTCGGAAGCCGGGGTCTCGCAGCATTCGGTCGAGAACTTCAAAGAGCGCGAGCAACCGCTTCCTGGGATCGCGCCCCCCAAGCTCGTCCATGCACTTCACCATCTCAGCGAGGTCATCGCCGTCGCGCTTGTGGAGCACGGCCACGATCAGGTCGTCCTTGCTCTCGAAGTGCTTGTAGAACGCGGTCTTGGTGATCCCGACACGATGAAGGATCTGGTCGAGACCCACCGCCTGAAACCCCCGCTGATAGAAGAGGTCGACGGCTTCGTCGATCAGTCGCTCGCGTGTGGTCAAGGCGGCCATGGGCTCCTGAGGCATCGGACCGGGATTGGTTGACTTGAAGTCAACCCAGAATCGCGTGAAGTGCACCTCAAGTCAACTCGAGTGGCTCGGACACCATGGCATGATCGGGTTCGAACGCGTCGCATGATGTGACGCACCGCATCAACCTCTCACTCGGGAGCCCGACTCATGTCCGCCACTTCACTTCATACGCACTCGCAGTCAACCCCGATGAACTCGGCTGAGGAGCGCCTCGCAACGCGGCGATCTTCAGATCCTCGGTCCACACGCTTCGGCGACGATCCTCGGACCGGCGGCTGCCCGTTCTCGGCGTTCGCGCGGCGTGCCGCCGACTCGCGATCGCGCATCGGCACGCTTGCTTACGGCGTGGCCGCCTATCTTCTCTTCTTCGTCACCTTCCTCTACGCGATCGGCTTCGTGGGAAACTGGGGTGTGGCGAAGTCGATCGACGCCGGTACTCCCGGAGCGATCGGGCCGTCGCTGTTGATCAACGCGCTCCTGCTCACGATCTTCGTGGTGCAGCACACGATCATGGCGCGCCCCGCGTTCAAGCGCTGGTGGACCACGGTCATTCCCGCAGCGATCGAGCGCAGCACCTTCGTGATTGCCGCGAGCCTGTCGCTGCTGGCGGTCTTTCTCTTCTGGCAGCCCCTTCCGCAGACGGTCTGGTCGGTGGAGCACCCGCTGGCGGCAGGCACGCTGGTGGCGCTCTCCCTGGCAGGGTGGGGCCTTGTGCTCGTCAGTTCGTTCGTGATCAATCACTTTGACCTCTTCGGGCTTCGCCAGGTCTGGCTGCGCTTTATGGGGCGGTCACCATCGCCCGTGGGATTCCGGCTGCGGGGGCCCTATCGCCTCGTTCGTCATCCACTGATGGTCGGCTTTCTCGTGGCCTTCTGGGCGACGCCTCACATGAGCGTCGGTCATCTCTTCTTCGCGATCATGACGAGCGGGTACATCTTCATGGGCATCTGGTTTGAAGAGCGTGACCTCGTTGCGGAGCACGGCGAGGATTACCTCGACTATCGGCGTCGAGTGCGGGCGCTTCTTCCGATTCCGCGTCGTGCGTGAGCGCGCGCGGCGCGTGGGGCGGCACGGCAGGCTTCGTCGCGAGTGGTTCGAGTCGATCTCGTACACTCGCGTCGAATCTCGCCGATCGCAAGAGGCGCGAAGTCACACTTCAAGCGGGCGCGTGTCGGACATGGGCTCCGACGCATCGCCGCTGAGCTTCCCCCGAAGGAGACAGGCATGGCTTATGTCGATGGATTCGTCCTCCCCGTCCAGAAGAAGCACCTCGCGGCGTACAAGAAGCTCGCCCGTATCTTCGGAGCGATCTGCCGGGAGAACGGTGTCCAGGAGTACTTCGAGTGCGTCGCCGAGGATCTCTCCTCGCCCGTCGGAGTGCCCTTCGACAAGCTGCTCAAGTTGAAGAAGGGCGAGACCGCCATCTTCTCGTGGGTCATCTTCAAGTCGAAGGCGCACCGGAACAAGGTGCATGCCGCGCTGATGCGCGATCCGCGCATGACGAAGGGACCGAAGGTCATGCCCTTTGACATGAAGCGGATGAGCTGGGGCGGGTTTGCGCCGATCATCAAGATGTGAGCGTCCGGCGATCTCGTTGGCGGAGCGTGGTCGCCCGGCGGCGTGGAAACGCGCTCAAGTTCCAGCGGCCGGCTCGCCTTCGGGCGCCGGGGCGTGCTGCGCCCGCACCTCGTTGAAGAGTTCTTCGACGCGGTCGAACGCGGCCACCACCTCGGGGTCGAATTGCGTGCCTGAGCCTTCGCGGATGAGGGCCGCGGCCTTTTCATGCGGCATCGCGGGCTTGTAGACCCGGGCACTGGTCAGGGCGTCGTAGACATCGGCGACCGACACGATCCGTGCGGCAAGGGGAATTCGGCTGCCCGCAAGGCCGTTCGGGTAGCCCTTGCCATCCCATCGCTCATGGTGACATGCGGCGATGTCGGCACTCATCTCGAGCAGTTTGTCGCCGCCGTGTTTGCGGAGAATCGAGTCGAGCGCGCGATAGCCGAGGTCGGGGTGTCGCTCGATGATGTGTCGCTCCTCGGGATCGAGACGGCCGGGCTTGAGCAGCACCGCGTCGGGGATCCCGACCTTGCCGATGTCATGCATTGAACTCGCCAGGCGAAGGCGCTCGATCCAGGCGGCATCGATCTCCGGGAACCTCGACTGCAGCGGCCCGCAGAGGAGCTCGCAATAGGCGCTGATGCGATCGAGATGAGCGCCCGTGTCGCTGTCCCTGTACTCCGCGATCTTGGCAAGACCGAAGATGAGCGTGTTCCTCGCGATCATTTCCACGCGACGCCGCTCCGCCTGCTCCCGAAGTGTCGATTGCACCCATCGGCGCACCTCGCCCGCGGCCAGCGCACAGACGATGCCGAACAGGGCGATGCTGAAGGCATAGGAGAAGTGAAAGAGCCCGATCTCCGATTGAACGGCGGCTCCACCTTCGGCGAGGGTCGCGCTGGTGGCCCACGCGAAGGCAGTCAACACGGCATGTCCAACCGCTCCGATGGATCCAGCCAGCACGCAGAGCAGGGGGCGCAGCCTCAGAATGGCCAGTGCGCACACCATGCCGTAGAGGAGAATCGTCGGCGCACTCAAGCCTTCGACCAGCCCAAGAGGCGTGGTCAACTGCATGATGAGAATGATGGCGGTCGGCGCCAGCGCCTCGACCACCATCGATCCGTACCAGACGCGAGTTCGTACGAGCCGACCTTCCCGATCGGCCCGACCGGCCGCTGCGAGTGTTCCCAGTTCGACCGCGATGACGACGCCCACCACGATCAGGATGGAGATGAGGGCGGTGCCCTCGACCACGCCCGAGCCCAGCAGGTCCCTGAGAATCACCATCGCGGCGAGCGCCAACAGCACGCCGATCATGACAATCGCGCGATGCTCCTCACTCCGCTGGATGACCCGGCGGAACTCGGCGGTCTCGTCTTGGTGGTCGAAGAGGTTCGTACGGGAACTCCACGCCGCAGCCGTGCGGTGGGGTGAGGATACAGCGGGCGCCCTGCGAGCCGCGGCGCGTCGAGCGGACCTCGGTCGAAGGAAAGACGGGCTCCCGGTAGCGTCGATCTCCGCAGAGCCGTTAGGTTCCTGATCGCCGCAGATCGTGAGCGATCGGGGCGTGATGCGGCATCGGCGGGATGGAGTTCAACCAATGTGGTCCGGGCTGGCCTTGCAACTTCAGGAGATCGAGCAGCTTCTCTTCGGGGAGGCGCGGGGCACCGATCAACCACGCGAAGGCCCGCTCGCGCTGGAGCGCGAGGGAGCGTCGTCGCAAGGGCTGCTCTCCGCCGACGCCGATGCCATTGGAGATTGGTGTCTCCAGTGTGGTCGCACGATCGGGCGAAGTCTTCGGGAACAGGGCGAGGCTCGGAGGCCAATCCACCAACACGGCGTGCTCACACAGGGATGCAACAACCGCACGAAGGTGCCTCTATGCGACGAATGTGCGATCGGCTTCGACGGCTCCGCCCGTTCCGACGCAGAGTTGCCCACTGGGGCTCCCGGAAGCCAAGATCCCTTTCCGCTCGTTCGCCTTGGCGCGTACGGCGGGCAACTCCGGCAAGCGATCCTGCAAACGAAGCATGGTCACAGGCCGGAACTCGCGTCGCGCATCGGCGCGGCGCTCGGGTGCCAGTGGATCCGAACCATCGACACCCTTCGAGCTGCTGGCGCATGCCCGCAGGGCTTCGCTGGTCCGCTGGTCCAGCCGATTCCGATGCCGCTCTTGCGCAGATGGGAACGAGGCGTGGATCACGCTCGCCTGCTGGCAAAGGCGTTTGCCCAATCGACTCAATTGAAGGCAGTCTCGCTGCTTCGCCAGGAGTGGCGGCCGCCTCAGGTGCGCGGTCAGCGGGCGACACGCCTCGAGTCGGCAATCGCCAGAGGCGCCACTCCCGCGTGGGCGTGGTTGATACAGCGCCGCTGGGGAGTCCCGCTCGGCTCACCTCGGCCCGGTCAAGCGGTCATCCTCGTGGACGATGTGCGGACGACCGGTGCAACACTTCGGAGTGCGGCTGGAGTGCTGGCGCGCATGGGGTTCGGGCCAATCGGGGCTGCGGTGGTTGCGGTTTCACGCGATGAGCATCAGAGATCGGCTCCAGAGGACGCTTCGGGCGCCTCTGGAAATCCGGGTCGATCGAAGAAGAACTCCACCCGGGCCGTACTTGGATCGGATGACAACTCGGGTGCCGGGCCGCAATTCCCTGACTGAACCGTGGGCCACCATCACGGTTCACGCCGGCAGTCACCGTCGCGAAACCACGGGGGCCGGTCCAGACCGCAAGGGCGGGTACCGTTCGCGTGGGTGGGTACCGTTCCCGGGGGTGAGGTGACGCGGCTCCAAGACGCTACTGGAGCTGGTGTTGTGGCCGATGATCGGCTCCGTCCATCTCGCTCCCGGCAGACCGCCGACGCTTGGCTTCGCCCGCCGAGTTGCTCGGCGTCGACAGGGCGAGGAGTCGTGTCCCTCGGCCAGCCGGTTCTCCGCCTCGCCACGGCTTTGCCGGAATTCGGGTTCACACCCCTTGACAGCCTGCGTAAAGTCGCTATCCTCTCTCCTCCGCCTCTGGCCTTCAGCGGCGGGTTGTACTGCCGCCTTCGCTCGTCGGACACTCTCCGGCGCCCGAAGTCCGCAGGATCTCTTTGACAAGTGAACAGTTGGGAACGCCGCGAGGATGTGGCGGTCCGTCAGTGTGCTCACGGCACATTGGCGGCCGAAGCACGACGACTGTCACAGCAGTCGTCACCAACATCCTCCGTGAGACCAGATAGAAATGGTCAATTCTGCGAGACCGTCTCGGCTCCGCTTGTCGGAGTCGGTCACGGATGTTGGAAACACCGGTGGAACTAGCCGTCCACCGGCATCGCGATCGCAGTCGCGATGAGACCGGCCTGAGTCGACGCATCGCGTCGCATTCAGGTCGCCAGGAATCATCGAAGCATTCACGGACTTCGGTCCGTGTCGCAACGAACTCAATTGAAGAGTTTGATCCTGGCTCAGATTGAACGCTGGCGGCATGGCTAAAACATGCAAGTCGAACGCCTGGAGCAATCCAGGAGTGGCGAAAGGGCGAGGAATAGATTCCTACGTACCCCGAGGTCGGGGATACCCCGGAGAAATCCGGATCAATACCCGATGATGTCGAGGCATTGACATGCTTCGATCAAAGGTTTACTGCCTTGGGCGCGGGGAATCTCCTATCAGCTAGTTGGTGAGGTAATGGCTCACCAAGGCGAAGACGGGTAGCGGGTGTGAGAGCACGGCCCGCCGCATCGAGACTGAGACACTGCTCGGACTCCTACGGGAGGCTGCAGTAACGAATCTTCCGCAATGCGCGAAAGCGTGACGGGGCAATGCCGCGTGGTTGACGAAGCCCTTCGGGGTGTAAAGACCTGTCAGGGTTCAGGAACACAATGACCAGACCCAAAGGAAGAGCCGGCTAACTCTGTGCCAGCAGCCGCGGTAATACAGAGGGCTCGAGCGTTAATCGGAATCACTGGGCTTAAAGCGTGCGTAGGCGGATGCAAAGGCACCTTGTGAAATACCTCGGCTCAACCGAGGAATTGCTTGGTGAACCATGCATCTTGAGGCAGGTAGGGGTGGCTGGAACGATAGGTGGAGCGGTGAAATGCGTAGATATCTATCGGAACGCCAAAGGAGAAGTCAGGCCACTGGGCCTGTCCTGACGCTGAGGCACGAAAGCGTGGGGAGCAAACGGGATTAGATACCCCGGTAGTCCACGCCGTAAACGATGCGCACTAGGTCGGGGAGGCTTTCACGCCCTCCCGGCCGAAGCAAAAGTGTTAAGTGCGCCGCCTGGGGAGTACGGTCGCAAGGCTAAAACTCAAAGGAATTGACGGGGGCTCACACAAGCGGTGGAGCATGTGGCTCAATTCGAAGCAACGCGAAGAACCTTACCTGGGTTTGACATATACGGATTAACTCCCGGAAACGGGAGCCACACCCTTTGGGTGGAACGTGAACAGGTGCTGCATGGCTGTCGTCAGCTCGTGCTGTGAAGTGTCGGGTTAAGTCCCTCAACGAGCGAAACCCCTGTCGCTAGTTGCTAACAGGTAATGCTGAGTACTCTAGCGAGACCGCCGGTGTCAAACCGGAGGAAGGTGGGGATGACGTCAAGTCCTCATGGCCTTTATGCCCAGGGCTGCACACGTGCTACAATGGCGCCGACAGAACGATGCAAGACCGTAAGGTGGAGCAAACCGCTCAAAAGGCGCCCCAGTTCGGATTGGAGGCTGCAATTCGCCTCCATGAAGTCGGAATCGCTAGTAATCGCGGATCAGCTACGCCGCGGTGAATATGTTCCTGAGCCTTGTACACACCGCCCGTCAAGTCATGGGAGCTGGCAGTGCCCGAAGTCGCCTCGATTCAGGGGTGCCCACGGCAAGGCTGGTGACTGGGACTAAGTCGTAACAAGGTAGCCGTAGGGGAACCTGCGGCTGGATCACCTCCTTTCTAAGGGAATCACTTAGACGAGCGCCCGGAGAGATCCGGGACTTGAAATCGTGAACGCGTCCTCGCCCGAGTGTCGCTCGTCGACTCTCGGATAGCCGTGCGGTAACGCACGGCGAAGGCACCCAACTGTTCCTTGAATAGATGCAGCCGCCGCACCGCTGTTTCAGTGGTGCGGCGGTTGTGCTTTTGCGTCCGGCGAATGCCAGGGGTTACGCTGATGAAGCACGGGTCCGCTCGGGACGGGTTCCTTCCAAGAGGAACTCCAGTCGGATCGCTCCTCCTCGCAACTCGAAGGCAAGAGTACACGACAATGCATCGACCGACTCGCTTGATCGTGACGGGGTTGGCCGGAGCAGGGCTGTGGACTGCTGGTTGCCAGGTCCTCGGTCCCACTTCCGTCTCTGCGGGACGGAGTGCCTACAACGAAGTGATCGCACGCACGAACGCAGAGCAACTTCTGCTCACCCTCGTTCGCATGCGCTACGGGGATCCGATTGGGCTTCTTTCGGTGACCAGCGTGACGGCATCACTGAAGTTCAGCGCAACGGCAGGCGCCCAGTTCGGCGTGGGCCCACAGTCGAACTACTCGGGCAATCTTGTGCCACTGAGCGCCGGAGTCAGCTACGAGGACAATCCCACCATCAGCTATGTCCCCGTGACCGGACAGGCATTTCTCAAGGACTGGCTCAGCCCCATGTCGCTCGAACTGCTCGTCCTGCTCCTCGACGGAGGCGTGGACGATGCCACTCTTGTTCCGTGGCTCGTGGCAGGGATGAATGACTTGCAATCACCTGGCCGCGGTGGTCGCGACGGCTTTCTCGACGCAGCCAGACTTCTTGTTCAGCTTCATCGCGCCGGGGTGATCTTCTGGGGACGGCAACAAGGCTCGAGCGACTCGTTCGAACTCTCGATCCGGGAGGGCGACGAAGCCCACCGCGTCCAGATCGACGAGCTTTTGCGACTGCTCGACATCCGGCGTCCGCAACCATCCGCGAGCGGAGTCCTTCGCGTTCCCCTGGTGACTGGCCTGCGACAAGCGGGCGATCCAGCACTCGCCATTCGCACGAACTCAATGGCCCAACTCCTCGTCGCCTCGGCCTCGGCGATTGAAGTCCCACCAGAGCATGTCGAGGCAGGAGTCGTGGCTCCAACCACGATTCACGCCAGCGCTGAGTCCACCTTCGGGCAAGTCAACATCAAGTCGGGGCGAGACGCCCCACGGCAGGCCGTCATTGCGGTGCAGCATCGCGGATGGTGGTTCTGGATTGACGACACCGACCTCGAAAGCAAGCGTCACTTCCAGCGACTGGAGATGCTCTTCCTCATGCGCCTGGCGGAGGGCGAGAGGGGCTCGCAGACCGCTCCCGTGCTCACGATTCCAGTGAGCTGATCAGCGCGAAGTGTCGCCCGCTGCCGAATCAGAACGAGAAGCCCACTCCGAGGACTGGTCCTTGCAGCACGCCGTCGAAGCGGAAGCCTTGGGTGCCGTTCTCCTCGTACTGGATGCCGAGCGCTCGATAGCCCGCCACGACATTCAGCCATGGAAGCGGCACCCACTGGATGCCACCCTGCACGCACCAGGAGTTGTTCCGGCTCTGGAAGCCGCCCGCGTCGCCGCGGCACCAGAAGCGGAGTTCATTGTTCACGGCGAGCCCGATGCGCCCTCCGATGATGCCGTCGACCCACTCGTAGCGTGAGTTGGTGCTCACGATCGCGGGCAGGATCCCAAACTTGTCCGGCGTGAATGCCAGGGTCTGGTCGTACTGGAGGTTGTAGTACCTCGCACCCCCGATGAGATCGAACTGGAGCACAGGAAACACTCGGGATGCCATCGACGACATCGGCTGATCAAGCCCCGCAAAGATGTGCTGCTCGCCAATGGGGCGGCCCAACTCCCAGTCGAGCAGACGATAGCCACCGCCGAACTCGGCAATCTGCAGAGTCATGCTCGCCTCGACATAGTTCAACTCAGGGCCCGGCTTCAGAGCGGCGAGCCCCGCGATGATGGCCGCCTGAATCTGCTGGTCCTTCTCGGCGAAGTTCAGCTTGGCCGCGTCGTAGGCGTTGCCGACGAGCGCGCGAAGATCCGCCTCTGTCCGCGTCTCGGCACTCTGAAGCGCCTCGTTGATGCGACGAAGAGTCTCCTGGACCCGCGGATCCAGTCGATTTAGAGCGAGCTGCGCCAGAATCTTGCGTTGCTCCGGGGAGAGAGACTCGAGAGCCTGCTTGATGTTCGTGTCGAACTGCGCCAGCGCTTCGTTGACCCTGTCAATCCGGGCCTGCGCGTCCTTGATCCGGCTATCGACCTGCTGCACGAGCAGGTCTTTCGTCTTCGCGAGGTCACCCTCGGTCTGAACGAGCGCACGCGTGAACTGCGACGCAAACGGCCCGTTGCCAAAGCTGGGATCCCGCGCCGAGATCTGCGAGAGGAGCTGGGGAACATCGGCACTGGTCAGCAGCGGCTCGTAGACATCCACCGTCTGGCTCAGCCGCATGTAGTTGTAGTCGCTGAAGAAGAACGCCCGCCGGTACCCGATCTCGAGGTGCAGCATCAGGGCGAAGTCGAGATCCTTGATGATGTCCCGGAACGGAATGTCGAACGAAGTGCTCACGCCCTTCTGTGCGATGGTTGCATCAACGCTGGCGGCCCAGAGGTAGGGCGTAATGTCGATCCACCAATCGCGTGAGTTCTCGGAGAGCCGATCATCGGTTGAAGCGCCAGGGAGGGCAGCCGAGCCCGAGTCACTCATCGACGGCGCTTCGATCACCGCAGGTGAACTTGAAGAAATCGGCGGTGCCGACTGCTGATCGGTGCCATCGCTATGTGCAGCAACGGGAGTGGCTGCGGCCAGGACCGCAGCACAGAGCCGGGCAGGGGCGGAGCTTGAGACAGAGCCACGATTGAGGCGCAAGGACTTCACAGGATGTCTCCATGGAGCAGCGCCAGTTGGCGCCTAGATTCTGCGAACGGTTCTCAGCGGTCCGCGAGCCGGTGTCACTGAGCAGTTGTGTTCATGAGAATATCCAAATGGATGCCGCACGGGTGTATGATCTCCGGCTGAGCAGCAGATGTTCCCCGCTCGACCGCGCCCTTCGAGTCTTCCAGGAGTTCCACTGATGATCCGCGCCGTGTTCCAGGGTTTGGGGGCGATCGATCGCCTTCGCGGTGTCGCGCACCGTGGGGTGGCGCTCCTCGTTGCGATGAGCGTCACGCTCTTCACCGCGCTCTTGTCTGGCGCTGCTGCCGCGGCTCCTGCTGCCCAACAGTCCGATGGCGGCGGTTCTGGCGTCTTCGCGGTCGACCCGGGGTGGCCTCGCACTTTCACGAAGGATGGCACAACCCTTGTCATTCACCAGCCGCAGGTTGACGCGTGGCAGAACCACGACCGGATCAAGTTCCGCTGCGTGGTGGAAGTGACCCTTGCCGGAACCGATCAGCCACAGCTTGGAGTCGTCGCCGTGCAGGCGAACACGCATGTGCGCGAGCTCCTCCAGCAGGTGGTCCTCCGCGACATCCAGGTGGTGGCCGTTCGCTTTCCAGATCTTCCGCCCGAGCAGGCGGCGGCGCTGAAGGCCGTGGTCATGGACATGCTCCCCAATCAGAACTCGCTGACCATCGCGCTCCAGCGCGTGACGGCGAGCCTGCACGATCAGGCGATGCCGCAGGGGGTGCCGCTCAATCTCAATCCGCCGCCGATCTTCTTTAGCGCGACTCCCGCGGTGCTCGTCAACTCCATTGGGCCGCTGCAGTTCAAGCCGCTCGGATCGGCTCCGATCATGTGGGCCGTCAACACCAACTGGGTGTTGTTGCTCGATGTGAACTCGTCGCTCTACTACCTGCTCGTCGGCAAGTCATGGCTTCAGGCGCCGGATCCGGTGAATGGTCCGTGGACCGCGGCGGGCACGCTCCCCGCGAGCTTCTCGCAGATTCCCACCAACGATCAATGGCAGGATGTCGTTGCGGCGGTCCCCGGTCAGCCCATGTCCACGGTACCGACGGTGTTCACGAGCACGGAGCCGGCGGAGTTGATCCTGACCAATGGACCGCCGTCCTGCTCGCCCATCACCGGCACGAGTCTGATGTATGTGACGAACCCGGAGCAGCCTGTCTTCCTTCAGGTGAGCACGCAGACCTACTACTACCTCGTCGCCGGCCGCTGGTTCAGCGCTCCGTCGCTGAGCGGTCCGTGGTCGGCAGCGTCGGCGAACCTGCCGGCCGACTTTGCGCGCATTCCCGAGAGCAGTCCGATGGCATTCGTGCTGCCTTCGGTGCCCGGAACCGCCGAAGCGAAGGATGCAATCCTGATTGCACAGGTTCCAAAGAAGGCGACGATCAACATCGAAGGCACCACCGTCAATGTGCAGTACGACGGAGCGCCGAAGTTTGCGCCCATCCAGGGCACCTCGATGCAGTACGCGGTGAACACGGCGTACCAGGTGGTCAATGCGAACAATCAGTTCTACTGCTGCCACAACGGCGTCTGGTTCGTGGCGCCGGCGGCGACCGGACCGTGGACGGTCTGCACCGCGGTGCCGTCGGTGATCTATACGATTCCGCCGACCAGCCCCGTCTACAACACCACCTATGTCAAGGTGTACAGCGCGACGCCGTCAACGGTGACCGTGGGCTACACCGAGGGATACAACGGCGCCTATGTCGCCGCCACCGGCGCGCTCATGTTCGGCGCAGGAATGCTCGTGGGGGCGGCCATCGCCGACGACGGCTGCTGCTGGCACGGCTGCTATCCCTGCTACTACTCGTATGGCTGTGCGCCGTACTGGCATGGCGGTTACTGCGGCTACTACAGCGCGGGCGGATATGCCTACGGACCCAACGGTGGCGCCGGCTGGCACGCAGGGTACAACCCGTCAACGGGCAACTACTACCGTGGCGGCGCCGTCGCGACTCCATACGGAGCGCGCTGGGGCGGCCAGGCCTACAGCCCGTGGACCAACACCTACGGCGCGCACACGGGCGGAACCAACGGCTACCAGTCGTGGGGCCACAGCTATGTGCAGCAAGGCAGCAACTGGGCGGAGGCCGGCCATGAGTCGACGGCTCGCGGCGGCGTGGGGTACGCGGAGAACTCATCCGGCGGTTGGGCCGAGGGTGTGCACAGCAATCGCACCGACTCGTCGTTTGCGCAGACGAGCAGCGGCAACATGTACGCCGGCCACGACGGCAATGTCTACAAGAACACCGGCGACGGCTGGGAGAGCTACAACAACGGAAGCTGGAATCAGGTGCAGAAGCCTTCGTCGGGCTGGCCGAGCCAGTCGAGTCAGGCAACACAGGCCAGCCAGCAGTGGCAGCAGAAGTCGCAGCAGGCGCAGAGCGAGTGGAAGAACAATTTCAACAGCAGCAATCTCCAGAGCCACTGGGACAGCGCGAGTTCCTCGGGTGGGGGACTTTCCGGATGGCAGAGCCACGATCAGCAGAACTCACTGAACCGTGACTCATGGTCGCGCAACTTCGGCAACGGAGGAAGCAGCGGCTGGGGCGGTGATCGTTCGAGCGGCGGCTGGGGTGGCGGCGACCACTCGTTCGGAGGTGGCGGCTTCGGTCAGCGATTCGGTGGCGGCTTCGGACGGTTCCGGAGATAGATCTTCATCAATCACGATGGGCGACCCCTGAGACACGCCGCCCACTTGACGACGCACTCGTGTCTCGAGAGATGAGCAAGCTCAGTATGGTCCGTTTCCTCCTTGGAGGTCTGGTTGGTTCGATCGCATTGACCATGGCCGGCGCGGCGGCATCGCCTCAGGGTGTGGAGACCACCGGCACTCCGGGATCCCCCGGTGCCACGACCACGATCGACGGGAAGCAGCTTCCACCGCCCGCGCCGCCGTTCGGTGGCGTGATCAAGGATGATGCGCTTCAGTCGACGCCATGGTGGCCGCCGCGCGTGGTGCCTCCCGAGGGTGCGCCGAACATCCTGTTGATTCTGACCGATGACTCGGGCTTCGGCGTGCCGAGCACCTTTGGCGGCGTGATCCCGACGCCGACCATGGACCGCATCGCCGCCAACGGACTGCGCTACAACCGCATCATGTCCACCTCGCTGTGCTCGCCGACGCGTGCCGCGCTCATCACGGGGCGCAACCATCACTCGGTCGGCTTCGGAGTGATCTCCGAGCAGGCCACCGGGTTCCCCGGCTACGACAGCATCATCGGCGTGGACAATGCGACCATCGGCCGCATTCTGCGCGACAATGGGTACGCGACCTCTTGGTTCGGCAAGAACCACAACACGCCGACCTATCAGGCCAGTCAGGTCGGGCCGTTCACGCAGTGGCCGACCGGCATGGGCTTCGACTACTTCTATGGGTTCGTCGGCGGCGACGCGAATCAGTGGGGGCCGAACCTCTTCCGAAACACGACGCAGATCTATCCATGGATCGGCAAGGAGGGCACTCTGAAGATGGATCGCTCAGATCCAAAGGCGGAGATCTGGCCGGTCACCGGCAAGGAGCCTTCCTGGAACCTGATCACCGCGATGGCCGACGATGCGATCGACTGGATGTACCGCATCCACCAGACCGATCCGCGCCAGCCGATCTTCATCCACTATTGCCCTGGCGCCACACACGCGCCGCATCATCCGACGAAGGAGTGGGTGGACCGGATCAGCGCGATGCACCTGTTTGATGATGGCTACGAGAAGCTCCGAGAGCGCATCTTCGAGAACCAGAAGAAGCTCGGCGTCATTCCGCCCGACCAGGAGCTGACGCCGTGGCCGAGCGAGATGCTCCAGCCGTGGGACACGCTCTCACCCGAGCAGAAGAAGCTCTACATTCGGCAGGTTGAGGTGTTCGCCGCCTATGTCGCCTACAGCGACTACGAGATTGGTCGTGTCATCCAGGCGTTCGAAGACCTGGGCAAGCTGGACAACACACTGATCATCTACCAGAACGGCGACAACGGCACGAGCGCCGAGGGCGGTCCTGAAGGCACATTCAGCGAGGTCGCGTTCTTCAATGGCGTCCGACCGCCGGTGGATGTGCAGATGAAGTACTACGACGCGTGGGGCACGGAGTTCACCTACAACCACATGTCCGCGGGGTGGTCGTGGGCATTCGACACCCCCTTCGATTGGTTCAAGCAGAACGCCAATCGGCTGGGCGGCATCAATCAGAGCATGGTGATCCAGTGGCCGGCGCGCATCAAGGACAAGGGCGGCCTGCGCGAGCAGTTCATGCATGTGATCGACCATGTGCCGACGATTCTCGAAGTGACGGGCATCGCCGCCCCGGAATTTGTTGATGGCATCAAGCAAAAGCCCATCGAGGGAACGAGCTATGCCTACACCTTCGACGCCGCCAACGCCAAGGCGCCGTCCCGCCACACGACGCAGTACTTCGAAATGATGGGTCAGTACGCCCTGTATCACGACGGCTGGCTGCTCAGCACCAAGCCGGGCCGCGCGCCGTGGGATGCCTTCAGCCCAGCCAACCCGGACCCGCTCAACAACCAGGTCTTTCAGCTCTATGACCTGTCCAAGAGCTGGAACCAATCGGACGACATCGCCGCACAACACCCTGACAAGGTCGCAGCGATGCGAAGGATGTTCGTCGAGGAGGCCAGGAAGCATCAGGTCTTCCCGCTCGACGCGTCGGTCGCCGCCCGGGTTGCGGCCCCGCGACCGAGCCTCACGGCCGGTCGGACCGAGCTGGTCTACACGCGGCCGATGACCGGGACCCCTCAGGGCGATGCGCCGTTCCTGCTCAACACCTCGTACACCATCACCGCGGATATCACCGTGCCGGAAGGTGGCGCCGAGGGCATGATCGCGACCTCCGGCGGGCGGTTCGCGGGCTGGGGCTTCTATCTGCTCAAGGGCAAGCCGGTGTTCTGCTGGAACCTGCTCAACCTCGAGTGGATCAAGTGGGAAGCTCCGGAAGCACTCGCGCCGGGGCGGCATACGCTTGTCTTTGACTTCGACTACAACGGACTTGGTCTCGGCACGCTGGCGTTCAACAACTTCTCCGGCGTGGGCCGGCCGGGCACGGGCACGCTGAGCGTGGATGGCAAGGTCGTCGCCACGAAGAAGATGGAGCGCACGCTCCCGATGATCCTGCAGTGGGACGAGAGCTTCGACATTGGCTCCGATACCATCACAGGGATCAACGACGCCGACTATCTGCCGCCGTTCCCGTTGACCGCCAGGCTCAACAAACTGACCATCGGGATCGACCGGCCGCAGTTGTCGCCGGAGGCCATCAAGGAACTCGAGGATGGCATGAAGAAGCTGGAGATGGGTCGCGAATGACGCCCCCTGGCGCGCGAGTCACGAATGTGAGGGGCGCTTGAGCGCACTCGCTGTTGCATGGGCCGCGCTTGCGCTCGCCGCCGGCGCGCTGAGCGCGACCGTGGATCCGCAGCCACAGGTGCCGCCGCCTGCGTCCGCGCCACCTGACGCTCCGTCGCCCACCACCGCACCCGCCGGAGCGCCGAAGGGCATGGTGTGGATTCCCGGCAGGGAGTTCACAATGGGCTCCGATGATCCGAAGGCGTATCCGCAGGAGCGCCCGGCGCATCGAGTGCGCGTCGACGGCTTCTGGATGGATGTCACCGAGGTCACCAATCGGCAGTTCAAGGAGTTCGTCGATGCAACGGGCTATGTGACGATGGCCGAGACGGTGCCCGACTGGGAGCAGTTGAAGCAGCAGCTCCCGCCGGGCACTCCCAAGCCGCCGGCGGAGATGCTCGTCGCAGGCTCAGTGGTCTTCCGCCCGCCCGCCGCGGTGCGCAATCTCGACGATGTCTCCCAGTGGTGGGCGTGGGTGCCGGGCGCCAACTGGCGGCATCCCGAGGGGCCGGGGAGCGATCTCGAAGGTCGCTGGGATCATCCCGTCGTTCATGTCGCGTGGCCCGATGCGGAGGCCTACGCCAGGTGGGCCGGCAAGCGCTTACCCACGGAGGCCGAGTGGGAGTTCGCCGCTCGAGGCGGGCTCGAAGGGAAGGAGTTTGCGTGGGGCGACGAGGCCGTGCCCGGTGGCACGCACATGGCGAACATCTGGCAGGGGCGCTTCCCGACGCAGAACTCCAAGGCCGACGGCTTTGACGGTACGGCACCGGTGCGCAGCTTCCCGCCGAACGGCTATGGCCTCTACGAGATGACCGGCAATGTCTGGGAGTGGTGCGCGGATTGGTACGACTTCGCCGCGCATGGCGCCTCCGCAGCTCAGGGTGTCTGCCACGATCCGCGGGGACCGCAACAGCCCAGTGATCCGACTCGGCCCTTCACCAAGCAGCGCGTCATCAAGGGCGGCTCGTTCCTTTGCGCTGACAACTACTGCCGCAACTACCGACCGAGTGCGCGTCGCGGCGAGGATTGGGACACGGGCACCTCCCACATCGGCTTCCGCTGTGTGCGCTCGGGCCCGGCCGTGGCCCCGCCGGAAGAGGCTCCGCCCGTTCAGACGCCACCCGACGCACCCTCTCCGGCTCGGGATTGAACGCGGCGAGCGCGCTCAACATGTCGGCCTGTCGAGGCGCCGCTCGCCGTACCGTCTGCGGCACCTTGAGACCGGCCGATCTTCAATCGGCCACTTAGACTCCTGCCACATGGCACCACGCGACAGTGCCGGATTCGGCACGCTCGGCAAACATGCGGCCCGAGCTACGAGGCCACTCCACTGGCTGCGCAATCGATCGCTTCCGGTGCTTGTCGCAGTGGTCGGCCTGCTGGCGACTTATCCCATCTTCGACACGCCGGGACAGCCGACGCCCATCTCGGCCATGGTGCTCTTCGGTGCAGTTCCACTCTTCGGCGTCTTTATGCTCTCGCCGAGACGGTGGGTGATCATTCCCATCATTCTGGCGCTTGCAGCGCATCTCTCGGTGACGGCCTTCTACGGTGCGCACCTCGAGCTCGCGCTGGCTAACTGGCCCGGCGTCCTCGTCCTGATCTTCTACATCGCGGCCACGGTGGTCATCGCCAAGGAAGTGTTCTTCGGGCAATCACTGATTGATGATCGCGTGTACGGCGGTGTGGCCGTGTACCTGTTGATCGGGGTGATCTTCGCCATTCTGCACCACCGCCTTGGAGTGGAGAATCCCGCGGCGTATCGCGTCGCCGATGGAACGGCCCGGGCGCCCGACATGAACTGGGCGGACTATCTCTACTTCAGCTTCGTCTGCCTGACCACAGTGGGCTTTGGCGACATCACGCCCGCTGGAGTGTGGGCAAGAAATCTCGCCGTGGTGGAAGCGGCCGTCGGCATGCTCTATCCCGCCGTGCTTCTTGCCCGACTCGTCAATCGCGACAGTTCGCCACGACGCGCGGCCTCCGATGGCGGATCACACTAAGAGCCCGAAACAGAAGCAGCGCCGCGCTCACCTCGTCACGGCATGGCCGCCGTGCGTCGATGCGTGATCGGGCGATGCTCCAAAGCCGAACATCGCACCCGCCTCGCGAGGCGAAATGCACGAGCGCACTCGGCCCTGTGGCTGCGAGTCAGTCGTTGAACCCGGCGACATACCCGGCGTTGGCGTACGCCGTGTTCACGGCCATCGGCGTCGCACCGAAGGCACCAGATCCGCCGAAGTATCCACCAGGGCCTCCGAAGTAGTTGCCGTAAGCGCCGTATCCGGAGAAGCCCGTGTAGGTGTGCGACCCGACAAAGGGTTGATTGACCTCACCAGCCGCCGATCCGAGAGGGCCGGGATCGCCGGGGCCGTACCCGGGCATGTACTGACTCGCGGTGTTGGCGCTCGGCAGATTCGCCGGATTGACGAAGGTGGTCGGTGCATAGCCCGCCATGGGAGCCTGACCTTGGACACCGTGATAGTGCGTGTGAAAGTGAATTCCTCCGCTTGCCGCGGCAGCCTGCAACGCGGTGGGATCGATCGCGCCGCCCGGATTGTTGAAGCCCGTCCCAGTCGGAGCCTGCCCAGCGCCTGCCTGCGGTGGCGGGCCCTTGAATGACGAATCCGAGCCGGAATCGGTCACCTTCGGAGGCCCTGCAAAGGATGACTCCGTGCCCGGCTTGTCATCATCGCCTCCCGATCGCTGCTGAGCGCCGCTGAGCAAAGTGATGCCGCAGACCAGCGCAGCGCCAGCAAGAAACGGCACAACGGGAGAAGCGAGTCGTCGCAAGGCGCACGCGGTGTCGGGCTTCAGAGTGGACATTGTGGGTTCCTTGATCGGGTCGTGATCTGGATTCCGGATCGGTCCGGGGCTCGCTCGCAGAGCCGAGTTCGAGCGCCGACAGGTGTTCATCGGACGGCTTGCGTCGTGGCCGTGAACACGCCTGACGGCGAGACGATTCTATCTCCGCCGCGCAGGGTAGCATGGGTTCTCCGTGGCTACTCCAACACCAAGCTCGGCGCCCACCCGTTCCCAGTCGCCGGTTGCAGGCACGCCCTCGGATGTGCCGGCCATCGATGCGCTCGCCATCAACACCATCCGGACGCTCTCGATGGACGCGGTGCAGGCCGCGGACTCCGGGCACCCGGGCACGCCCATGGCGCTGGCACCTGTTGCCTATGCGCTTTGGCAAAGGGTGCTTCGTTTCGATCCGCTGGCGCCGCGCTGGCCCGACCGCGATCGCTTCGTGCTCTCGAACGGGCACGCCTCGATGCTCCTCTACTCGGTGCTCCACCTCGCCGGCGTACGCCAGCTTCCGCCCGCCAGCGACAGCCTCGCAGTCTCGATGGATGACATCCGCGCGTTCCGGCAATTGGGCAGCAAGTGTCCCGGTCATCCTGAGCATGGCCACACGGCGGGCGTCGAGACGACGACGGGGCCGCTCGGCCAGGGGATCGCGAACAGCGTCGGCATGGCGCTCGCCGCTCGCTGGCTCGCCAGTCGCTACAACCGACCCGGCTTCGAGCTCTTCACCTTTCGAACATGGGCGATCTGCGGCGACGGGTGCCTCATGGAAGGCATCTCGAGCGAAGCGGCGTCGCTCGCCGGTCATCTGAAGCTCTCGAACCTCTGCTGGATCTACGACAACAATCACATCACCATCGAAGGACGAACCGACCTTGCGTACTCCGATGATGTCGCCACGCGATTCCTTGGATATGGATGGAACACCCTCCGCGTTGGCGATGCGAACGATCTCGATCGGCTTGAGCGCGCGTTCGACGAGGCGAAGCGCACGACCGACCGACCCACGCTCATCATCGTGGACAGTCACATCGGCTGGGGGGCGCCCACGCGACAGGACACGAGTGCGGCGCACGGTGAGCCACTCGGCGAGGAGGAGATCCGCGGCGCGAAGCGCTTCTACGGCTGGCCGGAGGATGCCCACTTCCTCGTGCCCGAAGGAGTGCGCGAGCGTTTCGCCGATGGAGTCGGGCGACGCGGAGCCGAGGCGAGGAAGGTGTGGGAGTCACTTCGCGCCGCCTACGCGAAGCAGTTCCCGAAAGAGGCTGCCGAACTCGATGCGATCGAGTCGGGTGCGCTTCCTGCGGGTTGGGAGTCGGCGCTGCCGACCTTCCCGGCCGATGCCAAAGGCGTGGCGTCGCGCGTCTCCAGCGGCAAGGTGCTGAACGCCATCGCGGAGCGCGTGCCGTGGCTGCTGGGTGGAGCGGCGGACCTCGCGCCGAGCACGAAGACGCGTCTTGAGTTCAATGGCGCGGGGAACTTCCTGCCAGATTCGATCGGTCGCAACATGCACTTCGGTGTGCGAGAGCATGCGATGGGTGCCATCGCGAATGGCCTGGCCCTCTGCGGACTTCGCCCCTTTGCGAGCGGGTTTCTCATCTTCACCGATTACATGCGCGGCTCGATGCGCCTGAGTGCCTTGATGGAGCTGCCCGTCCTTTACATCTTCACCCACGATTCGATCGGTCTTGGTGAAGATGGCCCGACGCATCAGCCCATCGAGCAACTCGCGAGCCTTCGCGCGATGCCGGGAGTCCAGCTTCTGCGACCTGCCGATGCGAACGAGGTCGTCGCCTGCTGGCACATCGCGATGGAGACGCGGCACGAGCCTTCGATCTTCGCGCTGTCGCGGCAGAACCTGCCGACCTTCGACCGAACGAAGATGGCGTCGGCCGATGGCTGTGCCCGGGGGGCGTATGTGCTGCTCGACCCGCCCGAGGGCGCCCCGGAGGTGATTCTGATCGGCACCGGCAGCGAAGTCTCGCTGTGCGTGGCGGCCGCGGAATTGCTCGGTCGCTCGGGGGTCCGAAGCCGTGTGGTGAGCATGCCATGCTGGCAACTCTTCGAACGACAGGAGCGATCCTATCGCGATTCGGTGCTGCCACCGGCGATCCGCGCTCGCGTCGCGGTCGAGCAGGCGAGCGTCTTCGGCTGGGAACGCTATGTCGGTCTCGAAGGCGAAGTGGTCGGCATGACGACCTTCGGCGCTTCGGCGCCGATCAAGCAGTTGCAGAAGAAGTTCGGCTTCGAGCCAGAGCATGTGGCGGAAGTCGCTCAGCGCGTCCTCAAGGCGACCCGATCGGGAGCAGCGCGATGAGCGGGGCGGGCTCGACCAGCGCGGCGTCCGGTGCGAGTGGAGGGAGTGGTGCGGCGACGCCCCTGAGGCTGGTGATCGGCAGCGATCATGCCGGCTTCGACCTGAAGGAGCTGCTGGTTCCCTTCATCCGATCACTCGGTCATCATCTGGTCGATGTGGGGACGCACTCGCGCGACTCGGTCGACTACCCCGACTTTGCGGAGAAGGTGGCCGTCGAGATTCTTGCGGGGCGCGCGGATCGGGGCATTCTGCTTTGCGGCTCCGGAGTCGGGGCCAGTGTCGCTGCGAACAAGATCCCGGGCATCCGCGCGGGAAACTGCGAGGACTACTACTCCGCCCACCAGGGAGTCGAGCATGATGACATGAATGTGCTCGTTCTTGGCGGGCGCATCGTGGGAAGCGCCCTGGCGCAGGACATGGTCCGCGCGTATCTCGGCGCCGTGTTCACCGCGGAAGAGCGCCATGTGCGGCGCCTCCGCAAGGTTGATCTTCTCGAACGATCGTCGGCGCGGTTCGAGCAGCTTCGAGCCGGGGTCGCCCGAAGTTCGTCGGTGTAATCATTCAAGCATGCGCCGCATGGCGCAAGAACAGGAGTTCACTCATGTCGGTTCATTCTCTCGTGCCCGTTCGTCGTTTCTCGAACTCCAAGAGGGTTCTCGCTGTTGCGGCGCTGCTTCTCGGTGGCGCGGCGATCGCGGCGCAATCCTCCGTCGGAGAGCAGGATTGGTCGACCTTGCCTCCTCCATTCGACACAGTCGAAGCGGCGATCCGTGCGGCGCCGGTGTCGATGGCGGATGCAATGACCAAGGCCGCCGCCCTGGGCACGATCGTGCAGGCTCGCACGCTCGTCGAGGATGGCGAGGTGATTCATGAGTTCGTCTGCATGAACGATGGTCTGCCGCGCCGAGCCACCGTCCATGGGTCGACCGGCGAGCTGACCGTGGCCCAACTGGCAATTGCGGATGCCGTGGCCGCCGCTTTGCGCGACACGCCCGGCGTGGTGCGCACCGTCGAGGGCGACCTGCTTGCCGAGCCTCCCGCCTTCCGTGTGCAGATCCTCAAGGATGCGATGTTGCACGAGCTGCTGGTCAACGCCGTGACAGGCCAGATCATCGAGCGGAGCACGCGCAGCCGACTGCCGGGAGTGGAGACCAACGGCACCATCGTGACCACGCCGAGCGGACTTCAGTACATCGATATCGTCGAGGGCACGGGCCCCACGCCGCGCTCGCCCTCGTCGCGCGTCACCGTGCACTACAGCGGATACCTCGTGAACGGACGCAAGTTCGATAGTTCGGTCGATCGCGGGCAGCCCGCGGACTTCGCGCTCAACCAGGTGATTGCCGGGTGGGGCGAAGGAGTCGGCAGCATGAAGGTCGGCGGCAAGCGCAAGCTGATCGTGCCTTGGAACCTCGCATACGGCGAGCGCGGCGGAGGACCGATTCCGCCGAAGGCGACGCTCATCTTCGATGTTGAACTTCTGAAGGCGGATTGATCGAGGTCGACCGTGGCACCGCTCGAGTCAAAGTCGATTCGGGCGGCGCCGCGGTGGCCCGAGTCGCGTGCACACGCGGTCGAGCGCGAGATCGATGGGGAACCCCGCGTTGCGGCGCCAAGGGCCTTTGCCAGGACACGCGAGCGCACCTTGTGGCTACGGCGCTACAATGCCCGCATGAAGACACACCGTTCCATCGGATGGCGATCGCTCCCGGCGTCGCTCCTTGTGGCGGTTGCGGGCGCGCTGCTTGGGGCTGCGGGGTGTGAGGAGACTCACCCCACGGCGCAGCAACCGCCCAACGGGGCGCACCCGAACGCGGCGCCGGTCGCGAGCGGATCGACCGAGAAGAACCCGATCAGCGGCAATCGCAAGAGCACGCTCGGCAAGGCGTACGATGTCGCTGAGAACCTCGTGGATGAGAAGATTCCCGAGTACAACCGGCGAATCGAGGAACAACTCAATCCAGGGAAGAAGTGACTCCCGCGAGGGCGGTGAGCGGTGATGCCGCGTCGGTGATTCGCGGAATGTGACTTCGCCGCGCTGGTGAGTTGCCGGTGAAGTCGCGCTCGGTCCGTGTCAGGGTGAGGTCAGCGCGTCGGGGTTGAGTCCGCGCAGGTCGTCGGCAACGAAGAGGCCGTCGCGTCGAATGACTGTGTCATCGAAGGCGATGGTGCCTCCGCCATAGCTCGGTCGCTGAATGGAGACGAGATCCCAGTGAATCTCGCTCTTGTTGCCGTTGCTGGCCTCGTCGTAGCAGTTGCCGGGAGTGAAGTGGAAGCTGCCGGCGATCTTCTCATCGAAGAGGATGTCCTTCATCGGCTCCATGATGTAGGGGTTGAAACCAATCGCGAACTCGCCCACGAAGCGGGCGCCGGCGTCGGTGTCAAAGATCGCTTCCAGTGTCTTCTGATTCTGGTCGGCACGGCATGAGACGATGCGGCCGCCCTTGAACTCGAGCCGGATGTTCGAGAAGGAGTTGCCGTTGTAGATGGTCGGCGCGTTGAAGTGGATCACGCCTTCGACGCTCTCGCGGACCGGCGCGGTGAAGCACTCACCGTCGGGAATGTTGGCGTGGCCGCAGCAGGGCACCACGCCGATGCCCTTGATGCTGAATCGGAGATCCGTCTCGCCCGGCCCCTTGATGTGCACGCGATCAGTCGCACGCATGCGCGCCGCGAGCTTGTCCGCGGCGAGGGCCATGCGCGCGTAGTCGAGATTGCAGACATTGAAGTAGAAGTCCTCGAAGGCCTCGGTGCTCAGGCCCGCCAGTTGCGCCATCGACGGAGTGGGCCAGCGCAGGACGCACCATCGCGTGCATGGAACCCGCTGTTCGAAATGCACCGGCTTCTGATAGAGCTTGCCGACGCGCTGCATCTGGGCAGGATCGAGGCCCGCCATCTCGCTCACATTCTCCGAACCGCGAATGCCGATGTAGCACTGCATGCGCTTCATGCGCTCGCGGTCGTAATCGCCCCAGACGCGAAGGTTGTCCTCGGCGGCGTCCTTGTTCAGGGCCCGCATGATGCGCGTGCGTCGCAGAGCGACATGCGCATGTCCACCTGCGCGGCGAGCCTCCTCGACCAATGCGATCGCGACCTCATCTGGGCAGTCAAAGGTCTCAATGAGCAGATGATCGCCCTTTGCCAGGCGAACGGAGTGTGCGATGAGGTTCTTGGTCAGAGTGCGGACGCGTGGGTCGATCATGGCCCGATGCTACCGGCGCGGAGGACCTTGGTGGCGGGAGCACGATCGCCACGGCGAGGCCGAGTGCAGGGCCTCATGATCAACAGGGAGCTTCTCGGTGCCCTGCGGCGCTTCGCATCAACCCCGTGACGATCGGTCGTTCAGCGAGGCGCGTCGACCTACGCGGTCGCTGGGCTGCGCCCGAGCAGGGCGTCGAGAGACTCGGGCGTTACGGCGAAGAAGTCATCGATGAGAAGATCGGCGTCGGCGAGCTCCGCGCGCGTCCGCCCGCGGGAGACGATGGCCACGCACCTCATGCCCGCGCGCCGCGCTGCCTCAACCCCGGGTGGCGCGTCCTCGAAGACGATGCACGCGCTCGGCGGAACCTGAAGTCGTTCGGCGGCCTTCAGGAAGACCTCGGGGTGAGGCTTGCCGTGGGTGACATCGGCTCCGGAGACGCAGCGATCAAAGGCGGACCCGCGGGAAAGGGCTGCGAGGAAGGCCTCGACATTGGCGGGCGGCGCAGAACTTCCCGCTCCAAGCTTCCAGCCCACCGCGCGGAGGGCCGTGAGAAGCTCAGGTGCCCCGCGCATGATTCGGGGTCTGGTCACGAAGCGGTCGCGAAAGAGCTCCTCCTTGCGCTCCGCGATGGCATGCAGCGCCGCGCCCGAAGGCGGGGGAAGACCGGCCTCCTTCCATAGCGCGGGAATGATCTCTTCGTTCCTTCGACCGAAGCTCCACGCGAATTGCGCCGGTGTGAGCGCGACACCGTGTTCGGCGCAGACCTGTCCCCAGGAGTCGAAGTGTTCTTCGAAGGTGTCAAAGAGCGTGCCGTCGAGATCGAAGATCGCAGCACGAAGGGTGCCATCGGAGCCCGATGCCGCCGAGGCGCTCGACTGGTGCAGCGTGCGGCCGTCACCTGAAGCACTCGGCGATCGCGGCGAGGCTTCCGAGTCGTGGGCGCGTGGAGTTGTGGCGCTTCGCGTCGCGGAGCCGTGGTCGGCGGCCGTCGCTGCGGGTGTACCGCAGTTCGCTCGACGCTCGCTGCTCATTGGTGCCCCGCCCGTGCTGCGGCCTGCGGCACGGCGCGCAGCGCCTCGCGGATGATCTCGATGGCGCGATCGATATCCGACTCGCTGACATCGAGATGCGTGACGGCTCGCAGTCGTTGCGGTCCCATGGGAATGAGCCGAACGCCGCGCTCCGCAAGCCGAAAGGCCGCGTCGCGAGCTGTGCCGATTCGAGGGTCCACCCGGAAGAAGACCATGTTCGTGGGAATGGCCTTGGGTTCGATCTCCAGTGCGAGACCGTCGACCTCTCGGAGCCCTTCGGCGAGGCGACGGGCGTTCGCGTGATCACTCGCCAATCGATCGATGTGGTGATCGAGCGCCCAGATGGCGGCGGCGGCGAGCAGGCCCGACTGGCGCATGCCTCCCCCGAACATCTTGCGAAATCTCCGCGCCCGCTCGATCCAGTCGCGCGGTCCCGCGAGTGCACTTCCCACCGGGCACCCGAGTCCTTTCGAGAAGCAGAGACTCACGCTCCGGGCTTCCGATGCGAAGTCGCGCATCGAGTAGCCCGCAGCCACGGCAGCGTTCGCGAGTCGCGCGCCATCAACATGGAGATGAAGCGACGCCTCGCGAGCCTCGCGGGCCACCGCCTTGAACTCCTCGAGTGACCACACCGTGCCGCCACCCCGATTGTGGGTGTTCTCCGCGACCACCATGCGGCTCTTCGGCGAGTGGATGTCACCGCCGCGAATGGCCGCTCGCAGCGAGTCGGCATCAAAACGCCCGCCTGGTCCATCAAGGCCAAGAATCATGCACCCGGAGAGCGCAGCCGGAGCCGCCGTCTCATAGTGAATGATGTGGCTCTCCCGATGCGCGATGATCTCATCGCCCGGCTCACACGCGCAACGGATAGCCAATTGGTTCGCCATCGTTCCACTGGGGGTGAAGAGCGCGGCCTCGTGACCGAGGAGCGCGGCGACCTTCGATTCGAGCGCCGCCACGGTGGGTTCATCGCCGAGCACATCATCACCAAGCTCGGCGTGGCGCATCGCCCCCCACATGGCTGGCGTGGGGCGTGTCACCGTGTCCGAGCGGAGGTCAATCGAGTGCACGGAGGCAGCGTACGCCGCTCTGGAGCCGGGTGATCGGTGCGGATCGACCGCACGCCCTGGGTAGGGGGTGGCCTCTGGACCATGGCCACTTCCGAGCGCCGCTCGATCCAGTTCAGCGGTCCTTTCGGCCGATAGTTCAAGGCATGAGAGTGGTGCCCCCGACTTGGTTGACGGCGATGGCCTCGGGCGCGGTGGTCGCGCTCGGCCACGGCTTCGTCGGCCAGATCGAGGGCGCGGCGACTCTCACCCCCGAGCCGATGGGCGCTCGCGCCGTGAGCGCCGACCAGGCGCATGCGCCCCTCGCACCGCATCGCGTCGCGACCTTCACCTTTGAACCCGATCCTGCGCTGCCGCGAGAACTTCCCGCGGGGCTCTATCGCCTGCTCTCGCGCGACTCCGCTCGTGAAGGTCTCCCGCCATTCGGTGGCGTGGGGAGCACGGAAGTCATCGGTGCTCAGGGCGGATGGGCGCTTCGCTTCGCACTGGCTGGTGGTGCGATGGCCGTGGCGACGGAGCCGGCGATCATCCCGGTCCTCGCCGATGAAGTCATTGAAGCATCAGTGTTGGTGCAGACCCAGGGCGTCGAACGCTCCTGCGTGCGGTTGGTCATTCGCGCACTCGATGCCTCTCTCGAGCCTATCCCGGACGCGCAATGGGAGGCTTCGGGGCGTGCAATCCAGGGTTGGCAGCGCCTCCTGATTCGCAGCGGCCCGGCGCCGGCCGGGTCGCGCTCGATGGAGGTCGCGATGGAGGTCACGCCCTGCCTGCCCGACGATCCGACGGGCGATGTCGCCGGAAGCGTCATCTTCGACAACCTCGAGATCTGGCGCGTCCCGCGCGTGACCATCGGACTCGATCGCGCCGGCGCGCGCCCGGGACCCTCACCGCGCGCTGTGACCGTGCAGGTGAACGACCCACTCGGCGCCGCCATGACGCGTGGGGTTCTCCGCGACGCCGATGGCCGCGTCCGCGTCGAGTGGAGTGCCACGGGCGAAGCACATTACGAAGTGGAAGTGCCGCCCCTCGGCCTCGGCGCGTTCGAAGTCGAAGTGGAGGCTCTCTCCGGGACGCGCTCACTCGACCGAGTCCGCATGCCCTTCGCCATCATCGAGCCCGACGAGCGTTCGGAGTCGAGGCGAGTACCGATCGGAGGGAGCGAGCAGCGCGCGTTGGTGCGCATGGGGCTCTGGCTCGATCGCGAGCGCCTGCTGGATCGCGCGGACGCTGTACATGCGTGCAGTGTGATTGGGCCCGACTTCGTGGTCATCGATGTCGGTGATGGTCGCCTCGCGCCATCAATCGGGCTTTCGCTTGCGGAGACCAGACTCCTCGTCGATGACCTGATGCTTGCGGGAGTCGAGCCGATTCTCCGCATCAGTCGCGTGCCTGCATCGCTCGCGCCGCTGTGGCACCTGGAGCAGGATGATCCCGCAGGTGTCTTTCTCCGAGAGGACGATGCGTGGCGCGAGGTCTATGGTGCGTGGTTCGAGCGCTTCGGGCATCTCGTCTCGCGTTGGATGGTCGCTGGCAGCGACGCGGGGCGATCGACGATCGTGACGACGCTCGATGGATTGGTTCCCGGCTTTGAAGAGATCAGCTCGACACTGCGCGTGGTGGACACCACCGGTGATGGGGCGCGCACCACCGCCGACTTGACGGCCCTCGAGCTCATCCGCCACTGGCAGGAGGGCGCGTCGATGATCGCCGTGCGTGGCGCGCTCGATCCCGAGCCCGCTGCAGCGGCGCTGGCGCTCCGTGGTCTGACGAGCGCCGCACGGGGTGTGCGCTCGGTGGCCACGCTCGATGCGGGAAGTGATCTTGAGTGCCTGCTCCTCTCATCCGACGAAGCGGCCCGGGTCCTTGCCTGGCGACGCGACGGCGGCGCCGCGCGAGCGCTCTCACTGCCCTTCGACGGGGGCGTTCTCGCGGCGCGGGATGCGCTTGGCGTGCCCATGCCGCTTGAGCGTCGCCAGGGGGCCGTCGAGGCAGTCATCGGCTCGACGCCAGTGATCATCGACGGCGTGGATCCACTCCTCGGTGCGTTCCTTTCGAAGCTGCGCTTTGAGCCCGCAGCACTCGAGGGGTCGACCGCGGAGCAGCGTCTTGCCGTGCGTCTCGTGAATCCATGGGATGTGACGATGGAGGGCACGCTTCGCTTCGTCGCGCCGGTCGACTGGTCGTTCATTCCGCGCATGCGACGCTTCTCGCTGCCGCCGGGAGCATCGGGTGAGGTCATCGTGAGTGTGACCCTCCCGCGCACGCAGCCATCCGGCGCGACGCGCGTTGGTATCGAGCTCGAGTTCACGGCCGATCGCGGTCATGCGCTGCGCGTTGATCCGCCGGTCGCGATCGAGGTTCGCGACTTCACCTGCGAGGCCCTCCTGCGTCCCATCACCCTTGCCGATGGTCGCCCCGGCGCCGTCGTCGACCTGGTCCTCGTCAATCGCTCCGATCGCCCTCTCGAACTGGAGTCGATCCTCTCGACCACCTCGGGCACGGCGCGGCGCGATGGTCCGATCCGACTCGAGCCCGGTGCGCGGGCGAAGCGCAGCGTGCGCCTCGATGAGCCGATCTCCGGCGCCATCCTGCTCTCGGTCAATCAGACCAACGGCCCGCTGCGTCTTGTGCGCGTGCTGCGATAGCTACCACGGCTGACCCGAGGGCGCTCGCCCGGCGATGGCCACCGCCGCCAGCCGTCGAATGCGCCACTGACCGTCGGCACCCGGCACGACTTCGATGAGCCATGTACTCGGCACCGGCCCGAAACTCGAGGCAGTGGTCGTGATGCAACCGAACTCGGCGACGGCGCCGCCGGTCACGGGGCCGGCGCGCAGCCGCGTGACGCTGTTGGACTCGATCCGATGTTGACGACCCAGAGACTCGATGCCCTGATCGATGATCCGCCACTCGAGTCCGATTGAGGTGAGCGAACCGAAGTGAATGGACGCGTCTTCCTCGAAGAGCGCCCGCATGGCGTTGAGATTGGCGGTCTCCGCGGCCTCGATCAACTCGTTCGCCACGCGACGGGCATGCTCCGCCGGCGTCGTGACCAGGGTGGCGGTGATGAAGATGACCACGCCGGCCGCGACGCACCCCGCCGCGCCGAGCAGGAGCCGTCGATCCTCTCGATCGATGGCGAATCGAAGCAAAGCTACGGCGGCAACTGCCAGAATGATGACCGCAGGCCACGGATTCTCAAGCAGGTAGCGCGTGAAGAAGCCTGGATCGGGAGCGGAGGTCACCCCCAAACCGTAGCAGGCGGCGGCGGCCTTCGGCGTCCCCTTCATGGAAGCGGGGGAGTATCGTCACCGCTGATGGAGTCCGCCGACACCACCCTTCAGGAAGCGCGCCGGGCCATGGCCGCGCTTCTGGGTCGGAGCGCCGGTTCACTCCCGCGCGTTCCCGGAGTCCTGCTGGGCGCCGGCCCCTCGCTCTCGTGCGTGCTGCCCGCGCTTGAAGCTCCGATCAAGGCGAGGCATGCGCTCGCCCTCGCGGCGCCATCGGTGGCCGACGCACTCCATCGCCGGCGCCTCCCCATCCTGACGCTCGCGCGACTGGCCGAAGCTCCGTGGTCGGTTCGGGGCGCTCTGACGCTTGAAGCGCTCGGTTGCAATCCGATCATCCTTGCCGGCTTCGATCTCGCCTTCACCGACGGGCTCTTCTGCGCCGCGGAGCACGAACTTCATCGCGAGTGGGCTTGTGAATTGGGTCCCTTCCGGACCATCGAGAACCTCCACACGGCGGCCGTGCTCTCCGCGGGAGTCGTTGAGGATACGGCTCGCACTCCCGATGGCACACGGAGCACTCGACGGCTGCGCGCCGAACGCAGCGCCCTCGATCGCCTCATCGAGTCCCTTCGCGGATCGGGACGCGAGGTGATCGAGATCGACCCGCACGCGGCCCGGCATGCGGCGACGATCAAGAAGATCGTGACGACGCGTCTCGTGGAGCGACAGCCGATCGAGTTGCCGCAGATCGCAGCAATGCAAGTCTCCGGTGATGCACTTTCGGTGGAGTCGAGATTTGGAACCGGTGCGAGTCTTGCAGATCTGCAGCATGAGTACGCCGGAGCGCAGGTATCGCGAAGGGAGCCATTGTCTTCCACCGCAACCAGCGGCCCCCTCACCGTCGAGGTGCGCGCCATGCCTCGTTTGGCCGCCGTGATTGCCTGTGACCCGGAGCGTGGTGGAACGGGTGTTCCCCGCCACCTCGACTCGGAGTTCGCAGGACGCACGGTGCTCTCAGCGACACTGGAGCGCCTCGGTCGCGTAGAAGGGGTGGAGCGGATCATCCTGCTGGTACCGACGGATTTCGACCCCCGCCCGCTCTTTGATCCTCGGCGCATCTCGCTCCCGGTCGAGGTCGAAGCCTGTGGTCGGTCGCCCTACCCCGAGGAGATCAGCGTCATCCGGACGGCGCGTCTCTGGGCCGACTCCGCGTGGCGCGGTGGAGTCAACGGTGCATGTGTCTGGGACGAAGTGGTCGCACCCGCCGCAACCTGTGCGGCGCTCGAGCGGCGCGGCCTCGATGCGGCGCTCATCTGTGGACCAGATTGGCCCGTCATCATGATCGACGGTCTTGGTGGCGCCGACGAGGTGGTCGCGCGCTATCGCTCGGCGATGGGCGAGCTCGACATGACCTATGCGCCGGCGCCGCCAGGGCTTGGTGCGTGTGTCGTCGGGCGGCCTCTGCTTGAGGCGCTCGCGTTGCGACGGGGCCCGCGGCTCCTCGGCGAGCGCATCGATCGCGAGCCGATCACGCGCGAGGACCCGTCGGCGGTGCTGCCCGTCGATCGCATTCGGCGCAGCATGGTGCGCGCGGTGCTCGACTCGATGCGCGCCAAGCTCCGGATGCGAAGGGGCATCGAACCCATCGTGGTCGACGGAGCTTCAGGCGAGACGATCGATCACATCGGCGGGTGGTCCGTCGTCGAGGCGCTCGAGCACCAGTTCTTCAACCTGCCTCCCGCCTTCGTTCCGCAGCATCTCATCATCGAGCTCAACACGGGCCGCCGCGCCTCCGGGTCATTCAGTCCCCACCGGGTCGGGAGCATCCAGCGCCCGCCGATGACCGAGCGCCTGCTTGAAGCGATCCTCGATGAGGTCGCGGCGCCGCGCGATGTGGTCATCACCTTCGGTCATGTCGGCGATCCCCTCTGGCACCCCGAGTTGCCGAAGTTCATCCGCATGGCCCACTGGGCCGGGGCTCGGGCGGTGCATGTGCGAACGGAACTGCTTGCCGATCAGCCGCGCATCGAGGCGATGCTCGCGGCGGGGCCGGATGTCATCAGCATCGATCTGCACGCCTGCACATCACCGGCGTACCGCGCGCTCATGGGTGCACATCCGCTGGAGCGGGTGCTGGCCAACATCGAGTCGATGCTGGCTCGCCTGGGGTCTGCCGACCCCGCCCTTCGCCTTCCTCTGATCGTGCCGCGACTTCAGAGGCGCGGCGCGAATGTCGGCGACATCGAACGCTTCGTCATGACATGGCGTCAACGCCTGGGAACGGCCATCGTCGAGGGTATTCCCCGTTTCGCGGAGAGCCCCGAGCGCGAAGTGGACCCGCTCATTCCGGCGGAGGTCCCGCTCGAGTCGATCCGCCGCGAGGGAGCGCGGCGCATGGTTGTTCTCTCCGATGGCCGGGTGCCGCTGAGTGAACTCGACCTCGTCGCGGAGCAGACGATCGCGTCGATTCAGCGCGGCGGCGTCTTCGAGGTGTGGCGGGATGTGATGAGCCGACGACGGCAGCGAGGTCGGGATCCGACGAAGATTCCCAATGACTTGCGCTGCTGGCAGCCCTAGCGGATCTCGGCCGGGCCGAACGGGCCTACGATCTTCGCAATGGCGGATGTGATCACCGTCGACTTCGACCGACCCATGCCGCTCTTTGTCCTGCCGGCAGTGGTGCTGCTGCCTCACTCGCGGCAGAGACTCCATGTTTTCGAGCCGCGCTATCGGCAGATGGTGGAACACTGCCTCGAGCGCGGACATGGCCACCTGATGCGCGCCGGACAGATTGCGCTCGCTGTGGTGCAGCCCTCGGCGATTGCAGAAGGGGCGTGGAAGGAGCCGGCGCCGCTGCGCGACGCGGTCTGCGTCGGTCACATGGTGGAACACAACCAACTCGCGGATGGGCGACACAACATCACGCTGCACGGGATCTGCCGCGCTCGGATCCTGACTGTTGATGAACCCGGCGATGAGCGCCTCTATCGCCAGGCGGTGTTGAGGCCGCTCGAACCACCGGGCCGCGCGTTCCCGCCGATGCACACCGCCCGTCGCGCGATCCGCGAGGTCATGGCGGGGCCGAGATTGCGGCGCATGAACTCGATTCGAGCGCTGCTCAACTGGATCTCGCGCGACGATCTGCCGACGCACGCCATGGTTGAAATCGTGGGCGATGCGATTGTGCGGAGCGAGTGTGATCGCTACCGGCTGCTTGAGGAGCCCGACCCCTGGGCTCGGGCGAGAATCCTGAGGGATCACCTGCTCGGTCTTGATCGACTGGTTGGAGCAGCGGACCGGCAGCGTGCGGGCGAGTGGCCCAAGGGTCTGAGCTGGAACTGAGCGCGGTCGTTCAATAATCGCCGGGCCGCTCGGGTCACTGACTTCGATCAGCGAGGCCGGGTCTTCGGATAGTGGCGCTCACGCCGCCGGGTCCTTCGCCGTCGGCTCAGGCGATTTCGGAGTCGTATCGCGCGGAGTCTCGTCCGAAGCGGGGGTGTCGTCCTGAACCGGCTCCTCGCTCGACTCCTTCCGAACAGGCGGTGCGCCGGGCGTCCACCCAGCCTTGGCGAGCGCTTGATTCCACTCGGCAATTCGTCGCTCGTATCGCTCATAGAGCGGCGTCGGGTCCCCGATGATCTCGATCTTCAGGATGCGATCGCTCTCCTCGAGCGCATCGACGACGCGCTGTCCGTCGGTGACGGTCCCGAAGAGCGGGACATCGAGATTCCACGATGGCTGCTCCTTGACGGTGATGGCGAACTGGGTCGGCATCGCGTTCGCCTTCTCCGCGCGCCCCATACCGACTCGACCCGCTCGGTCGTACTTGTACTTGCCGGAGAACTCGCGTCGAATCCGATAGCCGGGGTCAAAGCCCTCCCACGGCGAGCCCATCAAGCGGAAGACGCGCGCTCTCGAGTTGATCGGCGCACCATCGAAGAAGTGGTTCGACGCCAGGTGACAGAAGTTCGTCACGGTGACCGGCGCCGCGTCGGGGTGGAGTTCGAAGGTGATCGGGCCCTTCGTGGTCGTCACCGTCGCGGAAAGTTTCGGAAGTTCGTGGGTGTCCGCCTGCGGTGCCGGCGCGCTGTCCGCAGGGCGCTCCGGCGCAGTCGGCGTCGCGGCCTGACGCGGCGCGGCGCCGAGCAGGAATGGCGAAGCCAGCAGCGGCGTGACAACGAGCGGCGTGAGGTTGCGCGGGTTGAATGGCCGAAGCGCCCTCAGCGAACGGGCGAGCCACGAGGAACGACGGGACACTGGGGCATGGAGACGAGTCACTGCATCAACCTCCTCGGGGACCGGGCCCTTCAGCGAGCCACGGCTGGGTGACGGCGCCGAACAGCCGATTCGAAGAAGATATCCTCGACCATCTGTTGTTCAGAACGGTTGATTCGCGCTCGTTGCCTTCCCGAGACACTCCATGCGGCTGGCGATCTTTGATCTTGACGGCACGCTGGCCCAGACGAGCGCCGTGGACGATGCGTGCTGGATTCGAGCGGTCGAGGAGGCTTGGGGCATCAGGGACATCTGTACGGACTGGGGGGCGTATCGCCACTCGACCGACGAAGCCATTGCCACCGAGATCATGGAGCGGCATGCCGGTCGCCCGGCGACGCGACAGGACCTCAACCGGCTTCGGGATCGCTTTGCGGCATTGATCGAGATTGAGGCGAGCGAGCGACCGGAGCGTTTCACCCCGACACCGGGAGCTGCGGCGCTTCTTCGCCTCCTGCCGTCGCATGGGTGGACTCCCGCCCTTGCCACCGGTGGCTGGCAACGGACGGCGCTCATCAAACTCCGAACGGCGAGGATCGACGCGGAGGACCTGCCCGCCGCGTTTGCCGACGACGCGCAGCCCCGCGAGGAGATCATCGATCTCGCCGCCCGTCGGGCCATGGCCGGCGTGGCCGCGGGAATCGCCACCCCGACGATCGTCTACATCGGTGACGGGGTCTGGGATGTGACAGCCGCGCACCGTCGCGGGTATGGTTTCATCGGCGTGGCGCGGGAACCCCGAGCCACGCAGCTCCGTGCAGCAGGCGCTGACACGGTGCTGCCTGACCTTGCCGACGCCGAGCGCGTGCTCGCGTCGCTCAATCAGCGCTCCGCGCGCACTTCTTCTTGAGGACCATGGCCATGGACATGACAGGCGGCTCGACTCTGATTGCTCAGGCGGTCCTTGGCGGCATCCTCGGCGCCGTTCTCTGTGTCGGTGGATTGGTCATCGTTGGACTGGTGCTCTGGGTGATCTCCATCTACAACCAGTTGGCTCGTCTGCGCATCGCAGGGCAGGGTGCCTTCGCCGACATCGATGTGCAGCTCCGTCGACGACATGACCTCATTCCCAATCTTGTCGAGACGGTGAAGGGTTACGCCACGCACGAACGAGAGACGCTCGATGCCGTCATCTCCGCACGGGCAAAGGCGACGAGCGCCACGGTCATTTCCGACAAGATCGCCGCCGAGGGGCAGCTCACGCAGGCGCTCGGTCGACTGATGGCGGTCGCCGAGGCGTACCCCGATCTCAAGGCGAATCAGAACTTCCTTCAGCTTCAGGGTGAGCTCGGCAGCACGGAGAACATGATCGCGCGGTCGCGCAGCGGCTACAACTCCGCCGCCGGTCGATACAACGACGCGATCGTCGTCTTCCCGAACAATGTGCTGGCGGGCGTCTTCAAGTTCGAGGCGATGCCCTTCTACGAGGAGAAGGACCCGGCCGCGAAGGAAGCCCCCAAGGTGAAGTTCTGAGTCCGCACCCGTCGAGGCGCCATCGGTTGGCGTGATTTCGGGGTCCAAGGCAGGGAGATCGGCGTGGCGAAGGAACGCATCGTCGCTCGGGAAGCACAGGAAGAGGATGCCGTGGTCGAGGCGGCGGCGCCGGCGATTCGCCCGACGCGCATCGATGACTATGTGGGTCAGCGCGATCTCGTCGAGCGAGTCTCGATCGCCCTTCAGGCGGTGCGTGAGCGAGGGGATCCGATGGAGCATGTGCTCCTCCACGGTCCACCGGGGCTGGGCAAGACGACGCTGGCCCATGTCATCGCCAACGAAATGGGAAGCCGCGCCGTGGTTACGAGCGGCCCGGCTCTGACGCGACCGGGTGACCTCGTCGGCACGCTCACGCGACTCGAGCCCCGCGATGTGCTCTTCATCGACGAGATTCATCGACTTCCGGCGGCGGTGGAGGAGTACATCTATCCCGCCATGGAGGACTACCGCGTCGACTTCACCGTCGACAGCGGCATGCACGCGAAGATCATCACGCTCTCGCTGAAGCCGTTCACGCTGATCGGCGCGACGACGCGCGCCGGGCTTCTGACCCACGCGCTGCGTAGCCGCTTCGGCATCGTCCATCACCTGCGCTTCTATGAGCACGAAGAGCTGGTGCGGATCCTGCGCCGCGCGGTCGAGATTCTCGGCATGGGCCAGGTGGACCTCGACGCGTTGTCGGCCATTGCCGATCGAAGCCGCGGCACGCCGCGCGTGGCGATTCGGCTTCTTCGACGCGTGCGCGACTTCGCGCAGGTGCGCTGCGGTGGACGCGTCTCCGACGCGGCGGTGTCCGGTGCGCTCGAACTGGAAGCGGTCGATGCGCTGGGACTTGATGAACTCGACCGGCGCTACCTTCGCACGATAGCGGAGATCTACGCGGGTGGCCCCGTGGGACTCGAAGCGGTCGCGGCGACCCTCGCCGATGATGCGGGCACGCTCGAGGATCTCGTCGAGCCCTATCTCCTCCAGATCGGCTTCGTGGCCCGCACGCGGCAGGGGCGACAGCTCACGCCGAGAGCGTGGCGGCACCTCGAGCTCGAACCCCCCGCGACGCCATCGGGCGTGTTGCCGTTTCCTGAGTGAATCTGCTGCGGGTCTCTGGCGCGACGCGCGTCGGAGTGCCATGGTGTCAACGCGTCACAGTGTCATGCCGTCCTGGTGACATTGTGTCACGGCGTCATGAGACCAGCCCACGGCGAGGGGAACTGCGGTGTCGCTTGCGAGAAACTCCACGCGCCGCGCTGGCTGGGGCCGGCAATCCTGAGCCGCGCGTTCAGGGAGTACTCATCGACGATGGCGTCGTAACTCACCCCGATGCCGAAGTCGAAGTCGGGAAAGACCCGGACAAGCTGGGCCGAGAGCGATCGGAAGCCGCCCTCCCGGAGATCGAACTGCGGCCCGAGAGAGAGATCATAGAGGCGGCCGATCTTGTAGTTGAGCCCGACATTGAGAAGCTCATCCGAGGGGTAGGTGTCCGTCGGATCGAAGTTGTTCACATAGCGGTACTCGACGAAGGTGGAGACCTCGGGCGAGTGGTACATCGCCACACCGAGCGAGCCGCGCCCGAGCCACTTCGACGCGCTGCCGCCCGACGGGCGCTCATCGAATGGCAGTGCCACCATGCTGCCAATCACCGAGAAGGTGCTGCTGAGCTGCCATGTCGCATTGCCATAGAGGTGGCTTCCCCACTGCGAGTACTCCGGCCGGAAGCGATAGAAGGTCGGCAGGGGGCTCTGCGCGTACTTGAGCGTGTTCGGCAGCGTGCGCTGGAAGGTGTTGTTGTGATCGCTGAAGACTGCGCCGACATCGAGGTAGATCCAGTCGATGCTCCGCCAGTTTCCAGGACCGCCGCGATAGGTCTGCCAGCGCTGCGTGAGGCCGACCTGCGCCACGCTCGCGCCGGAGATCGCCTCGACGCCCTGATCGTAGATCGGGTAGTCGGTGGGGTTGGAAGTGTCGTAGGCGCTCCAGAGCATCGCATTCGGCTTCAGCACCCATCGAAGGCGGTTGATGTCAAGAGCACGATTCTGCACGCCGTCATAGACGCGCACGAACTCCGTGCTCATGCGCACGCCGCCGCCGAAGAGGCCGCGATAATCGTCGGCCTCGGGTGAGTAGGAGTTGAAGTCTTCGAGGAAGTAGCCGACACCGGTGACCTGACCGAAGGGGACGATCTTGATCTTCTCCCACTCGAAGGGAACGGAGAGTTCCTGCCGCGTGTAGATCCGCGCCCTCAGGTCCTGGTTGTAGCCGGCGCTCGAGTAGGCATTCGCGATCGGGAGGTTGTCCTGTGTGAAGGGCGCGGGCGCCAGATAGTCCGCCGGGAAGAAGGCGAGATTCGGTGCCGCGATCGACTCCGGCGTGCCCTTCGTGAGGCGCAACTGCATGGTGTTCGCGCTGTACTCCTGGCTCCACGACAGCCAGCCGAAGAGTTCGTCAGCGAAGCGCGCGTAATCGACCTGCGGCAGCTTGTCGACGGAGTAGGGGCGGCTCGCCAACTGATAGGAGTTCACCACCGAGTTGTCGAGGTCGTACTTGCCGAGGATCGAGAAGACCGAGTTGCCCGACTGCCATCTGAGGAAGCCGCTCGTCTCGTACTCGCGATGTTCCGCGAAGGCGCGCTGATCGAAGGTCGAGAGGAACGCGGGGTCGCTCACGAAGTTCGCCTGCACCTGCGCCAGGAGCTCCGAACCGATGAGCGTGGTGTAGTCCGCCGAGGCGATGCCGCGGAAGGTGTCTTCGGAGATGTAATTGCGACCGGCGGAGCTCTGCTCCTCATTCTGGAAGTCGTAGAAGCCGTAGAGCTTCAGGTTGCCATCCTGCGGACCCTCGCTGTAACTGAAGCGTGTGCCGAGGCCGACACCGTTGTTGGAATAGACATCGTTGAGCAGCTCGCCATCCACACCCTTCGGTGTCTCAATGCCCAGCAGACTGAAGAGGTTCCAGCGGGTTCCGACCTCCACACCTCGTGTCTGGTTGTAGCCCGAGGAGATGCTCTTGAGCGGGAACTCACTCGGCGTCCCGCTGAACCCGGGGGTCCAGAGGACCGGTGTGCCGGCCACGCGGAAGGTGGCGTTGGACCCCTCGAGATATGCACTGCCCTCACGCTTGGTCACTCGCACCTGCTCGGCGCCGATGGCAAGGTGGGGCGTGAAGAACTCGCTCGTTGAGACCTGCGCCCTTTGAGCCACGAACTGGTCCGCGGCGACCTGCCGGAGCTCCGCCGCTCGCGCGGTGACCGGAAGTCCGCGGCGAATGGCCGTGCGAAGCACCGCGTCGACCATGAGCGCCTGGTTCGTCGCGATGTCGTAGTAGATACGCCGACCACGGATCGTGTAGTTGAAGTCGGTGGCGAGCACATCGCCTTCGAGATAGATGCCCTCGACCCGTTCTGCACCGAGTGGTCCCGTGCGATTGATCAGCGCGGCAAGTGTGCCCGGCTTCAGGAAGATGACAGCCCGGTCGGCGGAGAGTTGCAGCGTGCCTTCGGGATTGGCCGGGTTCGAGTTGAGCCAGTCAATGCGCACGGTCCCCTCGATGGCGATCGAGTCGCTCGCTTCATCGACGGTGATGGTCCGCCCGAAGAAGGTCATGGTTCCCGTCGGCGCAAGAATCGGTGGCCCATCGGCGGGCACTCGAACGGTGGTGGCCGTTGGAGCTGGCGGCGGTGGGGGAAGTTCGACGCGGCCTCCGACCTCGATCGTCGGTGTCGGTGGCACGGGTGGGCGATCGACGCGAGGTTGCGTGCGCAGCAGCGGGCGACCGTCGGCGATCTGCGCGAGGTGTCGTCGCAGGCGCGCCTCGGCGGCCCCTCGAGCTTCGCTGCCGCCCGGATCAGCTTCCTCCCACAGCGTGGCCGTGATGTCGATCTCGCCGATGGTGCTGGCCGTGATGAGAAGATCACTGCCGCTCACGCCAAGGCCGGCGCGGCGTGTCGGTTCATCGACGCTGGGAAACCAAATGGCGATCTGATTCACCAGGCCGACGGCCGTCGGCAGGCGGTTGATCCAGATGAAGGCCCGCTGCGAGGCGAATTCATAGGAAGCAACCTGGATGCGAACATCGCCGCGCAGCTCGAGTCGCTGGGTGTCATCCACGCGCCAGAGCCACGCTTGCACCCCGGTCGCTCGGAAATTGGACGCCACCGGCAGAATCGGAAGGACGAAGCCTCCCAATCGATCGCCCGTGATCGGGATGTCCTGAAGCTCCTGCGCGGTCGCTCCGTTGACGGCGGTGAAGATCGTCGTGAGGGCGGGCAAGCACGCGGCGACGAGGCGACTCCAGGCGCGCCCGGGTCGGAGGGTGTCGCGTTCGCCGGCGCGGACCTGCATCGGGCGGCATGCTACCGACCTCGGCGGCTACGCGCGGTAGGTCGGGGGTCGCAGGACCAGCGAGAGGGCTTCGCGGAGAAGGAGCAGCACCGCGAACCCACCAACAGCCAGCATCAGCAGCCATCCCGCGGCGCGCCATTGTCCGATCATGGCCATCCACGAGACGCCATAGACGACCTGCCAGAGCGAGCCGTAACGCAGCAGCTTTTCCGCGGCGGCGCCGGGCGGAATGCCCCGAGTCTTCAGACGCGCCACGATGATGAAGAGGACAATGGCACCGATGGGCCAGAGGGCTGAGGTCGCGGAGATCTCGCCGGGCCAGGCACCGGGTTCGAGCGCCCTCGAGCGCGACAGAAGGAGGCCCGTCGCCACGGCCAGGCCGACGGTGACCGCGAGCACGGCAGCGGGGCCGATCGGCGGCCGCTTCTCTTCGAGCCGATAGACCGTTGCGCGCACCATGATGGCGTGGACCATGGCCAGCCACGCGGGGAGCGTCAGCGCGGGGGTCTGATCGGGAATGAGCATGTGGCCGGCGTGGACCAGTCCCACGGTCAGCAGACCCACGCCGGGAAAGTAACGGCCCGCGGCATTGAAGAAGAGGATGAGTGCAGCGACGGCAACGGTGGTCAGGAGCGCGTCGCGACCGAAGAGGACCGCGCAGCTCACCGCCGTCATCAGCGCGCCGATCGCCACGATGACCGCCTGTCCCGATCGCACACGCCCCGATGGGATCGGGCGCTCCGGACTGAAGGCGCTGTCATGCCGCACATCGAGCACATCGTTCAAACTGGTTCCGAAGGCGAAGAGGCCGGTCGCGACCAGTGTGGCGATGGCGAGCGCCTCTCCAAGGCCCATCGTCGCCACGGGCAGCGTGCTCGCGGCAGGGTCGGCGCGAGCCAGCAGGACGGCGAACCAGAGGTCGCCGATGGCCCCAAGCGCCAGGGAGAACCGCACCAGTTGCAGGGTGCCGAGAAGTCGGACGAGCGGTCGGGCCACGCGCCGATCCTAGCGGCTACCATCGAGCCCCCATGCACAAGGACCCGGCGACCAGCCTTTCAGAACAGGCCTTCAACGCGCGGGGGCTCCGAATCGGCGTGGTGACGAGCGCCTATCACGCGGAGATCACCGCCAAACTGGAAGAGGGCGCGGTCGAGGCGTTCATCGCCTGCGGCGGGGAGTCGGCGTCGCTGCGTCGCGTGGCCTCGCCCGGCGCATTCGAACTGGTGCCCATTGCCGCCGCACTTGCGGAACGCGACGATATCGACGGCGTCGTCGTCCTCGGTTGCATTGTGCGAGGGGAGACTCGCCACGATCGTGTGCTCGGGCTGTCCGTCGCCCAGGCCCTGGCGCATCTCGCTGCAACTCAAGTGAAGCCCGTCACCTTCGGCGTCTTGACCGTAGACCGGCTGCGCCAGGCCCGCGAGCGATGCGGTGGAGCCCATGGGCATAAGGGGCGCGAAGCGATGGTGGCGGCGATCGCCGCGGTGCGGGCGATTCAGGCGGTGCGGGCATGAGTCCCTCGCGCGACATTCGTCGCTGCGCGATCCAGGAGCTCTACCAGCTCGATGCCGGTGGCGATGGCGGTGACCTCACCGGCTCACTTGGAGCCGAGGGAGAGGCGAGAGCCGACGATGCGGTGCGCCAGGAGGGTGCCGCGCTCGCCGCGAAGGCATGGGCGAGCCGCCATGATGCCGATCAGGACATTGCCCGCTTCACCCCGGAGTGGCCCATTCATCGCCAGCCGATCGTCGACCGCAATGTGCTTCGGCTGGCGTGGTGGGAGATGGTGCATGGAGGGGTTCCCGCGGCGCTCGCCATCAGCGAGGCGGTTGATCTCGCCCGTGAGTTCGGCGGTGAGCGAAGCCCGCCCTTCGTGAATGCCGTGCTCGACCGGATCCGACGGGAGCGCGGGGTACCGTCGGGCGGAGGAGTCTGAGGCGTGGCCCTGTTTCGTTCAGCGATCGATGCGATCAAGCGGGGGCTCGCACGCACGGCGCAGGCGCTCGGCGCCGGATTGCGCACGCTGCTTCATGGTCGTCCGCTCTCCGAGGAGTTGATCGACGAGATCGAGTCGCGACTCATCGCCGCTGATGTCGGAGTGAAGGCGTCACGCGAGATCATCGAGGCACTGCGCCGCGACTTCAGGGCCGGCCGAGTGCCGCGCGGCGAAGACGCGCTGGAGTTCCTGAAGGCGAATCTCAAGTCGCGCTGGGGGCCGCAGGATCGCTCGCTCGCGGTCTCCGCGATGAAGCCCACTGTGATCCTTGTGTGCGGCGTGAACGGCGCCGGGAAGACGACGAGTGTTGCGAAGATCGCCAAGACGCTGCGCGACGAAGGACGAAGCGTGCTGCTCGGCGCGGCGGACACCTATCGCGCTGGCGCCGTTGCCCAACTGGCGATCTGGGCGGAGCGGCTTGGAGTCGACATCGTGCGCGGGCAGGCGGGCGCCGATCCTGCGGCCGTCACCTTCGACGCCGTGGAGGCGGCCCTCGCTCGTGGCGTCGATGTGCTGCTGGTCGATACGGCGGGGCGACTCCATACGCAGGAGCATCTCATGCGGCAGCTCGCCAAGATTCGCAATGTGATTGCGCGCAAGATCGATGGCGCGCCGCACGAAACGCTGCTGGTCCTCGATGCGACCAGCGGTCAGAACGCGATTCAGCAGGCCCGGGTCTTCCGCGAAGCGGCCCATGTGACCGGCATCTTTCTCGCGAAGCTCGATGGCACCGCGCGGGGTGGCATCGTGGTGGCCATCCGGGATGAGCTCGATGTCCCGGTGAAGCTGGTTGGAGTTGGAGAACGCCCCGAGGATGTGCAGCCATTTGACCCCGATCGCTTCGTGGAAGCGATGTTCACCGACGCCTGAACCGGCCCGGGGGCGAGCGGTAGGTCTGCGAAATGGGGCTTCCGTCATTGATTCCCAGCGAAGTCTGCACCAGTCGATGGGTGAACGGCCACCATGTCGCGCGTAGAATCGCGGGCATGTCATCCACTGGGCGGGCACCCAAGGGTTTCACTCTGGTCGAGGCGTTGACGGTGATCGGGATCATCGCGATCCTCCTCGGTCTGATCATGCCAGCGCTCGCCACGATCCGGCGCAGCGCGCAGAACACCCAGTGCCTGAGCAACCTCCGAAACCTGTGGGTCCCGATCACGAGCTATCAGTCGATCAACAACAGCCTGCTTCCGAACGCCGACTTTTTGCCGGCGGCCAGTGCCAGCGGGCCCATCGGCGGGCTTCCGGAAGTTCTCCAGCGGCAGATCGACCGCACGAGTGAAGTGTGGTTCTGCCCCGCCGATATCGACGAGGAGTCGGTTGAAATCGGCACCAGCTATTTCTACTTGCCGGGACTGCTCAAGTACCTGCCGCCGGTGCAACTGGCTGTGGCGCAGATGCTCGCGCAGCATCCTCCCGGCTCGATTCCTCAGAAGGACCTCGATCGCAAGCAGCGCGAGCTTGAGTCGCGCCTCGTCGGAAATCTGATCGGCAATGACCTTCGGCGGCGCTATCCGCTGCTGATCGACAGCCAGGATCGTCACGGCTCGGGGCGCAATCCGCGCAACGGCGTGTGGATCGATGGAAGCGCCGGGGAGTTGGTGGAGTTCGACGAGGAGGACGCCGATTGAAAGGGCTTCGCCATGATCACCATCGATCTTGATGCTCTTCGCGATGCGTTTGATCGCCATCGGCGGGCGATCCTGCTGGGTGGCACTGCGGCGCTGCTCGCGCTCTTCATCGGCGGCGGGACCTACTGGTGGGTCGCCATCCGCTGGAAGCCGCCACCCTCGATCTTCGACAGCCCGGTCGATGACGCGCTCGGCTACCTGGCGCTGCCTGATTTCAACAAGCTGCCCGTCGAGGAGCGATTGAAGTTCCTGCTCGAACTCGCGGATCGCTTCCGCGGGCTCCAGCCGCAGGAGTCGGCGGCGGCGGCGGCATTTCTTGCGGGCGTGGTGGGGCCGGCGCGGGCGCAACTTCATGAGAACGCTCGCACCCTCGCGAAGGATGTCCTTGCGGGCGCCGCGGCGGAGTACATCGATCTTCCCGAAGAGCAGCGAGGTCCCTTCATCGACAAGTGGGTGGCCGACTGGATGCGCCTCGGTGAGCGCATGACGCGGGGCGAAGAGCGCCCGCGGAGCGACGACGAGCGACTTGCCGAGGCGCGGCGGGACATTCAGCGCAACCGTGATCGCGTCGCGGAAGATGGCGGGCCCCCTCCGCCGAGCGATCGGATCGCCTCTCGCTTCATGGACTTCTGGCAGAGCGAGGTCGAACAGGCCTCCTCACCCAAGGAGCAGGGCCAGATCGTCCGCTTCATGAATGATGTCCGCAAGCGATTGACCCGATGACTTCCACCATGTCGACTCCCGCCACCGCACCCGCTCGCTCATGGAAGGTCAAACTGGCCGCCGCCCTGGTGGCCGCAGCCTTCTGCCTCATCGTCGCCGAGATCGTGCTTCAGGCCTACTACTGGGTCGGCGTGGGACAGCCCCTCTGGCGGCGCGTCTCGCCGGGCATCTATGCGCTCAACGAGCACGCGGGCTATTGGAACAAGCCGCTCCTGAGCTATCACCATCAGACCCACGAGTTCGATGTGATGCTCTACACGAACGAGCAGGGCTTCCGCTCATCGAAGGCGCAGGCACCCGTGTCCTACGAGCGCACCCCGGGCGTGGAGCGCATCCTTTTGCTCGGACCTTCATTCGCATTCGGATGGGGCGTCAACTACGAAGACACCTTTGCCGTGTTCCTGGCGAACGCGCTGTCGCAAGCGAAGGGGGCGCCGGGGTCAGTCGAAGTCATCAACGCAGGCGTTCCCGCGCAGGGCCCGGCGGCGCAGCTCGCGTGGTTCCGAGCCGAAGGTGAGAAGTACCGCCCGGACATCGCGATGCAGTTCGTCTACGGCTCGATGGTCGTTCCGCAGAAGGAGAACTGGAACAAGGTTGAACTCACCGCCGATGGCGCCATGGTGCAGCGTGATGCGGGTCTGTCGCAGCGTCTGAAGGGCATCGCCAAGAACTCCGCGCTCGTCTTCTACGGCTGGATCGCTGTGACCAATTTCCAGCGCATGGTCGCCTCCGACGGAGGCTCCCGCGAGATCACCGGCGCCGGTCGGGTGATGAAGCGCTTCCGCGAGTTCGATCCGAATGACCCGGAGATCGCCGAGGCGCTCGCGTTCTATCGCGAGCAGCGCGAGGCGATGAGCGCCCGCGGTGTGCGCCAGGTCATCGTGCACTTCCCCTTGGCGTATATGGTGCATCCCGAAGACCGAGCACGGTGGAGCCATCAGGGAGTCCTCGACACGGAAGAGGAACTCCGCTTCAACGAGGCCTTCTGTCAGGCGCTTGCCGCCGAGGGATTCGAAGTGATCAACATTACGCAGGATCTCATCGACGCGGTGCCGCAGGGTCGGCTCTACTTCCCCGTCGACATCCACTGGACTCCGCTCGGGAATCGCGTGGCGGCCGAGGCGACGGCGGCGAAACTGCTCAGCGGACCGGCACGCGGCAGCGCGGGCGCGGCGGCCGGTTCCGGAGCGCCGTGACGCCGGTGCTTCCGGTTCGAGCGCTCGAGGTGGAGATCCGCCGGGCGCTGGCGGAGTCGTCGTCGCTCGTGCTCACGGCCGAAACCGGAAGCGGGAAGACGACGCAGGTTCCGCAGATTCTTCTTGAGGGTGGGGCGATCGAGGGCGAAATCCTCGTGCTCGAGCCGCGTCGCCTCGCGGCGCGGCTGGTCGCCGAGCGGGTGGCGCATGAAGTCGCCGAGCGTCGCCGGTCGAGCGCGTCAGCGCCAATGCGCGGGGCCACTGCACTCGGAGGCGTGGTCGGATTCCAGACTCGTTTCGAGCGCGCATGGAGTCGGGAGACCCGCATCGGATTCCTGACGGAGGGGGTCTTTCTGCGACGACTGGAGCGTGAGGCGACGCTCGCCGGAGTCGGCGCTGTGATTCTCGATGAGTTTCACGAGCGAAGCACACTGGCGGACCTCGCCCTCGGCATCACCGAGCGCATTCAACGCGGACCTCGTCCGGACTTGAAGCTCATCGTGATGAGCGCGACGCTCGACGCGGAGCGACTGGCGGCGCGACTCGGTGCGAGACACCTTCACGCGGAGGGGCGCTGCCATCCCGTCGACATCTCCTTCCGCGCCGCCGAATCGGGCGTGCCCCCGTGGGAGATGGCCGCACGCGCCATGATCGAACTGCTCGATGCGGGGGAGCTCCTCGGTGATGCGCTCGTCTTCATGCCTGGCGCTGAGGAGATCGATCGCAGCGTGGACGCGATCGGAGCGGCCCTGCGAAGTCGCGGCGAACGGGCGTTTGTCACGGGGTTGCATGGAGGCATGTCGCCGCAGCGGCAGGATGAGGCGCTGCGCCCGCGGAGCGAACGGCGCGTGATCGTGGCCACGAATGTCGCGCAGACTTCGATCACGATCGACGGTATTCGCACGGTCATCGACTCGGGAACGGCCCGGGTGCATCGGCACGACCCCCGGCGCGCCCTCGACGCGCTGGTGCTCGAGCCGATCAGCCGCGCCGCGGCGGAGCAGCGCGCAGGCCGTGCGGGACGAACCGCGCCGGGCCGCTGCATTCGCCTCTGGAGTGAACAGGACCATGCGCGGCGGCCCGCCTTCGATTCGCCCGAGGTTCTTCGAGCGGACCTCAGCGAACCGCTGCTCACACTGGCGGCGCTGCTGCCGGGAGGTGTCTCGGACGCCGAGCGCTTCGAGTGGATTGACCCACCAGGGACTGAGTCGGTGGCGCTGGCGAAGACTCTGCTCCTTCGGTTGGGTTGCATCGATGAGGCTGGCGCCATCACGGAGATGGGCCGTCGTGCCGCCGCGCTCCCGCTCCACCCGCGACTTGCGCGGGCGATGATCGAAGCGGCTCGTCTCGGCTGCGTCGAGCGCAGCGCGGCGTGGTGCGCCATTGCCGCCGGTCGCCCGCTGGTCGATGAGCGCGACCCCGGGAGTCGCGCAGCGCTTCTCTCGCTTCTTCAGAAGGGGGAAGCACCCTCCGACATGCTGGTGCGCGAGCGCCTGCTGCGCACGCCGCCGTCGAGTGCGCGGGTGAACCACGCGGCATTGGCGGAAGCGCGGCGCGCGTGCGAGCAACTCACGCGACTGGTGGCGGATTCGAACAAGGCTGGTGTCCGGCGCAGCGATGGGGCCTCGCGCGGTTCAACTGGCAACACGCCAGCCATCAAGGCGCCGATCGCAGGTCGATCGACCTCCACCGATGCCCTGCATGGTGCCGCAACGGAGCGTGAGGTGGCGCTCTCGCTGCTGGCTGGGTTTCCCGACTTCGTCGCGTGGAGGCCCGACCGACAAAAGCCTCACGCGCTGGTGGCGGGCCGCCGCAAGGTCGAACTCGACCGTGAGACGCTCGTGCGCGGCGAGGGTTTCCTGCTGGCGCTTGGAGCGAGAGCCCATCCACGCGATCCATCGACGCAACTGCTCTCGCTCCTTGTTCCCCTCGAGCGCGCGTGGCTCGAGGCCGCCATGCCGCAGCGTTTCGCGCGCCCCATCGAGGAGCGCTGGAATCCGGAGACGAAGGCTGTCGAGTCGATCGAGGAGGTGTGCTTCGACGGTACTCCGATCGAGATGATCTTGCGCCCCGCGCGCGACTTGGGCGCGGCGGCGACCATCCTTGCACGGCGCATCGCTCTGGGTGAAGTCGACCTGCCGCTCTGGGATGAGAAGGTCGAGCAGTGGATCGCCCGTGTCCGCTGCGTCGCCGAGTGGTTTCCGCAACGATCGCTGCTGGCCTACGACGACGAGGATCTCGCCGTCATCCGCAGTGAGATCGTGCACGGCGCCACACGCGCGTCACAACTGGCCGATCGCCACTGCCTCGATGCGGTGCGCGGAGCGCTTGCGCATGACGATGCGATGTTCGTCGAGCGCATGGCGCCTGCGGAGATCCCGCTTCCGAACGGTCGACGCCTGCGGCTCACCTATCAGCCCGGGCAGCCGCCACGGGGAGGCGCACGCATCCAGGACCTCTTCGATCTTCGGGCGACCCCCACGGTGGCTGGTGGCAGGATCGCGGTGCTGATCGAGATTCTCGCGCCCAGTCAGCGCCCCCTCCAGGTGACGAGCGATCTCCCGGGGTTCTTCGAGCGGCTCTATCCGCAGATCAAGCCGGAGTTGAAGCGCCGCTACCCGAAGCACGAGTGGCGCTGACGGCTGCGCAACGGCTGCCATCTCGGCGCGCGGCCTCTTGGTTGCGGCGCGGCCTCGTCGCAAGTCTCTTACACTCTCCGCCCCGCGCCACGGTCGGCGCAGCCATGCCTCCAACGCTGACCATCCAGCGAAAGAACACTCCCGATGGCCGCCCCCTCCGCGTCACATCTTCACGGACGACCGATGCGCCCCGCGGAGTGCGCTGCCTTCGTGATGGCGCCGCTCGTCAGTTTCCTGGGTCTGCTTTGGCTTCTCCTTCGGGGTGAAGTGCCGCTCACGAAGAGCCTGTCCTGGGTGCCCTCACTCGGCATTGACTTCGCGTTCCGGATCGACGGTCTCTCCGCGCTCATGCTGGCCCTCATCACCGGCGTCGGCGTCGCGGTATTCATCTATGCGGCCGGCTACCTGAGTGGCCATCCGCATCAGCGCCGGCTCTTCGTGATGCTCACCGCATTCATGCTCGCCATGATCGGGTGTGTCACGGCGGATGATCTCTTCCTCCTCTTCGTCTTCTGGGAACTGACCAGCCTGACTTCGTTCATGCTGGTTGGTTTCGGGCATGAAGACCTCACCAGCCGAAAGTCGGCCCAGCAGGCGCTGATCGTGACCGGAAGTGGCGGTCTTGCGATGTTCGCCGGGTTCATCCTGCTCACCCAACAGGCGGGAACTTCATCGATCAGCGGATTGATCGAGGTCGTTCCGGAGATGGCGCGCACGCCGACGCTCTCGATGGCGCTCATTCTGATCTTCATCGGCGCGTTCACCAAGAGCGCGCAGGTTCCATTCCACTTCTGGCTGCCGAATGCCATGGCGGCGCCGACCCCCGTGTCCGCCTATCTGCACTCGGCCACGATGGTCAAGCTCGGCGTCTATCTGCTGGCGCGGCTCGACCCCGCGTTCGGCGAATGGCCGCTCTGGCAGGGCACACTCGAAGCCGTCGGCTCGATCACGGCGGGGTGGGCGATGATCCTCGCGCTGCGGGAGCGCGACCTCAAGCGCATCCTGGCATGGTCCACCGTGGCCACGCTCGGCGCCCTGGTGTTGCTCATCGGACTCTCCAGTCCCGTCGCCACCGTGGCGGTGGCGACGCTGCTCCTCGCGCACGCGCTCTACAAGGCGCCGCTCTTCTTCGTGGCCGGCAACATCGATCACGGCACGGGCACGCGCCTTCTCGACAAGCTCGGCAATCTGCGTCACGCGATGCCACTCACTGCCACTGCGGCGCTGCTGGCCGGCGCGTCGATGGCCGGACTACCGCTGACCTTCGGTTTCCTGGCCAAGGACATGATCCATGAGGCGAAGCTTGCCGAGCAGGTCGAAGTCCTCGTCCAGATCGGCTACGGAGTCTTTGGAATCGTCGCGGTCGCCGTCGCAGGCGTCGCAGCCATTCGGGTCTTCTGGTGGCATCCCGGCGTCTCGATCACGCCAAAGGCCCACGAGTGCGGAGCGTCACTTGTCCTTCCGCCGCTCATCCTGGCCACGATGGGGATCGTGCTCGGAGTCCTTCCCTGGGTGGCGCGGTCGATCATCCTCTCAGCGGCGCAGGCGATGTCGGCGGCGCCGATTGAGTCGATCGACTTCCATTCCCACCTTCCCTCGATGCTGGGCACGCTGACGATCACGCTCGCGGTTGGTGTGGTCGTCTATCTCTTCTGGGATCCCATCCATCGAGGCTTCGATCGCCTGGCGAAGCACTTCGACTGGATGGCCTCGGTCTCCCATTACAGTCGGGTTGTCGCTGGCATCCCGAAGCTCGCGGCGGTCTCGACGCGCAGCATCCAGAATGGAAGCCTCCCGGGCTACATGGCGATGCTCTTCTTCGCCATCACAGTGGCGATCGGACTCATGCTCTGGACAGTTCGCGGTGATCTCGCGTGGCCTGAGTGGGAGTGGCCCTCGCTTGGTGTAGCGGGCGCCTGCATCGTGGTGGCCCTGGGCGCTCTGCTGGCCGGTGGACTGGAGCGCCGGCTTGTGATCGTGCTCGCGGTTGGGTTGGTCGGATACGGAAGCGCCGTCTTCTTCCTCTTCGCCGGAGCGCCCGATGTCGCCTACACGCAATTCATCGTGGAAACGGTCTTCGTGGTGGTGGTGGCGAGCGTGCTGCTCAAACTCAAGCGGCTGGGGCGCACGACCAGCATCCGCGGCATGCGACGGCGTCCTTGGGCGATGGTGATCTCGGTGCTCTTCGCGTCGGCGGTCACGCTTCTCTTCGTGGTGGTCAGCGCGGGAACGCTCGATCCTCTCCTGTCGGAGTACTTCCTGGCGAAGAGCGTGCCCGATGCGCATGGACGCAATGTCGTGAATGTCATCCTCGTCGACTTCCGTGCGATCGACACGCTCGGTGAGATCACCGTCGTCATGATCTCCATTCTCGCGGCGATCCCGATCCTCGCGGCGCTCAGGCCTCCGCGACGCCGGCAGGAGGCGCGGACATGAACCGGCGCATCGTCATCCTGGAGCGGGTGGTGGGGCCGCTCTACTGGATCATCCTCATCGCCTCCATCTGGGTTCTGCTCAGGGGACACAATGAGCCTGGCGGCGGGTTCATCGGAGGCCTCGTCGCCGTCAGCGCGACGGTGCTGTGGGGCATCGCGCGCGGACCCGACGCGGCGAGGCGGCGGCTGCCGACCGGCGATCCTGTCGCTCTCGCGGCGATCGGCGTGCTGAGTGCAGCGCTCTCGGGCGTGCCCGCGTTCTTCGCCGGGCTGCCCTTCCTGACGCACCTCTCCTTCACGCTGCCGCTCGGTGTCACGAAGCTCTGGCTTTCGACGGTGATGGTCTTCGACATCGGAGTCTTTCTGTGTGTCTGGGGCGCCCTCTCGGGGTACGCGCTCGGCTTGCTCGAGATCGATGATGACGACGAGGTCCGGGAGGGCGGTCGATGATCTGGGCCCTCGCCATGGCGATCTGGGTCACGCTGCTCGTCGGCGCGCGGCTCGCGATGTCGCGTGATCTCGTGCGCTGCGTGCTGGGGCTGGCGATCGTCGCGAGTGGCGTCAACCTGGTGCTCTTCGCATCGGGACGAGTGACCACGGCGCTCCCGGCGGTCATTCCTTCAGGAAGCGAGACGGTCGAGGCCTCGGCCAATCCGCTGCCGCAGGCGCTGGTCCTCACGGCGATCGTGATCGGATTCGCGCTCATCTGTTTCGCACTGGTTGCGGCGCTGCGTCTCATTGACGGCTCGGGCAGCGACAACGCCGCTGACCTCGTCTACGCCGAGCCGCGTCCAACCGATCCGGTGGTGCCACCGTACGACGCGCCCGAGTTTGATCCTCCATCGCCGGAGGTGGAACCCACCGGCCATCGCTCGCCTGATGGGGCCCGCGAACCTCACGGGAGGGTTCACGCATGAACCTTCTCGTGGTGACGCCGGTCTTGGTACCGCTCCTGACTGCGGTCCTCACGGCCTTGTGGCGCGTGAAGCCAGCGCTCCAGCGCACCGTGAGCTTCATCGGCATGGCGGCGCTGCTTGCGTCGGCCGTGGCGCTCGTGGCCATCACCTCGCAGGGCACGGTTCCCGCCGTGGCCTTCGGCAACTGGGAGGCGCCCTTCGGCATCCAGTTTCAGATCGATCGGCTCGGCGCCATCATGGTGCTGCTCACCGCCATCATGGGGGCGGCGAGTCTTCTCTTCATGCTGAGTGACGCCGACACGCGGCCGCAATCGCCGCTGCTTCTGCCGCTCCTGCATGGCATGCTCGCCGGGGTGGGAGGCGCGTTTGCGACCGCCGATCTCTTCAACATGTATGTCTGGTTCGAGGTCATGCTGATCGGCGTGCTCGGCCTTTTCGCGCTGGGCGGGCGGCTGGATCAGCTCGACGCGACCTTCCGGTACCTCGCGCTGAACCTCGTCGGCACGCTGCTGCTGGTGATCTCGGTCGGCGCCATTTACTCGGTCACCGGGCACCTCAACTTCACGGCCGTGCATCACGCCGTGCAGGCGCTGCCGCCCGGCATGACGACGCTGCTTCTGGGCACGCTGATGCTCGCCTTCCTCATCAAGGCTGGTGCCTTCCCGCTCTTTGCATGGCTGCCTGCGTCCTATCACACGCTGCCCGGGCCCGTGCTCGCCCTCTGTGCAGGTCTGCTGACGAAGGTGGGCGTCTACGCCCTCCTGCGCATGTGCGGCGATGTCTTCGAGCCGACGCCGAAGATGCTGCTCGACGCGCTCGGCTGGATCGCCGCCGCGACGATGCTCTTCGGCGTGCTCGGCGCCGCGTATCACTGGGATCTTCGGCGCATCCTCGGGTTCCACATCATCAGCCAGATCGGCTACATGCTGCTCGGCATCGCGCTGGGTACGGCGACGGGTGATGGCGGGGCGCTCTTCTACACCGCGCATCACATCATCGTGAAGGCGAATCTCTTCCTCATCGCCGCGATGATCTGGCGCCTGACCGGCAGCTACGACCTCCGCAAGATCGGTGGTCTCTATGACGCGAGGCCGATGCTCGGGCTCGTCTTCGCAATCCCGGCGCTCTCGCTGGTGGGCATTCCTCCGCTCTCCGGCTTCTGGGCGAAGCTCCTCGTTCTGAGCGAGACGATCGCGCTCGGACACATTACCTGGACCGTGGTGGCCCTCATCGTCAGTTTCCTCACGCTCTATTCGATGATGAAGATCTGGCTCGAGGCCTTCTGGAAGCGCCACCCCGATTCGGAGTGGCACCTGCCCGCGAACACGCGCCTCGGTCCGGCATGGATCACCACGATCACCCTTGCGCTGATCACGATCTCGATCGGAGTAGCGCCGCAGATCCTCATTTCATTCGTGATGGCGGCGGCGGAGCAGATGGGAGGCGGACGGTGATGAAGTTGCTTGTGGCCATCGGGCTGTTGCTGCTCTTCCTGAAGGCGGTGGTGATCTCCGGCCTCCAGACGGTGCGCGTCATCCTGCGACAGACGCTCGGTGGCACCCCACCCCCGGCGGGGCTGGTCCGCATGCGTTTCGCCCCGATGAGCGAGGATGGCGCCACGCTGCTCGGATGCATGATCTCCCTGACACCGGGAACAACAACGATCGACATCGACATGGAGCGCGGCGAGATGCTGCTGCACCTGCTTGATACTTCGCAGGCCGAGGAAGCGATCGCGGGCATTCGCGCCGACTTCGAGCCGTCGCTGATCAAGCTCTTCGGCAAGGGGGCGCCATGATCGAGTTCGGCGTCACCACGCTCATTATCGCGTCCCTGGCGGCTGCGGCCCTCGGTGCCGTGCGCCTGGTCCTCGGCCCCCGTCATGCCGATCGCATCGTCGCCCTCGACCTCTTCCTGACCGCGGGAATCTCGCTCTGCATCGCCGCGAGCCTGCTGACGGCGCGCACGGTCTACCTCGATGTCGCCATCGGGCTCGCGCTCGTGGGATTCGTCGGAACCATCGGCTGGGCGAGACTGGTCGACCGCGCCGCGCGCCGCGCCGAGGGGGAGGTGAGGGAGCTGTGACCATCGTGGCCACCACGCTGCTCGGACTTGGTTCGCTCATGCTGCTGATTGCGGCGTGGGGCGTGCTCATGCTTCCCGATGCGCTCGCGCGTCAGCATGCGGCCACCAAGGCCGGCACGCTTGCCGCCTCGCTTCTCTGTCTCGGCGCGATGGCGGCCTTTCCCACGGGCGAGTGGTTCTTCCGGTTGCTGGTGATCTTCGCCTTCCTGCTCGCCACGCTGCCGGTGAGTTCGCACATGCTCGCGCGCAGCGCTGTGCGTGAAGCGGAACTCGAGAGTTCACTTCCGAACGCGCCGCTGGTGGGCGGGGAGCGTTCACCCAACGATCGGCGGTGAAGGTGGCGGTGAGGTCGGTTCCGCCGCGGGAGGCGACTCGCCACCCGCCCGCTTGCGCGGCAGGACGCCTTCTCGAGTTCCTTCGCCGGCGGGACCCGCCGCATCCTCGGGAAAGCGCGGCAGATTCGCCGCCCATGTACGGCGGCCTTCACTCACCTCGTGGACGAGATCGACCGCTTCAGTCACATCATCGGTGAGGTGAAAGAGGTGGAGGTCCTGCGCATCGATCGCTCGATGCTGATCGATGAGCACCTCGCGGAACCAGCGCAGCAGACCGTCCCAGTAGCCGCGACCGACGAGCACCACGGGCATCGGCCTGATCTTGAGCGTCTGCATGAGCGTGAGCGACTCGAACACCTCGTCGAGCGTTCCGAAGCCGCCGGGGAAGATAATGGTGCCTCGTGCGTACTTGACGAACATCACCTTGCGGATGAAGAAGTAGCGGAACTCCAGTTCGATCGTCTGGTAGGGGTTCGGCACCTGCTCGAAGGGAAGGGCGATGTTGAGACCCACGCTGATGCCGCCCGCTTCGCTTGCGCCGCGATTGGCCGCTTCCATGATGCCTGGCCCGCCGCCGGTGATGACCGCGAGGCCTCGCTCGACCAGCATGCGTCCGCACTCGCGCGCCATGTCGTAGTACCGCGTCTCCGGCGTTGTTCGTGCGGAGCCGAAGACGCTCACGGCGGGTCCGATGGTGTTGAGCGTGTCGACGGCCTCAACGAACTCGCTCAGGATGCGCAGCGCACGCCACGACTCGCTTCCGAGGTTGGGCGAGGTGGCGCGCGACTTCGTGTTCATGAATGCTCTCCAGGGCGCAGCGACCTCTGCACCCCGTGGAATGTCGGCTCTTGGCCGGGGGGGAGGTGACTTCGTTCTTCCAGACGGCCCACCAAGGCGGATGGTCAGGCCGCGGCGCGCCTCCGTGTGTCCGATCGCAACTGTTTGTCGCGCCTAGGATTAGAGCCGTCATGTTTGAATGAGAACTTCGCGCTCGATAGAATGCTTCGCTTATGCCCAAGCCCACTCCCGCCCGCTCGTCGGGCAGGGTTCCCCGTGCGGGTGCCAAGGCGCCCGGTTCCGATCGATCGACCCCCAAGACGGCCAGTCGGCGGCCCGCTCCCGCGAAGGTGCGCAGCCCGGCTGCGGTCGAGCCTAAGCCCATCCGAAACGGTGGCGGGGGAGCTCCCGATCTCTCGACCTACCCGGCGGTGCTGCGCTGGCTTTACGACCGCACCGACATCGAGCGCATGCGCGTGGTTCGTCTCGGCGAACAGGCCTTCAAGCTCGATCGCATGCGCAAGCTTCTCGATCGCCTCGGCAACCCCCAGCAGCAGATCAAGTCGGTCCATGTTGCCGGCACGGTCGGCAAGGGCAGCACGGTCGCGATGATCGCCAGCATGCTGGAAGAGTGCGGCTACACGGTGGGGCAGTACACCAGCCCTCATCTTGTCGAGCTTCGCGAGCGGATCACCATCAACGGCAAGATGGTCGGCAAGAGCGAGTTCTGCGAACACGCTCGCGCGGTGGCCAAGGCCATCGCGCGGCTTGACTTCGAGCCGACCTTTTTCGAAGTCATGACGGCCATCGCCTTCAAGCACTTCATGGAGCAGGCCGTTGACATCGCTGTCGTCGAGGTCGGACTCGGCGGGCGACTCGACTCCACCAATGTGCTGACGCCGCTCGTCACGGTCATCACGCAGATCGACTTCGACCACACGAAGATCCTCGGCAACACCCTCGCTGACATTGCGAAGGAGAAGGCGGGCATCTTCAAGCAGGGGGTTCCCGCGATCGTCTTCGAGCCCCAGGCCGATGTGGAGCGGGTCTTCCGCGAGACGGCGGAGAAGTGCGGCGCCATCCTGCGGATCGTCAACAAGGACATCGAGTACTCGAGTCGCTTCTGCACCGATCCCGATCTCGGCCCGCATACGCGCGTCTGCCTCTACACGCGCACCAGTCGACTTGAGCATCTCCCCGTTCCGCTCCAGGGCGAGCATCAGGCGGGCAACTGCGGATTGGCGCTCGCGGCGGTGGACACGCTGAAGAGCTGCGGCTTCGACTGCCCCGACGATCGCATGACCGCGGGGCTCATGAAGACCCGCGTGCCCGGTCGCATGCAACTCCTCGGCGAGCGCCCGCGCCTGCTGGTCGATGGCGCCCACAACCCCGCGTCGATGACGGCGCTGATGCGCTGCGTCGGCGCGCATGTGCCCTATGACAGCATGGTGTGCGTCTTCGGCTGCTGCGCGGACAAGGATGTGCCGGCGATGCTCGACCGCGTGAATCTCGGTGCGGACAAGGTGATCTTCACCCGTGCCGCTACGACGCCGCGAGCCGCCGATCCCGACGAGCTTCAGAAGATGTTCGCGGAGCGCTCCGGAAAGATGAGTCAGGTCGCTCGCACACTCCCCGAGGCGCTCGCCTTGGCGCATCGAGCCGTCAGCCGCGATGACCTCATCGTCGTGACGGGCAGCTTCTACCTGGTGGGCGAGACGATCAAGCACCTCCAGCACGAGCGTTCGAAGGTCGACGCCTGACCGAACGCGGCCTGCGGACGAGCGGTCGCCTCGATCATCTCGGGTCGGAGCGTCGCCGGCGGCGCGTCTGGTGGACCGTCGCCTCGCTTCGGCGGTAGCCTGCCGCCTTCCCCATGTCTTCGTCGCCTGAGAACTCGACACCGCACCGCTACACCGGTGCTCTGGCCAACCAGATCGAGGTGTCGTGGCAGATGCGCTGGGAGAAGGCAGAGGCCTTCCGCACGACCAATCCCGGCGAGCCCGGATTCGACGCCTCGGCGCCGAAGTTCTATGCGCTCGACATGTTCCCCTATCCCTCGGGCGCGGGTCTCCATGTCGGACACCCCGAGGGATACATCGCCACGGACATCCTCTGTCGCTATCAGCGCATGCGCGGCTTCGGCGTGCTCCATCCGATGGGCTGGGATGCCTTCGGGCTTCCGGCGGAGCAGTACGCCGTGCAGACCGGGGTTCATCCCGCGATCACCACGCGCAGGGCGATCGACACCTTCCGCGGACAACTCAAGCGCTTCGGTCTCAGCTACGACTGGTCGCGCGAAGTCTCGACCTGCGAGCCGGAGTTCTATCGCTGGACGCAGTGGATCTGGCTGCGCTGCTATGACGCCTGGTATGACCGCTCGCTCACTCGCGCGAGACCGATCGGTGAACTCATCCGTGCGTTCGAGCGCGGCGAGCGCACGCCCGCGCGAGGTCCATGGGCGACGCTCTCCCCGGCTGAGCGTCGCGAGGAGCTCGATGCCCATCGTCTTGCGTATCTCGGTGAGCAGACCGTCAACTGGTGTCCGAAGCTCGGCACGGTCCTTGCGAACGAGGAAGTGATCGACGGTCGAAGCGAGCGCGGTGGCTACCCCGTGTTGCGCCTCCCGCTGCGGCAGTGGATGTTCAGGATCACGGAGTACGCCGACCGACTGCTGGCCGACCTTGCGACGGTCGACTGGCCCGAGAGCACTCGAATCCAGCAGACGGAGTGGATCGGGCGAAGCGAAGGCGCGGAGATTCGCTTTCCGGTCCGGGTGGCAGGGGAGTCTGGCGCCGCGCCGCGTGCAGCGGTGGAGGAGTCCGCGCGCTCGCTCGTTGTCTTCACGACGCGGCCCGACACGCTCTTCGGGGCGACCTACATGGTGATTGCGCCCGAGCATCCGCTGGCCTCGCTCGCGTTGGAGAGCGCCGCGCCCGATCGTCGCCGTGCGATCGAGGCCTATGTCACCGCCGCGCGGAATCGCGGCGATGTCGAGCGACAGGCGGATTCGAAGCAGAAGAGCGGAGTTGACAGTGGACTGAGCGCCGTGCATCCGGTGACCGGCGCGGAGCTCCCCATCTGGATTGCCGACTATGTCCTCATGGGGTATGGCACCGGCGCCATCATGGCCGTGCCGGGGCATGATGAACGCGACTTCGACTTCGCGCGCGCATTCAACCTGCCGGTGAGGCGGGTGGTCATGCCAACAGGGGGCGATGCGAACGCGCCGCTCGAAAGCGCATTCACGGGCGATGGGGTCGCGTGCAGCAGCGCTGCGGGCGACCTCTCACTCGACGGTCTGCCCACCCAGGCGGCAAAGGCGAGGATGACGGAGTGGCTCGAGTCCAAGGGCCTCGGGCGACGGCGCGTGAACTTCAAGTTGCGCGACTGGCTCTTCAGCCGACAGCGCTACTGGGGCGAGCCGTTCCCGATCGTCTTCGATGAATCAGGCGCGGCGTACCCCATTTCCGAAGCGCATCTCCCGGTCACCCTGCCGGCGATGGAGGACTTCAAGCCGATCGAGAGTGCGACACCGACACCGCCGCTCGGCAAGGCGACCGCGTGGGTGAACACCACTGCGGGTGAAGCGGGTGTCGACCCGGCGCTCCTTCCGCCGGAGACGCCGGTGCGCCGCGAGACGAACACGATGCCCGGCTGGGCGGGAAGCTGCTGGTACTACCTTCGCTACTGCGACCCGCAGAACAGCGAGCGCTTCGTGGGGCGCGACGCCGAGCGGCACTGGATGAGCGGCGGCGGCGTGGACCTCTATGTTGGCGGGGCGGAACACGCGGTGCTGCACCTTCTCTATGCGCGCTTCTGGCACAAGATCCTCTTCGACCTCGGTGAGGTGAGCACGCCGGAGCCCTTCCGCCGGCTTTTCCACCAGGGCATGATCACCAGTTGGGCCTATCAGCGACAGGACAAGAGCCTGGTGCCCATCGACCAGGTGGAGGAGCGCGACGGCGCTCATGTCGAGAAGGGAACGGGCGATCGCGTCACGCAGACCATCGCGAAGATGTCCAAGAGTCTGCGCAATGTCATCAATCCCGACGGCGTGATTGCGGAGTACGGCGCCGACACGATGCGCCTCTACGAGATGTACATGGGCCCTTTGGAGGCGAGCAAGCCATGGAACACGCGTGACATCGCCGGAGTCTTCCGCTTCCTGCAACGCGCGTGGCGCCTGGCCATCGACGAGCGAAGCGGCGAACTCCTGCTGGCGGCGAAGGAGGACCCGGCCCTCGAGCGCCGCCTCCACCGGACGATCGCGCGCGTCGCCGCAGACACCGAGCGGCTGGCCTTCAACACCGCCATCGCCGCGCTCATTGAACTGGTGAATGCGGCGACACGGCCGACGGAGATGAGCGATCCGACGCAGGGCGGCATGACCCGCTCGCAACTGGAGCGATTCGTCTGCATCCTCGCGCCATTCGCCCCGCACATGGCGGAGGAGCTCTGGCAGCGCCTCGGTCATGACGACCTCGTCTCGCTCGCCCGCTGGCCCGAAGTCGATCCCGCGATGCTCGTCGATGACGAGGTCGAGATCGCCGTTCAGGTTCAGGGCAAGGTGAAGGCGCGCCTGCGAGTTCCCGCCGGCGCCGACGCCGGCGCCATCGAGGCGCTCGTCATGGCCGACGAAACCGTGCGAAAGTCCATTGGCGATCGACCGGTCCGCAAAGTTGTCGTCGTTCCGGGGCGGATGGTGAGCGTGGTCACGGGGGGATGATGATCGAGTCACGCATTGAGCTTGGTTGGCGCCGAACACCGCTCGCCCGAGAGTTAGATGGGACTCACCCGCTCGTGGTGGTCCGGACCGATGATGAGCAGTGGTTCCGCGACGAAGTCTTTGACGCCATCCCGAGTCAGGTGATCGTGCGGCGCTGGAGCGCTGTGCGCGGACTTGAAGAGTCGCGGCTCGAAGGGCCGCCGATCGCCGGCACCGAGGATCCCGCCGGAGCCCTTGCGTGGATCGCGATGCGAGCATCGCCCACCCGCGCGGTCAACCTCTTCTTCGATCTCTCCCCGCATCTCGAAGACTCACGCACCGTGCGTGCCCTGCGCGAAGCGGTGCAGCAGGCCAGGCGCACCTTCGGCACCGTGGTGCTGGTTGAGCGAGAATCGCGCCTTCCGCCCTTCATCGACGGTGAAGCGCATCACTGGGCGCCGCCAGTGCCGACCAAGGATGAACTCGAGGAGGCCATCCGGAGCGCGCTCCGGGAAGCGAGAAAGACGCGCGTCATTACCCACGAGGTGACCCGCCGGACCTTGGATGCCATGGTCCGAGCGCTCGGTGGGCTCACGCGCCGGCAGGCGGAGCGCGTCGTGCTCGCCTGTGTCGCCGAAGATGATCGCCTCGACGCCAGTGACCTTGATCGATTGGTGGCCCTGAAGCGGAACGCTCTGGGCGAACTGGGTGGCGTGCTCGAGTTCGTGCAGGCACCCATCGCCCTCGATGAGATCGGCGGCCTCGGCAAGCTGAAGCAGTGGCTCGCCTCGCGGCAGGGCGGCCTCGACGCCGAGGCGGCGGACTTCGGCCTCTCGCCACCGCGCGGAGTGCTGATGCTGGGCGTGCAGGGGGCGGGCAAGAGTCTCGCTGCGAAGGCGGTGGCCAGCGCGTGGGGGCTGCCGCTGATGCGCCTCGACGCGGGTGCCCTTTACGACAAGTTCATTGGTGAGAGCGAGCGACGACTTCGCGACTCCCTGCATCAGGCGGAGCGCATGGCGCCCGCGGTGCTCTGGATCGACGAGATCGAGAAGGGCTTCGCCTCGGCCGCTGGAACTTCGACCGACGGCGGCGTCTCCCGGCGCATGTTCGGAACGCTGCTCACATGGATGCAGGAGCGGCGCAGCGCCGTCTTCCTCGCCGCGACCGCGAATGACATCAGCGTGCTGCCGCCGGAGCTGCTGCGCAAGGGGCGCTTCGACGAGATCTTCTTCATTGACCTTCCGCTCGAGGAGACACGCCGCGCCATTCTCGAGATTCACCTGCGCCGGCGCCGACGAGATCCGGCAGGCTTGGATGTGGCGGCCATGTCCAGGGCCTCCGAGGGCTACAGCGGCGCGGAGATCGAGGCGGCGATTGAAGCCGCGCTCCTTCGGGCGTATCGAGATGGTCGACGCGATCTCACTTCGAGCGATGTCGTCGACGCCCTTCGCGCGTCGCCTCCGCTGTCGGTGGTGATGGCCGAGCCGCTCGCATCACTGCGCGCCTGGGCCAAGTCGCGCTGCGTTCCCGCGGAGTAGGGGAGTGTCAGCGCACCGGTGAGCCCGGCGACTTCGCGCGGCACCCGCGGCGGAAGGCGACCGCGCTGATTTCAAAGTCCAAAAACACAAGGGCGAGGCTCTCGTGACTGAGCCTCGCCCCCGGGGGGAGAAGGAAGATGAACGAGAATCGTTCACCCTCAGATACGCAGGATCCGCCTCAGCGGTTCACCCTTCTTCGCCATGCCAGCTCCGGCTGGGGAGGTCATAAATGACCCCCACCGCCGCGGGGTGGCGTTCCGACGGGGCCGAGCAGCAGCAGCCGACATCGACGAAGGTGCTGGTGACCAGCGTTTCGCGGGGGTGCAGCTCGAGGTGACCGGAGACGCCCAGGAGCTGGGCGACTCGCCACGCCTCGGGCCGAACCACCTCGCGATGCTGCACGCCGAGCTGCGACGCGAGATAGAGCGCCATGGCCTCGGCGACAAGTTCGTGGACCACGGCGCGGCGGCGCGACACGACCTCGACCTTCGAGTCAGGGCCGAAGCGCAGCCACGCAATGGTCCGGAGATCCGCTTCCAGGGGCGATGCACCCGCATCGACCGCCTGAAGAATGCTCTCGAGATCACTCACCTCGATGCGATCGTGCTCCCCCGGTTCGACGCGCACCGCCGAGGTGAAACCCGCGAGACCGCGGCGAAGCAGGCGCAGGAGCGCGACATCGTCAAGCAGCAGGAATCGCGGCCCTGCGGCGGCCGATTGCGGGCCGACCGTTTCGAGGAAGTCGTGCAGGGAGCGGGAGGTTTCGCCGATTGCCGCGAGCGCCGCGGCACCGCCGCCAGGCATTGACTCGAAGCCGAGAAGCAGCGTCATTCCCGGGCGATTCGCCCGCGCCGTGATCGAGGCAAGGATCTCCGAAGCAGGCAACGGGGAGAGTTCCGCGACCACGCGACGGCCACGCTCATCCTCGGGGGTCCACTGCTCCCAGTCGGGCTGGCCCTTCTGCCGGCGCTCCTTGACGAAGATCCGGAGCGGGCGGAAGTGCGCGCGCTGCTCAAGCGGCAGGCGTTCAGGATTGAAGACGCCGAACGCGTTGGTCGTCGTCGTGGAGTCGCGGGGAAGTTCAGGCATGAGCCACCTCTCTAAGAAGCAGGCCCCATCCATCCGGAAGGGGCCTGCGTGATGGAGCGGGTGAGAATCGAATCCGCTATCGCGCAGGTCGTGACCGGCACGGAATCGTGCACGGCTGCGTACGACCGAAGGCACGATGCCAATGAAGACTCACGAAGCGACGAATCATTCCGACCAGTTGAGCAAAGAGAGTCATTGGATCGTCCTCCTTCGACCGTTGGATTCCGTGTCGTCTCTCGTCGTTCGTCCAGACGGCGCCAGTGCGCCCTTCCGTTACGCTGCCGCGACTTCGACGCTTCGCAAGCGCCCGATGCAGCTTTCTGCGCTCAACTACGCCGCTCGTTCCGCCGGTGTTCCGGGAATCATTCCGAGAGTGAGTCGAGTGCAACATTCAGAACACAGGGGTGCGTGTTCGCGGACGACGCCCGTTCGCGATTCGTGCCTGCCAGCTTGACAGGAAGGAATGAGACGCAATGGCGCCGACCGGCGGTCAATGGTGCGCCGGGTCTTCGTCGGCACGCTCAAAGATCCCTGGAGTGTTCGTGTCGGCGCTGGGAGTTTCCTAAGATGGGCGCTTCGCATCCCAACAAGGTGCGGTGCACTTCCATGTCGTCGCACGCCACACCATCACCCGAGGGCAGACCGCCCGACCACCCCGCGTGGCAGGTGGAAGAGGAGCCGCCCTCGAACTGGGTCGCCTTCTACCCTGGTGAAGAGCCTCCATCGCGCGATGAGATCGCGCAAGCGATCGTTGAGTGGATCGGCGAGGACGCGCGACTCGGTCAGACTGAGAGCGGCGATGACGGCCCGGAGATGCTCTGGAACATTGTGGCCGAATTGCCCTCGGTCGATGCACCGGTGGTGCTCTGGGCGGAGCGAGCCGCCGCGGTCCCGAATGCGCCCCAGGGCGGGTCCGATGCGGCGCTCGCGGAGTGCCGCTGGGTGGTGCGCATGCAGGCGCAGCTTGGGTTGAGTGAACCCGCCGAGGATTACTTCGTCCTGATGAGCATGCTCGCCGCCGCGGTGCCCGATGCCGTGGCGATTCTCGATGTTTCAAGTGGAGTCGTCTTCGAGCGTGCGGCGCTCGACGAGTGGTTCCTCCATCCGGAGGCGGGGCCGAATGAGCGATGGCTCTGGAGTGTGCTCGCGCTCGCCACCGGCGGCGATGCGGGCGACGGCGCGGTCGGTGATGGTCGCCGCGGCATGCTCTTCACCAACGGTCTGCGCCGCTGCGCAAGGCCCGAACTCGAGTTGGTCGACTTGCCCACTGAACTCGGTGAGGCGGGGGTGACGCTCCTCGGCGCCGTTGTCAGCCTCTTGCTCGAGCAGCCGCTCCCCGCGCCGGGCGAACCGATCGAAGTGGGTCCGGGGCTACGAGTGACGCTACGACCGTGGCGCGAAGTGGCGGAGCGATTGGCGCCAAGTGCGCCGGGCAGCGTGGCCTGCCGCCGAGCCGTGGCCGATCAAGGACCTTCGCTCGAAGGTCACCGCGCCGTCATCTGTGACGCGGTGGACGGTGACCCAGACGCTCCCACCGTCTGGTGGCCGAAGACGGTCATCGATCGGCTCGTCTCCGGGCACGCGGTGCTCTACGCCGGGACCCGTCACGCGGAAGCGACTGCGCGCCGCGCCCGTCGCACCTGGCCCGACTTTGCGACCGCATTCGCGAGCCTCCAGAAGAGTGAGGTTCCCGGGCTCAAGGACCTCGCCCATCGCTCGTTTCTGATTCAGGCGCCGATCGCGCCGCCCTCTGCCCAGCGTGATGGCGCGTTGCCGGAGCAGGCGTGGTTCCGAGTGGATGGCTTCGATGCAGGGTTCATCCGCGCGGCGCTCTGCGCGACCTCCATCACGCACCCGGAGATGCGCGAAGGCCATCTCGTTCGCCTCTCGCCGAGTGAGGTCAGGGATTGGCGCGTCTCGCTGGGGGAGCGCGACTTCGGTCCCGACGATCCCGATGCGCTGCTGGCGGAGATCGATCGATTGCGGGGTGTGGAGTGAGCGACTTCGATCCCTTGGTGCCCTTGTTGGAAGCGGGGGGTGAGTTCGAAGCACGAACCATCGTTGCGGTCCTCGAGGACGCGGGCATCGAGGCGCACATCTTCGTGCTCGGCAACCTCGGACTTCCCCACTCGCTGACACCCGGGTCAACGGGAATTCCCGTGATGGTGCGCCAATCCTCGGTGGAGCAGGCCAAGGCGGCGCTCGAAGCGTCGAAGCAACTCGGGGCGAGCGTCGACTGGGATAGCGTTGATGTCGGGCCTGAGCCGGAGTTCCCGCCCCGGCGCCGAAGACTGAAGACCGTCATCGCGATGGGAGGCATCGCCATCCTCCTCGCCGGCGGGGTGGCGCTGTCGGCCGCGATGTTCGGCGTCACCTCGTCGACGGCGTCGAAGATCTTCGTCTTCACGCTCGCGGCCGCGTTCGTGACGGCGGTGATCTCGAGTGCGCTGCGCGAGCTCCGTCAGCAACCGAAGCCCGCCGATTGGCCAATGGGGGACGATGGAAATCTCTCGCGCTCAGCGGGCCGGGAGTCTTCGGCATCGGGTGAGCGCGATTCCGTGGGCAGGGATTCGCCTTGACGATGGCGACTCTCAAGCCCGTCAAGCCCTTGAACACCATCGAGGCCATCAGGTGCAACGAGCCCTTGGCGCCTCTCGAGCCTGTCGCGGTGTCACGAGCGACGCGCTCGCACTCGACCATCCCGCTACGCTTTCCCGGATGAAGCGGATTCCTTCACTTCCGATGATGGCTGTCGCGGTGGCCGTTGGTCTCCTCTGCCTTGTCACCGGCGGTTGCACCTACGAACTGCGAGGCCGTGTGCTCGACACGGGATTTGAGTCGATCCAGATCGTCTCGCCGACCGATGGGCGACTGGAGGAGGGCAATCCGGTGATCGGCGCGCGCGTGACGCTCACGCGAGATCCGGGATCACTCAGTCGTTCCGAGGTCACCAGCGTCATGTCAGGGAGCGACGGTTGGTTCACGATCAAGCTCGATGAATTCGGAAGCGGCTGGATGGATGAGCAGTGGGGCATTCGAGTCGCTCGAAGCGGATACACCGGAGTCGAGGATCTCATCTCACTGCCCTTCGATGCAAACAAGGGGGCGCTCCTCGTCAACATGGCGCGCGGGCCTGCGCGGCGTGGGGCTGACTCGGTCCGCAGTGCTGATCTCACCCGGGACGCCGATCGCTTCTGGTCGAGCCCCGGAGGTCGTTGATCGAAAGGCCGAGCTGTGGTGCCGATGCGGCGTCTCTACCATGTCCCCCTGGCAGGAGTCGCCTACTTCTCCATCACCGTCCTTCTGGGGGTTGCCTCCGCGTATCGACCGAACAACCTGCTGATCTGGGCCTTCGCCGCAATGCTCGCAGGCGTGATCGTTTCGGGCATCATCTCGGGGGGCATGCTGGTTCGACTGCAGGTCACGCGCACCGAGCCGCGCACGGGGCGCGTCGGCGAGCCCATGTCGCTGCGGTACATCGTTCGCAATGCGGTGCGGTGGTGGCCCCTCTTTGACCTCTCGATCGATGAGGCGCCGGTTGCAGGCCCGCGCGGCTGGTCGGGCGCGGGCCGCAGCGCACCGGCATGGCTGCTTCATGCGGGGCCGCGTGAGACGGCGCATGTCGAGGGCATGTTCGTTCCCATGCGGCGAGGCCGCTTTCGATTCGAGGCGATCCAGGCGGCGAGCGCCTTTCCCTTCGGCTTGCTCAGGAAGATTGTCGTCTTCCAGCAGCCCGCCGAGGTGCTGGTGCTGCCGGCGATTCGATCGCTCAAGCCGGGTGTCCTTCGACTGCTGGCGCCGCAGGGACTCGGTGGCGTGCGAACAACGACGCGTCCCGGCCCGGGAGAGGACTTCCTGGGCGTGCGCGAGTATCGACCCGGCGACAGCCCTCGCCAGATCGCGTGGCGAAGGCGGGCGGGGCTGGACGAACTGGCCACCGTGGAGCGATCGACGCATGCGCCGCCGCGCTTACGGGTGATTCTCGATCTCACGCGAGCCACCTCGATGCTTCGCGTCGCGCCCGGCGACGATGCGCCGGCTCGAGCCCGCGCGCTTGAGGAGGATGCCATCACGCTCGTCGCGAGTCTGGTCGCGGCAGCCGATCGGGAGGGATACGAGTACGCCCTCTCCCTTCATGGAGTCGATGCGCCCCGCACGCTGCTGCGACGAGGGCATTGGCATCTCCAGCGACTGATGGCGCTGCTTGCGGCGATCGACCTCGACGCGCCGCGGCTTCCGCGACCTGACGGCGATCGAGAGGAGCGCGCCGCCGTCGTGCATGTCCATGTCGATCGCGTCGATCTCGACGAAGGTCGTGAGGACTCGGTGCACCTTGCGGCCACGCGCCTGGGAGATCTGCTCGCATGAACCCGGCGATGCGGTTTCCCGTGACCGCCTTCTCGACAACGCTTGTCTCGATTGTCGCCTTCGGCGTGGCGCGGCAGGATCTGGCGCTGATCCTGATGGCGGCCGTGCCTGCGGCGGCGAGCTGGATCATCACCGAGGGACCGCGCGGTCGTGGTCTGCCCAAGTGGCTGACCACCATCGCGGTGCTGGGAATCCTCGCGTGGACGCTCACGCAGGCGCCCTTCCGCGCCGACCCCGTCACGCTCGCCGCATCAGTCGGCACCTTCGTCCTGTGGACCACCGTCATCAAGCTCTATGAGCGCAAGACAACGCGCGATCGCCGGCAGCTCCTTGGACTCTCGCTGGTCCTGATGCTCTCGGGGTGTCTGGCCACGACGGATCTCACCTTCGGCGTCTTGCTGCTCGGGTACACGGTGCTCGTCATTCTCTCGCTGGTGCTCTATCGACTGGAGCGCGGCGCCGAGCGTTCCGCCGATCGCTATCGACAGGTGGCGCAGGGTGTACCGCCGCCACCGCCCGTGTTCGGTGGGCGCGCCGGGCGCCACATTCGCCGCGTGGTGACGAGCGCCCTTGTGATGGGCGGAGTGTGCAGCCTGCTCTTCTTCGTGCTCTTCCCGCGCGACATGATGCAGCGCCTCGATGGCTTCGGCGGTGCGGGTCGAGTTTCGGGGTTCCGCTCCGAGGTGGACCTGCGATCGACGGCACCCATCGCCCAATCGCGTCGAGAAGTGATGCGCGTGCAGTGGATCGATCCCGCGGGGCAGCCAACCAGTTCACCAGAACCGCTTCGGTTGCGCGGCGCCGTGCTCGATCGATATGACGCTCGATCGGCGCGCTGGGTGACCACCCGCGACCCCGGTCGCGGTCGTCCGATTCCGACGGGCGGCGAGGAAGACTTCGAAGCGCTCGGCCAGCCGCCAATCGATCTTCGGCAGCAGACCTACACGCAGGTGGTTGATCTTCGTCTGCTCAGCACCGATCGCATCTTCTCAGCGTGGGCACCCGTCGCGGTCGCCTATCCCGGCGTCGGCAGCGTGCTCTTCTCCCCGGAGACCTTTGAACTTCGCGATCCGGACTGGGGGCGAGGTCCGCGTGTCTGGAGCTACCAGGTCAAGGTCCAGCCCTTCATCGGAACCCCCGGACTGATGGCGCTCACGGGGCCGCGTCAATCGTGGTTCGAGCCGCGCTTTCCTGTTCAGGGCGTGGCTGAGGAAGCTCGCCGCGTGTTGGGGCAGGTTGGCGAAACTCCGCCACCGTCGAGTCGGCTCCGTGATGATCCGGAGTTCCGCTGGGAGTGGGCGAGACAGGCATCCGGCATCTTCCTGCGATATCTCCAGGGCAGCGGATTCCGATACACGACCGATCTGTCGGGGCTGGTCCTTCGCCGAGGGGAAGATCCCATCGACGCCTTCCTCAGGCGCGGTCGAAGTGGCCACTGCGAGCTCTTCGCCTCGGCGCTCTGCGGCATGCTCCAGTCGGTGGGCGTCGAGGCTCGGGTAGTGGTGGGATTTGTCGCGGTCGAGTTCGAATCCTCCACATCGAGCTACATCGTCCGCGAGCTCAACGCCCATGCGTGGGTTGAAGTGCGAACCGGGCCGTGGGCATGGACCACCGTCGATCCAACGCCGTCCGCGACCCTCGAAGCGCTCGCCGACAGCAGCCGTCGTTGGACCGACCCCTTCCGATGGTTCTATGACGGTATTGATTTCCTCTGGCGAACGCGCGTGGTCGCGTTTGATGCGCAAACCCAGTCCACCATGCTGCGCGGCGGCGGCGAGCGCGTAGGAGAGTGGCTGCGCGGGGCGGTGAGCGCGGTTGGTGATTGGACGGAGACGGTGGCTCGGCAGTTCGAGTCCGGTGGCGTGGGACGAGTATGGGCCGCCTCCGTGGTGATCACGCTGGTTGGAGCCGTCTCGACGGTCATCTTGCTGAGGCGTCGTGAGCGTCGGTGGCGTCGACTGCTTCGTCTTGACGAACTCGACGGGTCGGAGCGGCGGCGCGTCCGCAGGGAGGCGCTCTTCTTTGCCGACGCACTCCTTCAGCTCGATGCGGCGGGTCTGGCGAAACCCGAGACCAGGCCTCCGCTCCTTCACGCGGGCGTGCTCGCCAAGACTGACGCGCAGGTCGGGGCGGCGTTCACTCGACTGGTCGAACTCTACTACGACATCCGCTTCGCGGGCCACGCGCCGTCACGAACGGCACAGACGGAAGCGGCGGAGCACCTTCGACGCCTCGAGTCGGCACTCGCGCAGAGGGGGCGGCCGTGATCGACCGATGAAAGAGCAGCTTTCTCTCTCATCAAGGAGATCGTCCATGCCGGCCTCTCGAGCACGCGGAACCCAGTGGCAGCGAACCCTCCAGCAGTTGTGCGATCGCGACGGCGCAATTGAGCTTGCGCTCGCGCCCTCCGAGGGAAACGATGACGCCGAGCGCGGTGATCTCATCTGGCGCGTGCGCATTCAGCGCGTGACGGACGATGAGATCGTCGTGGACCCGCCGCGGGCGCTGGGTCGGCTGATCGCCTTCACCCCCGGAACGGCGCTGCTTGGCGCGGTCGTGATCGGGCCGAACCGCTGGACCTTTCCCACACGCGTGCTCTCGCGGGTCACGCCGCAAGGCGTCGATCGCGGAGGGTCGCTCACACTCGAAGCGCCCGAGTCGCTCGAGCGCTGCCAGCGCCGCCACGGCCGCTACGACGCCCGGGCGCTGCGCCTGCCCACCATCGACCTCTGGCCGCTACTCGATCCCTCGAGCGTGGTCCACACGCAGCGTGCGGCGGATCCCCTCATTCGCGCGGCGCTCGCCGGCGAGCGCGTCGATGCAAGCGTGCTCGATGGACTTCAGCCGGAGGTCGGGCCCTCGTTCAAGGCGACGGTCATGAACATCGGTGGCGGCGGTCTTGGCGTGCGTGTCGAACCTGCCGATGCGTCGATCCTCTCGCGTCATCCGGTGCTCTGGGCACGACTGCCCCTGGGAGCGGCCATGCCGGTGCCGATTCTCGCCACGACGAAGGTGATTCACACCCACCTCGACAGTGCCCAGTTCACCTACGCGGGACTCGCCTTTGACTTCAGCTTCTATCACCCGGCGCAGCGCCTGGTGGCGGACCAGATTCTCTTCGTCATTGCCGCGCAGCAGAAGCAGCGACCGCTTCGTGCGGCGTGACGGTCGAACCTGCGGCCGATGAGAGCGCCTGCGCCGTTCGATCGAGGACGGCGCGCTTCAGCTCGCTCTCCGCTTCCTCGCGTGCGGGATCGGAGTCGCTCACGATGCCACACCCCGCCGAGTAGCGGAAGGTGCAAGTGCCGTCGCTCTCGGGCGCGTCAAGCACGATCGTGCGGATCGCGACATTGAACACCGCCGTTCCATGGTCAGCGACGCAACCGACCGCGCCGCAGTAGGGACCGCGCGGCGCACCCTCCAGTGCATCGATCAGTCGCATCGCCGCGACCTTGGGAGCGCCCGTGACGCTGCCCGGGGGGAAGGTCGCCCAAAGCAGCTCGGGCACACCGACTCGATGGCGAAGGCGTCCCCGGACCTCGGCGACCGCGTGATGAAGCGCTGGATGGGTCTCGATCTCCCTTGCGCTCACCACGCGCACGCTTCCCGGTCGACAGACGCGCGACAAGTCATTGCGCATCAGGTCGACGATCATCGCGAGCTCGGCGGCATCCTTCTCGCTTCGCCGAAGCTCCGAGGGGTCGCGCTCCCGGGGCAGGGTGCCCTTGATGGGGCGGGTGACAACTCCGCCGCAACGATCGACCTCGAGGAAGAGCTCGGGACTCATGGAGATGACCGCAGCACCATCGGGGCGCTCGATGATGGCGCCATAGCGGGCCTGGCTCGCCTCGAGCGCGGCCACCGCGAGCGCGCGGGGCGAGCCGGTCAGCTTTCCGCTCCAACGCTGCGCAATGTTTGCCTGAAAGAGATCGCCGTTCAGGATCGCGTCACGCACGCGGCTGACTTGGGCGGCGAAGGTGCCTTCGGCCTGATCGGCGCGCATCGAGTGAATCAGCGCGTGCTCCCGGCGCGCCTCGAGCACGGGCAGGCGCGACGCCGGGCCGCTGTGCCACCACTGTCCGCTGTGGGCGTCATGGATGAGCGCCGCATCGCAGGTCCAGCCGCCAGCGAGCGGCCAGCCGGGCAGTAGACGACCCCGAGTGAGCGAGGTTGGCTCGATCAGTTGCGCCAGTTCGTAGCAGAGAAAGCCGATCCATCCGCGCTCGAAGGGGAGCGCCGTCGGTTCGCCAGAAGCCGGAGCGGACGGGGGAAGCAGGGACGGCTCATCGTGCATCGGCGCGGTCGAGCGATGCCCGGGTGAGACGAGGCGCCGCCATGCACGCTGCTGGTCATCTGCGTCCTTCTCTGAACGGGCGACTTCACTCCACGCGCGCGGCAGACCGAAGATCGACCAGCGGGCGTGGGCTCCGCCGCCCCGCGAGATGAGCGCCGCGAGCGGCATGGTGAGGGGCCAGCGCTCGATCACTTCGCATGGATCAAGGGACCACGCAAGGGGTTGCACGCGCACGGCCCATCATCCTACGGTCGATGGAGGCGGAGCCGCATCGGGCACGCCTCCGGCGCCGATTCGAAGAACCCTCTCGCGCCAGAGGGACTGCCAATCGCGGTCATCGGGCCGATCGCCACCCGCAGGCCAGTGCATACACTCCCGAACTTCCATGAGCACGCTTCTTGTTCCGCCGTCTCAGCGCTCGCGCGCGAGTCGTTCATCCGCACCCAAGAGTCGGCGTTCGGGGGCAGCAGCGAAGAGCGCCGCCAAGGCGCCGAGTGCGCCGCGCCGTAAGACGAAGAGCACTTCGCCTGCCGCGAAGGCTTCGAAGCGCGGCGTTCGCGGTGGCTCGAAGCCTGGTGGAAAGAGTGGCGCCCCAGCGCGAGCGAAGTCTTCGGCGGCGAAGCGAACTGGTGCTTCGCGCGGAAGCGCGCCCGGGTTCATCTACTTCTTCGGGCAGAGTCGCTGTGACGGTCGCGGCGACATGAAGTCGCTGCTCGGCGGCAAGGGGGCGAATCTCGCGGCGATGACCTCGATCGGATTGCCCGTGCCCCCGGGGTTCACGATCACGACCGAGGTCTGCAATCTCTACTACGCGCAGGGGCGTCACATGCCGAAGGCGCTCATGCCCGAGCTTCTTCGGGCGATTGCCACGCTCGAGAAGGAGACCGGCAAGCGCTTCGGCGATCTTCGGAACCCGCTGCTCGTCTCGGTTCGCTCCGGTGCCCGCGACTCGATGCCGGGCATGATGGACACGATTCTCAACCTGGGTCTCAACGACCACACGGTCGAAGCTCTCGCCCACGCGACCGGCAACCCGCGCTTCGCGTGGGACAGCTATCGCCGCTTCGTCCAGATGTACGGCGATGTCGTGATGGGTGTGCAGAAGGTCCACGAGAACGACCATGAGCCCTTCGAAGAGGTCATGGATGGCCTCAAGCGCGAGGTCGGCGCCGTCCATGACACGGAACTCACGACCGAGCATCTGAAGGAGCTCGTCCATCGCTACCGCGCGCTCATCGAGCGGCGCACCGGCCATCACTTCCCGACGAAGCCGCTCGACCAGCTCATGGGCGCGATCGGCGCGGTCTTCTCAAGTTGGATGAACCCGCGCGCGATCGTGTACCGCCAGAAGTACCGCATTCCCGCCGAGTGGGGCACCGCGGTGAATGTGCAGAGCATGGTCTTCGGCAACATGGGCGACGACTCGGGCACCGGCGTCGCCTTCACCCGGGACCCGGCGACGGGGGAGAATGTCTTCTACGGCGAGTACCTCGTGAACGCCCAGGGCGAGGATGTCGTCGCCGGCGTACGAACACCGAAGCCCGTCGCGGAGATGGCGCATGATCCGCAGATCGGCCGCGCGTTCAAGGAACTCGAACGAGTTCGGCGCACGCTTGAGAAGAACTTCGGCGATGTGCAGGACTTCGAGTTCACCATCGAGAAGAAGAAGCTCTACATGCTCCAGACGCGCAACGGCAAGCGCACCGCGCGCGCCTATGTGCGGATTGCGCACGACATGGTGCGCGAAGGACTGATGACTCCGGAGCATGCGATCCGCTCCGCCGACCCCGAGGCGATGAACCAGCTCCTCCAGCCGATCTTCGACACGGGAGCGCATGAGGCGGCGCGGCGCGAGGGGCGCCTGCTGAGCCGCGGATTGCCCGCCGGTCCCGGCGCCGCGACGGGCGAGATCGCCTTCACCGCGGAGCGCGCCGAACGCCTCGCTCGCGAGGGGCGCCATGTGATCCTCTGCCGCATCGAGACAAGCCCCGAGGATCTGCGCGGCATGATCGCCGCTGATGGAATCCTGACCACTCGAGGCGGCGTGTCGAGCCATGCGGCACTTGTGGCCCGGCAGATGGGCAAGGTCTGCGTTGCCGGCGCGGGTGAGATCGTCATCGATTACCACGCGGGCACGCTCATCTGTCGCGGCCTCACGCTGCGAGAGGGCGATGCGATTTCCGTCGACGGCACCACGGGCGAGGTCTTCACCGGCCGCATGGCTACTGCGGACAGCGAGTTGAAGCAGGTCCTCGTCTCCAAGACGCTCGATCCCGCCAAGAGCGAAGTCTTCCGCTGGTTCGACTTCGTCATGAAGCTCGCGGATCGCTTCCGTCGCCTCGGCATTCGCACCAACGCCGATACGCCGGAGCAGGTGCATCACGCCATCGCCTTCGGCGCCGAGGGCATCGGCCTCTGCCGCACGGAACACATGTTCTTCGAGGGCGATCGCATCGATGCGATGAGGGAGATGATTCTCGCAAGCAGCGATGCGGGGCGCCACTCGGCGCTGAGCAAGCTGCTGCCCTATCAGCGCACCGATTTCGAGGGGATCTTCCGAGCGCTCGATGGACGGCCGGCATGCATCCGCCTGCTCGACCCGCCGTTGCATGAGTTCCTGCCGCACGATCTGGAGGCACAGCAGGAGCTCGCGGTGAAGCTTGGAGTGCCCGTTGATGTGATTTCGCGCCGGGTGGAGGAGCTGCACGAGTTCAACCCGATGCTTGGCTTCCGAGGGTGCCGCCTGGGCGTCGTGCACTCCGAGATCAGTCGAATGCAGGCGCGGGCGATCTTCGAGGCGGCCGCTGCCGTGCGCCGCGAGGGGATTGCCGTTCGGCCGGAGGTCATGGTTCCGCTCGTCGGCTTCCGTCGCGAGCTCGAACTCCAGGTGGAGGTCATCCGCAGCGTGGCGCAGCAGGTCATGGAAGAGAGCGGCGTGCGCTTCGAGTACCAGGTCGGCACCATGATCGAGATTCCGCGCGGAGCGATCACGGCCGATGACATCGCCCGCAGTGCCGACTTCTTCAGCTTCGGAACCAACGATCTCACGCAGACGGCGCTCGGCATGAGTCGCGACGATTCGGGCAGCTTCCTGCCGCGCTACGCGGAGCTTGAGATCGTCAAGGACAATCCCTTCGCCACCATCGACGCCGAGGGCGTCGGGCAACTGGTGCGCATCGCTTGCGAGAAGGGGCGAGCGACGAGGCCCGACATCAAGCTCGGCATCTGCGGCGAGCATGGCGGCGACCCTGCGTCAATCCGCTTCTTCGAGCAGGTTGGACTCGCCTATGTGAGTTGCTCGCCCTTCCGAGTGCCGGTCGCACGATTGGCCGCGGCGAAGTGGGCGATCGACCTCGGCACGACACCATCGCGCTCACCTGCGGGGCGCTCGAGCGCCGGCAAGTCGAAGTCCGGTGGTCGGGGATCACGCGCGGCTCGTGGGCCACGGAGAACGAAGGCGCGAGGCGGTTCGAAGTCGAGGCGCTGAGGCGAGGCGGCGATCGGCTGAGGTATGGTTGACTTCGCGCGCGGCCGTTCGTGGCATGGTCGCGCGTCGGCACCGTCGACGAGATCGTCAGCCTGAGGCGAGCGCGGCTCGAATCGCTGCGGCAAGTTCGGCGCCGGCGTTCGCGTCGAGCGGCGTCGCGCGCCACTCGTGGCGCAGTCCGCTTCCATCGGCATGTTTCGGGATCAGGTGCGCGTGCACATGCATCACCACCTGGCCCGCCTCGGCGCCCGAATTGATGAGCAGGTTGTACGCGCGACAGCCGGTCGCACCCATGATGGCCCGGGCCACTCGTGGAAGGGCCTGGCCGAGCGCCGAGGCCGCGGTCGGCGAGAGATCGTGCAGGCTCGCGACCTGTTCGCGCGGGACGACGAGCGTATGACCCCGACTCACCGGCGCGACATCGAGGAAGGCGACGACATGGGCGTCTTCATAGACACGATGTGATGGAATCTCACCGCGCATGATGCGCGTGAAGATCGACGGAGCCGGGCCGGGCGCTGGGTCACTCATGGTCGAGAGCCTACGAGCGTCGGCGGCCGGAGTGGAGTCCGAGCCTGCCCGGTGTGGGCGGTACGCTCGTCGCGTGCTTCGAGATCTCAACACGCTCCAACTCCCCGCGCTCTTCGCCGAGCTTCTCCCCGCGGCGCAGCTCCGACGCGAGTGTCGTCGCATCGTTCGGGAGGATCTCGGGCGCGGCGATGTCACCAGCCGCCTGACCATTCCCGCGTCGGCACTCGGCCGCGCCGCCCTTGTGGCGCGGGAGGGCTGCACACTCGCGGGCCTTCCCGCCGTGAAGGTCCTCGCCGAGTCGAACTTCAAGGGGCTTCATCTGCGAGCGAAGGCGCGCGATGGCGAGACGATCTCCGCCGGCAGACTGGTGGCGACGATCGAAGGATCGGTTCGTGGAATCCTCGCCGCGGAGCGATCGGTGCTCAACCTGCTCGGGCGTCTCTCGGGCGTGGCCACTGTGACGGCGGCGTTCGTGGCGAAGATTCGTTCGGTCAGGGGCGCCCGGGCGCAGCTTCTTGACACGCGCAAGACAACGCCGGGTCTTCGGAACTTCGAGAAGTATGCCGTGCGCTGTGGCGGGGGAGCGCTCCATCGAGTCGGCCTCTTCGACGCGATCCTCGTGAAGGACAATCACCTCGCCGCGCTCTCAAGCGCACGCGAGCCGGCACTCGAGCGCTTGAAGCGCGTGCTTGAGCGCAGCATGCGGTCGCGGCCCAAGTGGCGCTTCGTGGAGGTGGAAGTCGACACGCTTGAACAGTTCAGCGAGATCCTTGCATGGCCATCGGGTACGGTTGACATGGTGCTCCTTGACAACATGAGTCCGGGGCAGCTCGCGCGCGCGGTGGCGATGCGCGAGCGGGCCCGCTCTCCTATCGTGCTCGAAGCATCGGGCGGTGTGCGCCTCGAGACGGTGGCCGCCATCGCCCGAACCGGGGTTGATCGCATTTCCGCTGGCGCCGTCACGCACGCGGCACGCTCGATCGACTTTTCGCTGGAGGTCGAAGTTGGCCGTTCGACTCGAGCGGCGGTCGCGAGCGGCTCCACGACGAGGCGCCATGACTGAGCGCGAAGCGATGGGCGCGTCTCCTTCGCCATTCGTGGAGCCGAGCGCCGAGGAAGTCGAGCGTTGGCAGAGCCGACTTGATGCGTCGCTTCGATCGCACACTGAGACGGTCGGAGCGCCGACGCGCTGGGTTCGCTCCGTGGTGGTGGTTCCTTCGATCGGCTCGACTCAGGACCTTGCCCGAGACCGGGGCCTGGTCGCGGGTGAAGTCATCACGGCGCTTCGCCAGACCGCGGGGCGAGGTCGGTTCGGGCGAGGATGGGACGACACCATCGACGCGGGCACGGCGACCTCGTTCGTCATCCCTGCGCTGCCTGCCGAAGTGCTTCTCCTTCGAAGTGCTGTCGCGGTCGCGATCGCCATCGAGTTGCTTCGGCCCGGCGCCCTTCGAGTGGGCATCAAGTGGCCGAACGATCTGATCGCGCCCGATGGCGGCAAGCTCGGCGGCATTCTCATCGAATGCGTCGGTCAGGTTGCGATCGTCGGCGTGGGCATCAATGTCTTGCAGCGGACCTTTCCGCCCGACATCGCCCCGCGCGCCAGAAGTCTCGGCATGCTCGGCGTCGCGGTTGAGCGCGTGGAAGTGGTGGAACGCCTGATCATCTCGTTCGAGCAGTGGCTTGATGCCGATCTCAATCTGGTGCGAGCGGCCTATCTCGAGCGCGATGTCCTGCGGGGCACGATGGCCCGCTTCCGAGTTGGCGACCGGGTCGTGATCGGCCGGGTGATCGAAGTGGACCCCGCCCACGGCATCAGAATCGCCAGGGAAGGGGGCGAGGAGGTTCTTCCTGCTGCGTTGACGACCCTTGCTGTTGATCCCGGGGGGTGAGAGCCGACATAATGGCTGGCCCGTGCACTCCCGAGACCGCCTCCATCTCATCGCCTCCATCGCCGCGCTCACCGCGCTCGGTTCAATCGGCGTGAGCATGGCCGATGGCGTGCCGGGACTTCCGCCGCCTCCGGCCATTCCCGGCTATCCCGAACCTGCCGAACGCGAGGCACCGCCGGAGCTTCCTCCGCTCACGCCCGAGGAGCTGGCCGCGCGGCAGGCAGAAGCCGACGCGTCTCCGCGCCGCAACACCTTTGGGGATCATCGACCTCGCATGGGGCCGGCGGTACCTCCCGCGCCAACTCGTCGACGCCAGCAGATCCGGCTCATCCCAAGCGAGGCAATGGTCGCCGATCGCGGCGCTCTCAGCGAGAGCCTTCGCGTGCAGGCGGCAGACCTGCGCTTGCCGAGCGGCTTCAGTACGGTCTATGAAGTCGAGCAGCGCCCCGATGTGCTCGTTCGTGGAGATGGCGCGATCTACGCCGTCTTCCCTCAGGGTGACTACGCCCTGGCGATGCGCGACAAGCGCCCGGTGGTGCAGACGCTGGTGCCCGCCGGAACCATGTTCTACATCGGTGAGCCCGACTGGCGGCGCGTCTGGCTTCCGGGTCTGCGCGGCATGATGCCCCGCTTGGCGCTCGTCTCTCCCGAGGAGCAGCAGGCGAAGACTCCACCTGCGAGCGCGGTGCATCGCGTCGAACCCACCATGCCGCATGACTACGAAGCGGTCTACATCATGCCGATGATGATGGAAGACTTCCCCGGCATCGGTCTGCTGTCCACTCGAATCGACACATGGGTCACGCCAGCGAGTCGCGCGTTCGGAACAGTTTCGCCGAGCGGCATTGCGCAGAGCCATGAGACAGTGCGGCATCCGTTGTTGACCGGATCGCTCGCCCCCTTCGGCGAGGGCGACTCCGACGAAGTGGCGCCGCCTCTTCACCTCAATGACCTCTATCGACGCGACCGGATCAGTGGTCTGCTCCAGAGAGCGGCGCAGGTTGGCGCGGATCAACCGGCGGCGGCCACGCCCTGATTGACGCAGAGGGCGCTCCGGCGGGCATCGAGTGGCTGTGGTGCGCCGACAGGGGGTCGTGACGCCTCTGCCGCCGCGTTCGCGCCGGGCGCCTGATTGAGCGTCGAATGCACTACCATCGCCCTGATGCGCGGCAGTTCAAGGACACGGGCTCGCCAAACGCCGCGCGCGGCCAGTCGGCTCTCGATGAGTGCGCTGGCGGCCGTCGCTCTCGGCGCGACCAGCCCGGGCTTCGCTGGTGCCGTGCAGGCGCGAACGGCGCCGGGCGCTCCACTTGTGAACTTCGGAGTTCGAACGCCCGCGCCATTGGCGGTGCGTGGAGGCGTGGTGGCCATTGAGCTCGATCCGCCGTCACGACGACCCGGTGACACGCGGCGCATCGAGTGGCCCGATGAGGTCCCGGTGACGCTCAGTACGGGCGAACGACTTCAGGCGTCGCTTGGCGTGGTCAGCCGTGGTCTGCCGAGAGCAGAGCGATCGTGGACGCTGCCCGCCGAGGATCTCGAGGTTCGCTCGCCGTCGGTCTTCCTCGCGGCATTCGACGAGACCGGCATCGGTGTCGACGCGGCGCTCGTGGCGCTCGTCGAAACGCCCGCTGACTTTGCGGGAACGATCGAAGTTGGTGCAGTCCGCGTGGCACCGGCATGGATCGACCCCGAGCCCGCGGTCGCGCCGGAGGTCGTGGAGGCACGAGGCGTCCTTCGATTGACCTCCGGGACTCCCGATCTCCCCGATGCGCGCTCGCCCGGCGAGTACTGGCGCTGGGTCCTGCTCGCTCAGGAGTTGGACATGACCTGTGAAGCGCCGCCCTTCGCGGCGCCCGCGGCGCTTCTGGCGCGCCACCGCGCTGAACTCTGGCAGGCCGGTCTTGAGCGAGTGCGTCGAGGAAGCCCATCGGTGGCGAAGGAGCTTCGCGAGTTGCTCACTTCGCGTGTCAGCGACCCGCAGGCACAGGGAGCCCCGCGCTTGATCGCCGCATGGATCGCCGGCGCCGAAGAGTTGGCCTCGCTGCTCGCCATTCTTCTCGATCGCCAGCGAAACGATGAAGCCACGATGCGCGCCGCGCTCGGCTGGATGGAGTCTCGCTCGCCGTTGACCGTCTGGCTCGAGTCAGACGCAGGCGCATCGATCACACTGGTGGCCGCGAACCCGCTCCCGGTGGAAGCGGTGGTGCGGTGTGCGTGGCTTGAGGCGCCGGCCGAAGTGCCGGTGGCGCTCCTCATCCCTCCACATGGAGTGGCGCGCACCCGCATTGAGCGGCCCATCGAAAGGGTCGCCGTTGTGCCGGGGCAGCCGCGAGGGGAGCCGCTCGAGCGCTGGCGCGGCGGGCTCACGCTGCGACTCGAAAGCGGACGATGGCGCGGCCGGCTCGTGGTCGGCCCCGGCATCTTCTCCGTGCGCCCGCCGGGGCTCGGCTTCGCTGCGTTCGTGCCTCCACTCTCTCTCGCCTCGGCGCAGTCGCAACGCATTGAGCCCGATCCCACACCGTGGCGCACCACGGCGAGCATCCGCAAGCTCGCGCGGCGTTGGGAGTTGTTCATCGAGTGCCTCCGACCGGAGCCTGTCGCGGGCGATCAGGTGATCGTGACGGTGGGCGACCCTGCCGGAACACCGGCTCGCTTCTCGGTGAACGAGCAGGGCGCCATCACCATGCTCTCGGGTGGCGCGATGGGCGGCCTTGCCGCGCACGCCGGTCGCTACGCCGATCGCTGGCGGGTTCGCGTGGAGCTGCCGGATTCGTGGATACCCGAAGCGGAACTTGGCAGCTCGGAGCGCCTGCTCTTCGTGGGGCTCGAGCGCCAACCCGGCGCGGGTCGAAGTCGCCAGACCGCGGGATTGCCCGTGCCGGCGTGGTCGCCTCCCGCCCCCATCTGCACGGACCTTGGTGCGTGGATCGACATGCCCGCTCCAGCCGGACGATGAGCGGTCCCTATACTCGCGCGACCATGGAAGGGTCGCCTCGCATCATCGCCATCCTGAATCAGAAGGGGGGTGTCGGCAAGACGACTTCGGCGGTCAATCTCGGCGCGGCGCTGGCGGAGGCCGGCGAGCGCGTGCTTCTGGTCGACCTCGATCCACAGTCGAATCTCTCACTGCACTTCGGCGTTGAGCCCGATGAGCATGCCACGACCATCTATGACCTGCTGCTCGACCCGGACGCTTCGGCTGACGCGGCGGTAGTCGCGGCGCGAGAACAGCTTCACTTCATTGCCGCCGTCACTGAGTTGGCGTTGGTCGAGGGCCAGCTCGCCTCGGTGCCGGACATGCAGCGTGTGCTCGCTCGAGCGCTCGCGCCGATTCTGTCGCGCTACGACACGGTGATCCTCGACTGTCCCCCGTCGCTGGGCGTTCTGACGGTGAACGCCCTCACGGTGGCCCACGAGGTCATCGTTCCCATGCAAGCGCACTATCTCGCGCTCAGGGGACTCGAGAAGCTCCTCTCGACGGTGCATCTCGTGGCCCAGGGCCTCAATCCAGCGCTGCGCGTCAGCGGAATTCTTCTCTGCATGCATGAGTCGCAGTCGAGTCACGGCAAGGCGGTGGTCGAGGAGATGCGAGCGCAGTTTGAGCAGTACCGCGGCTCGGGCCTCCCCTGGTCAGAGTGTGAGATCCTCTCTCCTCCCATTCGTCGCAATGTGAAGCTCGCCGAGGCGCCATCGTTCGGTCAGACGATCTTCGACTACGCGCCGCAATGCGCCGGAGCGCAGGACTACCGCGCGGTTGCGGCGAGCCTGCGGCGGCGCCGCGCGGCGGTGCCGTCGAGCCGTTCGGGCGCATCGTCGAGCCGCCCCACGCCCTCCAACGCTCCTGATGCGCGGCCATTGACGCCCAGCACAACCGGCACTCCAAACACGCCCGGCGCTCTCAACACGCCGGGCACGCCAAGCATGCCGAACTCGCCGGATTCGCTCAACACAGCGAGCCCCGTCGAGGTCCGCTTCGAAGAAGCGCAATCCGCGTCCCCTGAGCCCAAGCCCGTCGTCGCGGCTCGAAACCCGGGTGAGGTTCGATCATCGGAGCCGGCCGCTTCGAATCCGCGATCGGGTGGGATCAGCCTCTGATGCGTGACGCGGGTCGCTCCGCTCGTCGCAAGCTCGGCGTGGTGACGGCCTTCGCGCTGCTGGTGAGCGCGGTCCTCAGTCACTGGCCCGGACTGGGGCTTGGCCCGCCGCATGATCCGGGGCCCGACAAGATCGTGCACATGGTGCTCTATGCGCTTCTTGCGACGGGAGCGTGGTTCAGCGGATGGTTTCGATCACTCTGGATGCTCTGGATCGCGGGGGTGCTGTGGGGTGCGCTCGATGAGTGGACCCAGGGCTGGGCCATCATCGGGCGCCATCGAGATTGGGAGGATTGGGTCGCCGACCTGATGGGTGTCTCTCTCGCCGTCGCGTGGATCGTGGCCACGAAGCCGCTCGGAGGATGGGAGTCTCGGCGACGCCGAGCGGCGCGCGACGCCGCGATGGCTGAGCTCTTCTCGAAGTGGTGGCCATGGCCCGCGGTTCTGCTGGGTGCGCTCATCGGCGCTGCTGGCTCGCTTCCGCTCTTCATGTTCATCGGCGAGCGCTCATGGGCGATGCCCAGCCGACAGGTCGTCATCACCGGGCTCATTGTGGTCGCCATCGCCTCAGCGCACGCTGCGGTCGAGATCCTGCTTCGAATGACGGTGCTGCCGAAGCGTCCACTGCTGCCCGATCGTGTGATGGGTCGACTGGTGGCGGGGCCGGCGATCATGGCGCTGCTGTTGCTCGTGCTGCTGATGGGTGTGGCGCAGTTGACACTCATCCTCCGGCCGATCCTGCGCAGCGCCGCAGTCGTCGATGAGTGGTATCGCATGCGATCCCCGACTCTTCGTGCGGCCATCGACCTTGGGCTCATTCTCTTCCTTGCAGCATGGGCCGCGCGCCGTGCGCGTCGGCGAATCACCGCCCGGATCGATCGGGCTCATCTTGAGTGCATCCGTTGTGATCACTCCCTTGCCGGCACGGAGGCGACGAACGGTGTCGGTCGCTGCCCGGAGTGCGGAACCGATTATGAAGTTCCGCCGGGGGAGGGGGCCGCAGCGCTTGCCCGCTGAAGATCGACCGACCCCGCGCCCATGGCGGGATTCAGGGTGCTGACCTTCAGGTCAACGACGGCCCTTCGATCGCCCTTCGTGAAGGTCAGGCGCGCCGAGGTGGTCTGGATGCGGCGCTCAACCAGCGTCCAGCCGTGGACGCGATAGCGGTCGATGGTGCGTTCCGCGACTTCGACCGGGGTCCGCATGGAGCCTCGGTAGACGACATGCACGGCGGTCAGCGTCTCGCCGTCACGCTCGATGCCGCTGACATTCCGGCTCTCCAGTCCGACGATCTGCGGGACATCGGAGCCGACGATCGTCTCAGGTGGTGCGTCGCAGCCGCCGATCAGGAGGAGTGCCGCCATGGCAGGAATCAGGGCCGGGGACATTCTCCGTCGGGGACGCATCGGGTCGATAGAGAGTAGCCATTCCCGACCCGCCATGGCCAAGAGCTTTGAGAGCCATGCCCGCACCGTCTCCCTCCTGACCCTGCTCTCGCGCGTCACCGGTCTGGCGCGCGATGCCACGCTGACGCGCGTCTTCGGCGCTGGTCCGCTGATGGACGCCTTCAACTTCGGCTTCCAGGTGCCGAACCTCTTTCGACGCCTCTTTGGTGAAGGGGCGCTCACTGCGAGCTTCCTTCCGGTCTACACGCGCCTTGAGCGCGACAACCCGGCGCTGGCGAGCGCCTTTGCCGGAGTGCTGCTGGGCGGCATCACGGTGGTGCTTGCGATCATCACCCTGGTCGGTGAAGCGCTGTTGTGGGTGCTGCCTCGCGACGGCGCCGACGGCGGCATCGGCCTCTCGCTGCTGATGATCATGCTGCCGTACATGCCGCTGGTCTGCCTGACGGCACTTCTGGGCGCGGTGCTCCAGGTGCACCAACGCTTCGGACCGACGGCGGCGGCGCCGATTCTCCTCAACCTCGCGATCGTGGCCACCGCGCTCCTCATGAGCGACTCCGCGCGACGCTTGGTCGGGTGGGAGGCGCTCCAGTCGGCCACGCACATTCAAGTCGTGGCGTGGTCGGTGGTGGTTGCCGGGGTCGGGCAGGTGCTGTGGAGCCTGGCAGCGCTGCGCCGGGCGCGGGTGCCGCTCTCATTCAACACGGCAGGGATCGGTGAACCGCTTCGAACGACGCTCCGCCAGGCGCTGCCGATGTTGCTCGGTCTCGGTGTCTTTCAGATCAACACCGCCATCGACAGCCTCATCGCGAGTTGGCGCACGATTGTGGGCCCCACAGTCTTCGGGGTCGAGTGGCCGCTGGCCGAGGGCAGTCTCACCTTCCTGAACTGTGCCCAGCGACTGTACGAGTTCCCACTGGGAGTGTTCGGCATTGCCGTGGCGACGGCGATCTTCCCCGCGTTCGCCCGTCAGGCATCTGACCCCGCGGCCTTCATCGACACGCTCCGGCGCGGATTGAGGCTGACGCTCTTCATCGCGCTGCCCGCAAGCGCCGGGCTCATCGCACTCCGCGAGCCCCTCGCGGCGACGCTCTTCCAAGGGGGCCGCTTCACGGCGAGTGACTCCGCGATGGTCTCCTGGGTACTGCTCGGATACGCCCCTGCAATCTGGGCGTACTCGACTCAGCAGGTCGCGACGCGCGCCTTCTACGCGCAGGGCGATTCACTGACGCCGATGCGCGTGGCGCTCGGCATGGTGGGGTTGAATCTCACCCTGAACCTCATTCTCATCTGGACACCGCTTGGGGTTGCTGGGCTCGCATGGAGCACGGCGCTGACGGCCATGGTGCAGGTCGCGATCATTCTCAAGCTGCTCGCGAGAAAGACCGGGCCGATCATGGATGGTGAAGTGTGGCGCAGCGTGCTGCGATCGCTCGGCGTCGCCATCGCGACCGGCGCGGTGGCGTTGATCATGGCGTCCGTGTCGGGGCGAGTGGTTGCCACAGAGACATGGGCAGGTTCAGCGCTGGCGCTCGCCGTGGGGACCGGCGCAGGTGTCGCGGCACTGCTCGTGTCGTCCCGTGGGCTCGGATCCGTGGAGCTTCGCTGGGCGTTGCGCGGACGCTCCGAGGGGCGATGATCGGCTGATGTTGCGCGCTGCCGCTCAGTGATGGCGCCAAGCAAGTGCCGCGGGCCACGAGGCTTGTGATGCGGCACAGGCCACGGTCCAAAGGCGGTCCCGAGAGCGCCTGAGGCACTCCGCATCGCTGCTCACACAGACGACCGGGCCTGCCATAGGTGGAGCGCCTGAGATGTTCTCAGGCGGCTCCCGAAATCGCCCATTCGGGGGTTCCGGGCTCCGCCTCTCCTCCGGGGCGGGGCCCTTCAATCGCTCCCCTCTGCACCCGAGTCGTGGACTCCTCGCGCTTGCGCAAGGTCCGTTCACGGCTCGGGGTTTTCTTGGGTGCAGCACAACCGCGGATCCCGTGCAGGCGGTCCAGCGACGCTCACCGTTCTTGCGGCTCTCGCCGTCAGGCCCCCGGTACGCGCCACTCGGCGCCGTCGCGCTCCACTTCGCGGTAAATGGTGTCGCGCTCGACGGGAACGAAGCCAGCTTCGCGAATCGCGCGCCGAAGGTCCCGCACCGTTGTCTCCTGATGCGTGCCGTCGCCTACCGCCTTGGTGATGTCGTACCAGACGACCGTTCCATCGATGTCATCGGCGCCCGATTGGAGCATGAGCTGCGCCATGCCGAGTGTCTGCATGATCCAGAACGCCTTCACATGTGGAAGGTTGTCGAGCATCAGCCGGGCGATCGCCAGCGTGCGGAGGTTCTCGAGTCCAGTCGGTGCTGGCAGTGACTCAAGTGCGCTGGCATCGGGAAAGAAGGGCAGGGGAATGATCGTCTGGAAGTAGCCGCGCTTCGGGCGCTCACCGTCGCGGTCGGGCAGTCGTCGTGACGGGTACATCGCCGCCGGACCGGTGAGCACGACCGCGGGGTGCGTCTCATCGGCTGACCCCTCGGTTGGCGCCTGCACTGGAACCGCGCACTCTGCGGCCCATTCAGCGAGCGTGCGGTCCTGCTGCCGTCGAATCACTTCAAAGTGCCGCAATCGCTCGGCGCGCGACTCGACATGACCGTAGAGCATGGTCACATTGGAGTTGAGCCCGATCTCGTGCGCGGTTCGGTGCACCTCGAGCCACTCCTCGGCGCGAATCTTCCCCTTGAAGGCCTCGTCGTGAACACGGTCGTCGAAGACCTCGGCGCCGCCACCGGGGAGCGAACCGAGACCGGCGTCCTTCAACTCCGAGAGCACCTGTCGAACTCCCTCGCCCTTCAGCCGGCCTCGCTTGGAGATTCGAACGAGGTGCACAATCTCCACCGCCGTGAAGGCCTTGAGGTGAAGCCGAGGCGTCTCCTGCCGGAGTCGTCGCAGCATCTCGGTGTACCACTCGAAGGGCAGCCACGGATGCAAGCCGCCGACAATGTGAAGCTCCGTCGCTCCGGCGCTCTCCGCCGACTTCGCCTGCGCCACGATGTCCTCGATCGTGTGTTCGTACGCGCCCTCCTGGCCACGCTTCCGGAAGAACGCGCAGAAGCGGCATGAGAGCGCACAGACATTCGTGTAGTTGATGTGGCGATTGATGTTGTAGTACGCGCGCTCCCCGTGAAGGCGTCGTCGCACGAGATCGGCCAGGTGAAGCACCGAGTGGAGGTCAGTGGTTTCATAGAGGCGGGCGCCATCTTCGATCGAGAGGCGCTGGCCCTCGATCACCTTCGCGGCGATCGGCGCAAGCGTCGGGTCACGCAGCCGGATGGGGCGCTCTCGCGCGGGGGAAACCCCGTTCTCTGCGCCAGCGGCGGAGCGGCGTGACCCCCATGGCGTCGCATGGCCGGAGGTCGGGTCGGTCGGTTGAATTGGGGCGACTGTCACGACTGGATGAGTCTAGGGGAGCGGTGCGAGGCCGTCCGTTTGAGAACATGGTCTGCATCGAGCCCGGCCGAACGCCGATGCAACGACCATGTCCACGCTGAGTTCTTCGCAGGAGTGGCCTCGGCGGAGTCGATCGATGACCGGATCCCGGAGTGACTCAGCCCGATCCGCCGCCCGCGCGCCGTCAACACTGGTCAAGTTGAGTCCGAGTTCGCTCGGACCTCGACCCGTGGAGAGTTGCCACACGAGCTCCCATGTCCAGCGCAATCAGCACTCCGAACGCTCATGGCCCGAGTGGCGCGATTCCGGGCCCCTCCCGTTTCGTCGCGCAGCGCATCAGGTGGACGATCGATCGCCGCCCCGCCGCGCCGCGTGATGACCGCTGTCGGGTCTGATAGCCCATCGTGACTCTCCAAGAACTCGCGCCTCCACACCGCGACATATTGGTCACCGACAACGCTCTGAGAGCCCCTTTGCGGCTGGCCCAGAACTCGCGCAGCCTTCAGCCAACTCCGCTTTCGCAGCATTGCGTCGACGATCGAGTGGCGGCTTCTCCGAGGCCGCTCTCGCTCGCCCCTTTCGGGTCGTTCGTCCTCACACGGACCTTCCTCGCTCAGTCTCGGAAACGCGGGGTTCTGAAATGGTCTCTTCGGGACGCAGAAGGGCCAATGACCGGTCGGAAGCTCGATTCACTTGAGATTCGGGCTATCCTGCGTGGATGCGATGGAGACTTCTGATCGCCACCATCGCCGCTGCGGCGGCCGTCGCGATGCCCGTGCACTCGCAGGTTCGCGTGGCGTTCTTCAATGTGGCTGGTCTTCAGGGGTCCAATGACGCCATCGCGCATGTGATTGCTGAGATTCACGCGGACCAGAGTCGCGGTTTTGCCATTCCCGCCGATGTCCTCGTCTTCACCGAGGTGCGACAGGTCAACCTCGCGCCCCTGATCGGCATCGTGAATGCGGCCGCGCCCCCCGGAGTGAGCTACTCCCTCGGCACCTTCACCACCAGTCCGTCAGAAGATCAGGCGACCGGTGCGAACGCGATCTTCCTTCGCAATGGCCGAGTGTTCGAGCTGCCCGCAGGACACAAGGACATCTTCACCGGTGCGGGCCGAAACACCGATCGATGGTGGCTTCAACTCGTCGGATACTCCTCGCCACAGGCCCGCTTCTATGTCTATGGCTCGCACCTCCGAGCGTCGAGCGGAAGTGCCAACGAGCAGCAGCGCCTCGAGGGTGTGCAGGCGATCCGCACCGACGCCGATGCGCTGCCAGCGAACACGCCCATCATCTACACGGGGGATATGAACTTCTACACGGCGAATGAGAGCGGCTACCAGTGGTGGATCTCGGTCCCCGGCAACGGCATTGCGGTCGATGTTCAGCCGGGCGAATGGACCGGCATCGTCAACGCGATCAAGCACACTCAGTCGCCACGCAGCGTCACGGGGGGCGGACTCATCGGTGGCGGCATGGATGATCGATTCGACATGCACCTCTTCTCAACGACGATGGTCGACGGGGCCGGTCTCGCGGTCATTCCCGACACCTATCGATCGTTCGGAAACGATGGCCTGAAGTGGAAGAAGGCCATCAATGATGGCAACAACTTCTACTTCCCCGGACAACTTGCTCGATCGAATGCTCTGGCCGATGCGCTGTTCGATGCCAGCGACCATGTGCCGGTGGTGGTCGATCTCCAACTGCCTGCCGTGCACGAGTCGTGGCTTGCCGCACAGCCGGGCAAGGTCATCAGGAATGCGAGCGTGGCGGTTGAATTGCGAACATGGAATGCCGTGAGCGTGGTCTCGCCCCTGGGCGTCGATCCGCTCAGCTTCGTCGCCGTGGGACAAGGGGCCGTGGTGGGGAATGTCTCGGCGCAGGCGCCGATCCAGCCGAACTTCTCGAGTTGGCTCTTCCCGGTCAACACTTCCGTGGTCGGGCCACTCAACGGAGGCGTGCTGGTGACCACCCCCAACGAGGCGGTGCAGAACTCAGCGTTGCAGCTTCCGGTCATTGGGAGCGTGGTGCGCCCTGCGAATGCGAGCTTCTCGCCGAACACGAAGGTGGCCTCGACGACGGCGTCCTTCTCCATTCCATCAGGGGACGGAGTGGTCGAGCTTCCGGTGTCGGTGTTCAACTTCAACTTCGACTCAAACCAGGCGATGCTGGATGTCGATGCAACGAACCTTCAGAATGGTCATCGTGCATTCTCGGTGATGCAGGGAAGCTCATTCGGCATCGGCAGCACGCCCGGCACGGTGAAGTTCGGCTTCAACCTCGCGGGGCTCACACCCGGGACCTATTCGAGGCAGGCGTTCCTCACCTGCACCGATGAGAACATTCCCGGCGAAGAGGTCTCGTTCCTGTCGCTGACACTTTCGGTGACGGTGACGCCACCCGCGATTCCCGGCGACCTCAATGGCGATGGCGTGGTCAACGGCGCGGACCTCGCCGTGCTGCTGGGGCAGTGGGGCACGGCAGGGAGCGCCGATCTCAACGGCGACGGCGTGGTGAATGGCGCCGATGTCGCGATTCTCCTTGGATTCTGGAGCTGAATGAGCATGCATGATGCATTGACCCGAGCGCTGGCCGCGGCCGCTTCCCTCGCCTTGTCGCTGCCCGTGCTGGCGGTGGATCTCTCCGTGGCCTCGATCGAGGTCACACAAGGCTTTCAGAACGGCTCGACGACCTTGGTCGGGGGCCGATCCACCATGGTCAGGGCCAAAGTCGCCATCAGCGGAAGCGCCGGCCCCGTGCAGGGTGTCGATGCGGTGCTCCGCATGTTCGTGAACGGAGTGGAGTCATCGGCCGGCCCCTTCTATTCGATGAACGGACCGATCGTGGCGCCGCTTTCGCCGAGTTCTGGCGCACTCGAGCACACGCTGAATTTCATCGTGGTCCCGCCTGTCTCCGGACAGGTCAGCTTCCGCATCCTGGTCAATCCGACGGCGAGCGTCACCGAGACGAACACCGCGAACAACCTCTTCATCTCGGGGAACTATGCCTTCGTCTGCCGGGCCGTGGTTGATCTGGCGTATGTCGCCATCAACTACACGCCGAGTGGCGGACTTCCGCCGCTTGACATGATGGAGCCGGGTAGCGCCGACAACTTCCTTCGGGGGATCTTCGCCGTCGGTGACTGGAACTACCACCGCTCGCCGCTTGGTGCCCTGACTTGGACGCAGAATGTGAACAACACCGGGTCGGCGCTTCTGAACGCTCTCGCGGACATCCGCAATGTGCAGATTCCGAATGCCGGTTACGGCAAGCCCGAGTTCGTCTACGGGTTTCTTCCCGGGAATCCTTATTCGGGCAATGGACTCGCCAACGGCGTGCCGGGAATCGTCGCCTTTGGCAACACGACAGAGAATCGTTGGCAGCGCACCTTCGCGCATGAGATCGGCCACCTCTGGGGCCTTGCTCACAACAGCGCCACCATCGGCCAGCCGTCGGTGGATGTGGAACACCACCTGAAGGACCCCCTCGGTCTGCCGCAACTTCATGCATCGACCAAGAGCGATGTGATGGTGGCGGGACTGCTGACCCCGGCAGCATGGGTGGCGGCGGGAACCTACAACAAGTGCTTGAGTGATCCGCGATCGCAGTGCAGCAGCGCCGCGGGCCCGGATGGCGACGGAGATGGTGGCGACTCCGATGCTCGTGGCCGTGAGGTGCCCTGTCTTCGAGTGGCCGGTGTGCTGACCCATCAGGATCGAAGCGTGGCGCTTGATCCGATCTTCGTCTTTGACCAGGCGCGGCCGACCGTTGATGACCCGGCGGGCGATGTGGCGATCGAAGCCCTCGATGCGGCTGGTCGCGTGGTGCACCGCGTGCGCCTCCGGACGGACACGATGCGCGAGTCATGCTGCGGCACCGGACGCCTGAATGCCACCGCGCCGATCTACGCGCTTCTGCCGAAGCCCGATGCCGGAGTGCGCGTGGATCGCGTGGTCATTCGAGACCTCGCGCCAGCGGCGCAGGGGCGGGTGATGACCTCGCGCGTGCGCTCGGCGCAAGCGCCAAGGGCCGAGATCACTTCGGCGTGGCCCGCGATCGCCGCGCCCGCACCGCAGGGCGGAGCGTGGAAGGCGAACCCGATCGAGGTGACATGGAGCGCGACCGATGACGATGGCGACGACCTCAGCTTCATGCTCCTCTACAGTCCGAACGGGGGAGGCCGGTGGGCGCCGGTCTCTGTAAATCCCCAGGGCGAGTCGATCATCTTCGACCCGAGTGGACTCCCCGGCGCCGAGCCGGGCCGCGGTCTTCTGCGGCTCTTGGTCAGCGATGGATTCAACACTTCCGTCGCCGAGCGCCCCATCGAGTCGCTCTTCATGCAGCTCAATCCGCCCGATGTGCACATCCTCTCTCCGAACGCCGACACCTATTGGCGCGGAGCCAGCGTCGTGCTGCACGCGTCGGGATGGGATCTCGAAGATGAGTACCTTCCGGGGTCGGCCTTCTCGTGGTGGAGTGATCGAGATGGCCCACTGGGCGTTGGCCGGTTGCTCACGACGCGGAGCCTTTCACCGGGCGACCATCAGATCTCGGTGATCGGCATCGACTCCGACGGCATGACGACGACGCGCGTCATCGCCATCACGATCTCACCTCGAAGCATTCCTACCGCTGACATCGACGGCAATGGCCTCGTGGATGGCGCCGATCTCGCGATGCTGCTCGGGAACTGGGGCAACTTCGGTGTGGGTGACCTGAACTTCGATGGTGTCGTCGATGGTCAGGACCTCTCCATCCTGCTTGGAAACTGGACGCCATGAAGTTCAACCACGCGCGCTCTCCTTTTCTGTTCGGGCGCACTCTGACTCGAAGCCGGACGGCAACTGCGCTCATCGTCGCGGCGCTGACCTCTGGCGGTGTCGCAACCTCGGTTCAAGGCGGTTCCATCTCGGTCTTGTGCAATCGCGACACCACGCTCATTCAGCCTGACTCGGGTGGGCAGGAGTTGAGCCTCGGGCAGGCGTGGCAGGTGTTCGCCGGTCGGGTCGGACCAAACGGTGGCGGGACCATTCGTCGCGGACTCATGCGCTTCCCGGTCGATGCAGTTCCTGCCGGGAGCATCGTGACCTCGGTCGAGGTGCATCTCTACATGAGCATGGGACAGGGCGGCGCTCAACTCATTTCACTCCGCCGCTGCCTGAACGACTGGGGTGAGGGTGTCAGCTTCGGCTATGGCGGCGGCGGCGTGAACCCTGCTCCCGGCGATGTCACCTGGACGAAGCGCTTCTGGCCGGACATTCCGTGGACCACGCCAGGCGGGGATTTCGTCGCTCAGGCGAGCGTGACCAAGAGCGTGAATGATCAGAACTGGTATGTCTTCGGATCGACGCCAGACCTGGTGGCCGATGTGCAGTCATGGGTCGATGGTGTGAACGAGAACTTTGGCTGGGTCATCACCGGCAACGAAGTGACCATGAAGACCGCGAAGCGGTTCGAAGCCAGGAACACCCCTTCAGTTGGTTGGCGGCCATTCATGGTGGTGAACTTCGAACTGCCGCCAGTCATCGGCGATGTCAATGGCGATGGCGTGGTCAACGGCGCCGATATCGCCGAGATCCTCGGCCACTGGGGCGTGTGCGGACAGACCCCATGTGTCGGCGACCTCGACGGCAACGGGGTCGTGGACGGTGCGGACCTCGCCGTGGTCCTGGGTCATTGGTCCTGAAGTCACCCGGGCCGGTTTACACGATCACAACGCAGATCAAACGAACTCTTGTCGAGCCCCGCGCACGGGCTCAGGCATGGTGAGCCTACTTTTTGGCTCATTCCAACCGTGCCCCTCCAGGAGTTCTTCATGCCCCGCGTGTCTGTCGTTGTTCTCTCCCTCTCGACCCTCGTTTGTGCCACCTCCGCTCTCGCGAAGGACATCATTCTCAACGAGTGGAATTGCGTCGGCAGCCAGAAGTGGCTCGGCAATCCCGGCTCCCCCAATGCGGGCTGCCCCATGCCCGACGGTCCCGCCGGCGTGAACTGCTCGAACAACGACGACTCATTCTTCGGGCGCGTGATGGGTAACGGCGGCGATTGGATCGAGCTCGTCATCATCAAGGACAACATGGATCTCCGCGGGTGGAAGATCCAGTGGGTGGAGTGGCTGGAGACGGACGCCGACGGGGTGACGGACATCTGGGTGGGAATCCCCTCGGTTCCGCAGGGCGAGATCATCTTCACGAACGACCCGAAGTGGAGCAATCTGCGCAAGGGAACGATCCTCACGATCACCGAGCGAGGGACGGCCGCAGGTGGGCTCGATACTGATTTCAGCTTCGACCCCTGCAACGGTGACTGGTGGATCAATGCCTGCGCCGATGACACGCAATACATCATCTGCAACGCCAATGTCTGTGACGCCGGTCCTCCACTCGACTGCACGGACCCGTTCGATGTCGGCAACGGCGACTGGCAGGCGCGCATTCTCGATGCGCAGGGCAACATCCATGTCGGACTCGTGGGCGAGGGGGCACCGGGCTGGTCCGGCAGTGGAGTCAACAGCCGTGAAGTCGTGAAGCTCCGGCAGGATCCGAGCACGGCCATCAATGAGTTCAGTGACTACCGCGGGGGCGACTCGAGCACTTTCGGAGGCCCAAACTCCTGGACGAACCCCGCCAACCAGTGCCGGACCTACCAGAACTTCACCGCGCTTCGAGCAAGTGTCTACGCCGACCTCTGCTCCGGCTGCAATCTGATCTGGCTGAACGAGTACAACGCCGTCAAGTCGGACAACTTCCTCAACGGCGGCAATTCCTCGCAGGACAGCCAGAACGGCTTCGCCTCAGACTCCTTCTTCGGCCGCGTGCAAGGCAACGGCGGTGACTGGTTTGAGCTCGTCGTCAGCATCAACAACCTCGACCTTCGCAACTGGTCGTTCCGCTGGCAGGAAGTCGAGGGCGGCAAGGAGGGTGAGATCTTCCTCACCAATCACCCCTTCTGGTCGAACCTGCCGGCCGGGCGCATCCTGACCTTCATCGAGCGCACCTCCGCGCAGGGCGGTCTGGACACGAATCTCAACGCCGGGCCGAACTGGTCGAACATCAACACCTTCGACACGGCGCTGATCGCCGGGACCACGGGAAGCGCCCCAGGCCATGTCTCCGGTCGCTTCACGACCAGCAACGACAAGTGGCGGATTGAGATCCGCAACGCGATCGGCGAGGTGGTGGTGCCGTGGGCCGGTGAGGGCAGTCCGCACTACTACCGAGGTGGCGTCTCGAGCACTGAAGTCTGCCGGCTCCGCGAGAATGCGACATCGACGATCGATGCGTCGAGCGCGTATGACGACTCGGCGGCGTCGAGCACCTTCGGGGCGCCGAACACCTGGCTGAATTGCCCGAGCCCGGCGCTCGTGACGCAGAGCTTCGCCACGCTCCTCTCGACCGCCTGCACCTTCGTTCCGCCCTGTGGCGCTGGCGATGTCAATTGCGACGGCATCGTCAACGGCGCCGATATCGCGATCGTGCTCGGGAGCTGGGGACCGTGCGTCGGCTGCGCGGCGGATCTCAACGGCGACGGTGTGGTGAACGGCGCCGACATCGCCATCGTTCTCGGTAACTGGGGCTGATCTGTTCCGGCCGGAACCACTCGCACCTTCGTCATCGAACATCGAGGTTCATCACTCATGCGCGCCAGGTCTTCATCAACACCGCCACGCGGCTTCACCATCATTGAAATGCTCGCAGTGGTCGGAATCATCGTGCTGCTGATGGCGCTGCTCTTTCCCGCCATCGGCATGGTCCAGCGCTCCAGCCGCGCCGAGGTGAGCAAGTCCAACCTCCGCCAGTGGGGGGTGGGCACCATCGGCTACATCAATCTGAATCAGGATGCCCTTCCATGGGAAGGCATGAAGGACATCGGCGACATGCCGCTCAACCTCCAGGAGCGGCGCTGGTGGGCGAACGCGATTCCCCCGTTCGTCGGCCAGAAGCCCTACCGCGACATCGTCGAAGATGCCTATCAGAAGGGCACGATGGTCCCCACCGAGGACAGCGGCGGCATCTTCATCGATCCGGCGGCGGTGCATGAAGGCGACGCGCCATTCGCGTTCGGGCAGCCCGGTCCGAGCGGTGCACGACGCTCGTTCTACTTCAACTATGTGCCCAACTCGCAGCTCAACAACACCTACCTCAACAAGTACAACATCGCCCAGTTCACGCCGAACCAGGTGATGCGGATGTCGCACATCTCGATCCCCTCATCGACCATCCTGATGCTCGAGATGCGGGCCAATCGCAACGAGCTGCCCGGGAACGACCCGCACTTCAATCGCGATCTGCGGCGTCATCGCTCCGACTGGAAGCGCTTCGCGGCACGCCACTTCAATGGTGGCCACATGATGTTTGCGGATGGAAGCGTGCGGCATGTGGTCAACCTCGACGCCATTACGAACATCCAGGGCAACACCGATCCGAACTTCCCCAACGGCGACTGGAACCACCCTGATCGGATCTGGGATCCGCTTGGGCCGGCGCTCGATGACAATTGAACGACGGTCAAGAATCGATCAACCTCGGCGGAATCACGCGTTCTAAGCCGTATCTGAACAGTCGTTGGTCACACTTGGGTCATTGAGCGGCCAGCGAAGGCCGCCAGTGTGTGAGTCCTTTCATTCAATGGAGAGAGAAGAAATGCGTCTGATTGCAATTGGAATCGTGGCCACCGTGACGGCCATCGCGAGCGCCGACTACAACCCCGGCACGCTCACCCAGTGGGACTTCAACGGGCCTTCGGCCACCACCGTTCCCGGTGGCGCGCTGAGCCCCTCGACCTCGCTGGGCTTCGGCACCGCGTCGCTCATCGGCGGCACGACGGCCACCTTCGCGAGCGGCACCGCGAATGGCGGATCGACGGATCCGGTGACGACCACCCCGCCGAACTACGGCTGGAATGTCACGACCTTCGCGGCCCAGGGCCAGGAGAACAACCAGCGCGGCGTGCAGTTCGATGTGTCCACCGTCGGCTGGGACAAGATCGTGGTGAGCTGGGATCAGCGTCACTCGAACACCTCGAGCCGCTTCGTTCAGTTCCTCTACTCGCTCGATGGCGTGAACTACACGAACGCGGGCCTCGCCAACGATGGCATTTTCGAGGGTCCGGCAGGCGACACCTGGTTCAACAACCGCGCCGTTGACCTGTCGAACATTGCCGGCGCCGCCGACAATGCGAACTTCTCGTTCCGCATCGTGGCAACTTTCGGCCCGGCGGGCGGCTATGTCGCGTCGAACACCGGCAGCAACTACCAAGGCACGGGTACCTGGCGCTTCGACATGGTGACCGTCAGCGGCAACTTCATTCCGGCTCCGGGCGCGATTGCGCTGCTCGGCCTTGCCGGTCTCGTTGCCCGCCGTCGTCGCTGAGATCATTGCGTTCAACGCCAACTCCGGGTTGGCGGTGAAACGAAGACACCAGGGGCCGTACGCGAGAGCGTGCGGCCCCTTGTCGTTGGCGATGGCAGCGCCTGCGTCGATCGGCAAGCCGGCGTCGGCGTGACCACTCGTGTCGGTCTGCGATTGGACGGAGCCATCACTCGATCTCAACCGTGCCTGAACACTGCGTTGCCATAGTGGCCAGCGTGCGAGTGGCAGGGTGCCGCCGCATGTGTCAATTACGGAGTTGAGGAGATCCCCCATGCGATTGCTTGCGACTGGAATCGTGGCCGCCTTGACGGCCATGTCGGGTGCCGAGGCATCAACCACCATCATCACCCAATGGAACTTCAATGGTCCGTCGAACACCGAGGTGCCCGGGGGGCCCCTCAGTCCGCTTCCGTCGACGGGCGCTGGCTCTGCGCAGCTCGTTGGAGACGCCGTGGCCCAGTTCGCCACCGGCGCATCAAACAACGGCTCGAGCGATCCCGCGGGTGGCCCGCCGCCACCCAACTACGGGTGGAACATCAGCGGTTTCCCGATCTTCCTCACCGAGGGCAGCGGACTGAATGGCGTGCAGTTCAATGTGTCGACCGTGGGTTTCGAGGACATCTCCCTGTCGTTCGATACGCGTCACTCCAACAGCGTCAGCGCGTGGGTCGAAGTGCGCTACACGCTCGATGGCGTGAACTTCACCAATGCGGGCCTCGACAATGACGGACAGTTCTCGGCGAACCAGGGCGATTGGTGGTTCAACAATCGCGTGGTGGACTTCTCGGGCATCCCGGGAGTGAACAACAATCCCAACTTCGGCGTGCGAGTCGTGACCATCTTCTCGCCGGTCCCATTCATCGATTTCAATTTCAATGTGTGGGGCCCCAACGAGGCCTTCGCGGCGTCCGATCCCAATTCGCCCTACGGCACCGGTGGCTTCGGCGGTGGCGGCACGCTTCGATTCGACATGGTCACGATCTCGGGCAAGACCCCGGGTCCGAGCTGCGGCGCCGGCGATGTGAACTGCGACGGATTGGTCAACGGCGCTGACATCGCGATTGTGCTCGGAAGCTGGGGACCGTGCGTTGATTGTGCGGCAGATCTGAACGGTGACGGCGTGGTGAACGGCGCCGACATCGCGATCGTGCTGGGCAACTGGGGTTGAGCGACCCCGAGAGTTCGACGGGGCTCGATGCTCAACCATCGGGCCCCTTCGACCCCGACCAGCTGCGAGTGCTCCCGCCCCGCCGTGACAGGTCAGCCCTGTCAGGGCGGGGCTTTCGCATGGTCGCCGCCACCTGGGGGCATCGCCGCTGGGGGAGCGCGCAAGGTGACCGGGCGCCTTCAATCGACGAGACATCAACGCAGGTTGGAAGGCTGAAGGGTCCGGGTTGACGGTGCAGCGGACCTTAGAGAACAGCGAAGCAGCGGCCGAGGGGGAGCAGCACGCCAGTCCTGTGGGGCTGTGGCGCGGGTCGTGTGGCTAGCCCTGGCCTTCGGCGGTCCTTGAGCGGCTGGACCTGTGTTGGTGGATCGTTCAGATCGTGTTTGGTTGCCACGGCAAGCGCCGCTACCCTGTGGGGCTTCCAAGTCCTCAGGTCGATGCGGTGTCGCCCTGGGGTCAAGGTCACGGAGCCGGACAGGCCCACCCAAGGAGAGAGACATGAAGATTGTTGCGTGCATCGCGACGGTCGCCCTTACCGGCGTCGTCATGGCGGACTACAACCCCGGCACCCTGGTCCAGTGGGACTTCAACGGGCCATCCACGACTTCGGTCCCCGGAGGATCGGGCAGCCCGACGCCATCGGTCGGCTTCGGAACGGCATCACTCTTCGGCGGAACCACGGGGAGCTTTGCAAGCGGGACCGTTGACGGCGGCTCCAGCGATCCGGTGAACACAAGCCCGCCGAACTACGGTTGGAACATCACCACCTTCGCGGCGCAGAATGAGGGCAACCTGACTCGCGGCGTGCAATTCCTGGTGTCCACCGAGGGCTGGGACAAGATCGTCGTTTCGTGGGACCAGCGGAATTCCAACACCGCCAGCCGTTACCTTCAGTTCCTCTACACGCTCGATGGCACGACCTACAGCTCCGATGGTCTTGCGAACGGCGGCATCATCGACATCAACGCGGGCAACACCTGGTTCAACGGCATCGCCGTCGACCTGTCGGATATCGCCGGTGCAGCCAACAACGCCAACTTCGGATTCCGCCTGCTCGCCACCTTCGCGCCGCAGGGCGGGTATCAGGCATCGAACCCGGGAAGCAACTACGGCCCGGCCGGAACTTGGCGCTTCGACATGGTGACCGTGAACGGCAACTTCATCCCGGCCCCCGGCGCCGTGGCGCTGCTCGGCATCGCCGGGCTCGTGGCTAGGCGTCGTCGCTGAGGCGAAGGTCGGCCGATTCGGTCGATCGAACCTTGAGAATCCAGCAAGGGCTGCGGCCAGTCTCGGTCGCAGCCCTTGTTGCATTGGGGGGCGGGCCTCGTTGTCTGCCGCCCGCCCAGGCCGCGTTACCAATCAGGTCTTGCGTGAGAGGTGATGCCGAGGTACTTTCGTGCTGGGAAGTGGTGGGCGTCGCCGAGCCAGGATCGGCGTTGGTTGAAGGAGGATCCGACTCGTGGAATCCGAAGATCAGAGGCAAGAGCCGCCAGTCCGGCCTCGCTCCCGCGCTGCGGAGACGCGGGTTGCAGATCACCTGCGTCGCCAGCGGCTGGTTCGCATGATCGAGTTGGCGCAGAGCTACTTGGGGTGTTCGAAGACTCAGCTCGCACTTGCGCTCAATCGCGATCCGGCGAAGGTCGTTCCAGACAGTGGAAATCCGAAGCTTGATCTGGTGATGGGGTTGTCGGATGTTCTCGACTGGCCTGCGGGCGATGTCGCGGAGGCGCTCTGGATCGATCCTCTCCAGGAGGCATTGGGCCAGGAGCCACTGCCGCAGGAGTCATTCGAGGAATTGAACAGGCTTTCACTCCGCGCCCACCGTGAAGGTGATCATCAGGAGGTCCGCAGGCTTTGCGGCCAGATGCTTCGAATTGCGTCGACTCCTCGCGAACGCGGTCTTGCGGCGAACCGACTGAGCGTCGGCTTCGATCAGGCGGGTCGATACGCGAAGGCGCTCGAGTGGGCAAGGATTGCGGCGAACATTCCGGATCTTCCCTCTGCGTCGCGGCTCCTCTACATGGCCAATCTTGCCAATGCTCACTCCATGATGTGGCAGCTCCATGAAGCCATCGGGGTTGCTTCGACGGTCCTGAATGAATCGGAGTCTCAGACCCAGAACGATGTTCTCCAGTGCGCAAAGGGAGTGGCGTTGTATGTGGCGGGCAGTGCTCGGCGACGAGTGATCGCCGAGCAACCGAATCGTCTTCCAGTTGACGGCCCGCTTGCGGTACGCCAGCTCGAGGGCGCGATCGTTCTTCTCGAGGATCTGGCGGCAAGGAGGTCCGACGACAGCTACTCCGGCATCGCGAACAGCTGCCGAGGTGGCTTGATCGAGTTGAGGGTTCTGCTCGGCGAGATTGACCCGATCGACGGCGTGGGTCGCCTGCTGGAGGGAGTCGAGAGGATTACTGATCCACAGGCAGTCCCGCGTGGCGATTGGCTTGAAAGTTGGGGTTGGTGGGCGGTCTATGGCCTGAACATTGCAGTTCGCCATCTTCGGGGGGATGACCAGGATCGATTTGCGGCGGTCTTTTCCACGAAGGCTCACGAGATCGCCGATCGTCTTGAGAACTGGGCCATCCGTGAGCAGGTCTTCTCCTTGGAGCACTCCTTGAAGAGTGGCATCTCCACTGACGATGCAGACAAGCGAGCTCACTGGGTCCTCGATCGTGAGGACTTGCGAACCCTGCTTGGAACAATGGGCCGATTTCCTTGGTTTCGTGTCACGGGATGGCGCATTCTCTCTCGAGCCACCCTCGTCTAGCGCTGGCATCATGTACATCCCCGCATTCCCAACACGACTCAAGTCCGGCATCACAATGGTGGCGCTGTCAGTCGTCTCGGTGGCTGCAGCAACCTTGTGGATGGCCACGCTATCGATGGGAGCAGTGACCACACGGCTTCCGAGTTCAGTTCTATCGCAGTGGCCCGTGATCCATGGTGGGACGATGGAAGAAGCCTTCCTCCGCGCCATGGCCCGCCACTATGGAGTGGAGTGGCAGCGGTGGATGCCCGAGGCGGTGGTCGCCGAGCACTGGCGCCGTTTTCCGTCTCACTTCGGTTCAGGGCCCGAGGCCGCCTTCTCCGCATGGATGACCCTGCACTTCGGCATGGGCTGGCAGCAGTCGCTCCCGGCGCATGTGGTCTATCAGTGCTGGTGTGATTTCAGCGGTGCGCGATCTCCCTGAGTGCGGCCAGGGCGCGCTATCCTGGACGGCGACCACTGCTGGTGACCGCACTCGTGTGAGTGCGATTGCGGGGAGTTGGTGCGCAGTTCCCGGGGAGATCGCCCTCCATGTCGAGCGACACCGATCCTGATCCTACGGAGTTGGCCCGCTCCGGGTGGTGCTCCGATGTGCCCAGGTTCGTCACTGTGACGGTGAACGAAGTCACGGGTCGGCTGCGCGCGTTCGTTCCCGACGCTTCGCCCGAGCAACTTCGCGCGTGGCAGGAGAGCGTGCCTCCGCTGCAATCGCAGGCGCAGCGGATTCTCGATCGCAGCCAACTGGCTCGTAAGTACACCTCGATCCTCGAGTATGAGCTTCCACTGGAGAGTCGGCGCAGTGATGCCATCATTCTCGCGAGCGGTGCAGTCGTCGTCTTCGAACTCAAGGGTCGCTCCGACGCGCGGCAGGCCGACATTGATCAGGCGGCGGCCTATGCCCGGGACCTGCGCTGCTATCACGCGTGCTGCGATCCCGACCGAGGTGGTCATGCGGTGCACGCGGTGCTTGTCGCCATGCGGGCCAAGGGCTACCTGGGCAACCAGCAGGGGGTTCACATCGTCGGGCCCGATGCGCTCGCCGATCTGGTGGCGCGACTCGAGAGCCCGCCTCCGGCCCAGCCGCTCTCCGCCCGGGCGTTCCTTGCCGCGGACGCCTATCGGCCACTGCCGACCATTGTCGACGCAGCGAGGGAGCTCTTCGAGCGAGGCGAGTTACGAGAAGTTCACAGGGCGCGCGCCTTCACCGACCCTGCGGTGGCGACGATCTCACGCATTATCCACGATGCCGCGCGAACCAGCACGAGAAGACTGATCCTGCTGACGGGAGTGCCCGGAGCGGGCAAGACACTGGTCGGCTTGCGCGTGGTTCACGCGCGGTTCCTCGATGATCTCTCCGTTCATCGCCCCAGGGGCAAGCCAACGGCTCCAGCGGTCTATCTCTCGGGAAATGGACCGCTCGTCGAGGTTCTCCAGTACACGCTGAGGAGTGCCGGCGGTGATGGCAAGGTCTTCGTTCGCGGCGTGAAGGACTATGTCAAGAGCTACTCGACTCGGCGCGAGCGCATCCCTCCCGAGCATGTGCTGATCTTCGACGAGGCGCAACGGGCTTGGGATGCCCATCAGATCGCGGCGAAGCACACGAACTCACCGGGGCGCTCGGAGCCGGAGGAGTTCATCGAGTTCGCCGAGCGCATCCCGGAGTGGAGCGTGGTGGTGGGCCTGATCGGCGGTGGACAGGAGATTCATGTTGGCGAGGAAGCAGGCCTTTCGCAATGGGCAACCGCGATTGCGACCTCGGGCTGTTCATCGGAGTGGTCCGTGCATGGTCCGCCCGCAGTCGCGCATGCGATGTCCTCGCTCGCGCCCGGCGCGTTTCATGCCGACGAGGCACTCAACCTCGATCGGGAGATCCGCTTCCATTCGGCGCAGGACTTGCATCGCTTTGTTTCGGGGTTGCTCGAAGGCGAGCCGTGCGGGGAGCTTGGACGACGGTCTCACGCCCTTGAGAACGCGGGCTTTCACCTGCGCGTGACGCGCGACCTTGAAGTGGCCCGCGACTACCTCCGCACGCGGTATGCCGATGACCCAAGCGCACGCTTCGGCATCCTCGCCTCGTCGAAGGACAAGGCGCTCGTCAACTTCGGGATCCCGAACGACTTTCAGTCGACGAAGCGTCTCCGTGTGGGACCATGGTATGGCGACGCCGAAGATGATCCGCAACAACGCTCCTGCCGGCGCCTCGAGACCTGTGTCACCGAGTTCTCCGCGCAGGGTCTCGAACTGGACGCAGCGCTCGTCGCCTGGGGCACGGACTTTCGCTGGACTGGATCGAGCTGGTCCAACGACCAGGCGCGCGGGTACCGGCGCGGCGCGATGGTCCGCGATCCCTTCCGACTCCGAATGAACTCCTATCGCGTGCTGCTCACGCGAGGGCGTGACGGAACGGTGATCTTCGTCCCGCGTTGCACCGAGCTCGACGCGACGCATCAGCGCCTCGTTGAGTGCGGCGTGAGATCGCTCGACGCGCCGTAGCCTGCCACCATGGGCGGTCGATGGACTTCGGTGTGGGTCGGTCATGTGCTGTGGCACCTGAATGCCACGCGATCGACCAACGCCTTCCAAGTCACGCGCCACCGGCGCTCGCTCGCCAGCCCGGGATGCGGTGCAGGCAATCGACCCGCCTCGGCTGGTCAGGCGCTGTCTTCGTCCTGGATCAGGCGCGAGCCGCACGCGGTGCAGGCGAGCGATCCGCCTCGGCTGGTCAGGCGCTGTCTTCGTCCTGGATCAAGCGCGAGCCGCACGCGGTGCAGGCGAGCGATCCGCCTCGGCTTTGGCGCTGGAAACGAAGAGACCCCCGCCCATGTCGGACGGGGGTCTCTTCAAGGCCGAGGCGGGATTTGAACCCGCGAATAACGGATTTGCAATCCGTCCCCTTAGGCCACTTGGGTACTCGGCCGAGCCTCCCCCAGCGGGGGAAGAGTTCCCTATAGTGGCACCACCTTGTCTGCGCGTCAACGCACCTTTGGTCTGAGTTCGGATTTTGGACGGCCGGCGGCTCCGTTCGTGCCGCTCGGGGTGATTCTGGCGTCGATCATGACCGCGGCTCTGGCCCTGGGGGCGGGAACCTTCCGCGCGAGTGCGACGACGCAATCCCCGACGCCATCTGGAGCTTCGGGAACTCCAACGACTCCGGCTGCACCATCGCGCTCTCAGGAGGCGGGTGGGGCGTCCAGCACCGAGGCCTCACAACGCGCGTCTGCAGGCGCGCCTGCAACCGAAGCCGATCCAGCGCGAGTGCCTCGCACGGACTCTCCATCGGCACATGCGTCTGACAAGCCGGCGGGCGCGGTCGCCGCGACGCCCGGCGCGGCGCCGACCCGACGCTTCCCGCTCCTGCGCGAAGGGTCGAGTCTGGCGCGCGCTCCGGTCACGCTGCGCTATGACCCTGGCCCCGGCATCTGGATGATCACGCTTCGAGACGATCTCGAGACCGAGGCCGATCGCGAAGTCGCGGCCCTGCCGTGCCAGGTGCTTGAGGACATGATCTCGCACATCCGCGGCCGCACGGAGGTGCAGTGGTTCGAACTCACCGCGCTCGTCCTGACCTATCGCGAGCACAACTTCCTGCTGCCTGTCTTTGCATCGCCACTTTCCGCAGAGCCACCTCGTCAGCCTCGCGCCGCGCTTCTTCCGCCCGGTGCCGCACCGATGCCTGCGATCGTTCCGGGTCCGATTCGAACGAATCCGCTGATTGGATCGCCCCTCGCCGGAGCTGCGGATGCCGGGATTGCCGAAGTCACCGCGCCGGCCGCGCCCTTTGACTCGGAGACCTTCGCTGCCGATGTGGAGCGGGCGCTCGATGAACGAATTGGCGTGGTCGCTCGAAGCAGCGATGCGGGGCCTGCCCGCACCGGCCGAGTCCTGCCGCCTGGCGTCGGCGGCGCTCCGCTCGTCAACCTCTCCGCGAACGAGCGCCTCCAGGATCGTCGCGGAGTGGTCACGCGAGACCCCGTCAGCGGAACCTGGCGCTTCGTCTTCCAGAGCGAGCGCACGGACTTCGGTGAGCGAGGCATCGAGCTGCTGCCCTCATCGGTGCTCGAGCGCATCGAGCGCTTCGTGCGCCAGAGTGAGACGCCTCCGCCGCTTCTCCTGAGCGGACAGCTCACCGTCTTCGAAGGGCGCAACTTCCTGCTACCGACCTCTTTTCGTACCGTCGCCTCCGGGCGATGGATCACCCCTTGAACCCTCCGCGCTGCGCGGAGCGAGTGAGACTTCCATGAGCTATCCCACCGTCACTGTCGAGACCGATCAGGGCACCTTTCAGGTTGAACTCTGGAACGATGTCGCCCCCGGACATTCGGAGAACTTCCTGAAGCTTGTGCGCCAGGGCTTCTATGACGGCCTGTCGTTTCATCGCATCCTGCCGGGATTCGTGATCCAGGGCGGCTGCCCCAAGGGCGATGGAACAGGTGGCCCGGGGTGGCGCGTGAAGGCGGAGTTCAACGCGCGCGAGCATCAGCCGGGCGTGCTCTCGATGGCTCGATCGAACGATCCCGATTCGGCGGGCAGCCAGTTCTTCGTCTGCCTCACACGCGAGCACTGCAAGCATCTCGATCGCCAGTACACCGCGTTCGGCAAAGTGACGCGCGGCATGGATGTGGTCGAGAAGATCGCCGCCGCGCCGGTCGACCCCCGAAGCGGCAAGCCCTCGGGCAAGCCGCCTCGCATGGTCAAGGTGACCGAGGACGCGAAAGCGAAGACCTGAGCGGTCGCGGTGACGCGTGCTTCCGTGAGCGCGTGGAAGGCCATCGTCGCGTGTGAGGTAGCGCGGCGTGAAGCTCGAGCGCCCATATCGATGGGCGCCGCGGCGAAGAGTCACGCGCGCACGGGTCCCTGACGAGTCGCGAAGAGGGTCGCGTCAGCGACCGCGCCAATGCTCTGCGTCCCCAGAGTCAACGACTGCGCTGAAGTTCTCGGTGTCGGCGGTCATCGCCCACTCTGAAGCTCTGCGTCTCGTGGGTCAGCGCTCCGGGTTCGCCGGAGGCGGGCCCGGTGGCGGCTCCCGGGGCAGGCGAAGATCGCGGCGGTCCACTCCCGGCATGCGCGCCGGTGCCGGCACCAGTTCGATGCGCTCGACGCGCGGCGGGTCCTTCGGGCGCCCGGTGCGAGGATCGTCGATGGGGACTTCGCTCATGCGGAGAATGGGCTCGCGTCCGCCGACGGCGTATCCGAAGGCGCAGTACTGGCCATCAAGTCTGGCCGTGCCCTCGCGCGACAGCGCGATGAAGAATTGACTCCCCGCGGAGTGCGGCTCGTCGCCGCGCGCCATCGAGAGCACGCCGAAGTCGTGCGGCAGATCGCTCGGCTCAAGCGCCAGGTTGAAACCCGGTCCGCCATCGCCCGTGGTGGTGGGGTCACCACCTTGCACGACGAATGGTCTTCCCTCGCGATCGCGCGGGACCACGCGGTGCATGACCGTCTGGTCATAGAAGCCCGCTTCGACGAGCGTCAGGAAGTTCCACACCGTGGCCGGCGCCGCATCAGGCGCAAACGCGAAGAGGATGGGACCGAACTCCGTGCGCATGATCGCATCGCGGTCGGGATAGACGCGAAACCCGCTGGTGATCGGCGAGTCGCCTTCAATCCACGACGATCGAAGTGCCGCAGCCGCGGGATCGTTGGGATCAAGCGGCTCGCTGCCCCATCCGATGATGCGCGTGAAGCGCGTTACGCCATCGGGGCGCTTCGCTTCGACGGTCCTGCATGGCGGTGGAGTACGAAGGGGCACGACCACCAGTGGCGTACCGGTCGGATGACCTCCACTCAGGAGTTGAAGCCACGCCGCGCGCTCGAGCGCATGAATGGGCGGAAGCATGGCGAGCGCGTCGTAGCGCCCCGCATCGATCGGCGTCGAGGCAAGGACCGTGCCGCTCGGTGCCATCAGCACGAGGTCGAGCGGCGGCGTGTTCGGAGGTCGCGTGACCTCGATCCAGATCGGACCCTCCGGCTTGACCCAGGTTCGCTCCGACCGCATCGAGGGCAGAAGTTCGGGCAGCGGAGGCGGGCCCTCGGGCGCGGGTAATGGAGCGGAGTGGGGCGCGATCGCACGCACCGGTTTCGGCGCGACCGCCGTGGAATCATCGGCGCGCGTCGAGGTGACGGTAAGGAGGAGCAGCGTGGCCACACTGGCGGCATGCGAATGCATCCTGGGATTGTCCTGCATGGAACCCGTATCATCCACCCATGACTGCGGGATCCGGCGCTCCGAAATCGATGAAGCCAGCGGCGAAGATCGTGAAGTCGACGCTCAAGGTGGGGCTTGAGATCCATGTCGAACTCGCGACGCGGAGCAAGATGTTCACCCGCGTCGCCAATCCGGCGCAGGAGGGCTACTTCGACCGCGAGCCCAATTCGCTGGTCGATGCCGTCGTCGCCGCGCTGCCCGGCACGCTCCCGGTCATGAATCGGCGGGCCGTCGAGATGTCCATCCAAGTGGGCCTCGCCCTCGGCTGCCACATCGCCCCGTTCAGCAAGTGGGATCGGAAGAACTACTTCTATCCCGACCTTCCCAAGGGCTACCAGATCAGCCAGTACGACCTTCCGCTCTGCGCGGATGGTGCCGTCGAGATCCCTGCCGCCGACGGTTCGTCGAAGCGCATCGGCATCATCAGGGCGCACCTCGAGGAGGACACCGGCAAACTGGGCCACGAGTTGCCGGGCGGACTTCACTACGAGGGCTCGCTCGTCGATCTCAATCGAGCGGGTACGCCGCTTCTTGAGATCGTGACCGCGCCCGACTTCGATCGCGCCGAGGATGTCGTCACCTTCGCGAAGGAGCTGCGCCTCATCTGCACCTTCCTCGGGGTTTCCGAGGGCATCATGCAGAAGGGCCACATGCGCTTCGAACCGAATGTGAATGTGCTCCTCGACCTCGAGGACGGACGCACGGTGGCCACTCCGGTCGTGGAGGTGAAGAACCTCAACTCCTTCAAGGCGCTGCGCGGCGCGATCGACCATGAGTTCGAGCGCCAGCCGAAGGCGTGGCTCGAGGATGGCCGCGAGATGGGGCCCGGGGCCAAGAGCACTCGCGGCTGGGATGATGAGCGCGGCATCACGCTGCTTCAGCGCACCAAGGAAGACGCCCACGATTACCGATACTTCCCCGACCCCGACCTCGTGCCGGTCATGGTCGACCAGGCGTGGATTGCGCAGGTGCGCGCCTCGCTCCCCGAACTTCCGGCGCAGCGGCGCGCCAGGTACGAGTCGAAGTTCGGGCTTGCGCCAGTCGATGCTCGCGTGCTCACCGAGGAGCGCACGACCTGTCTCTTCTTCGAGCGGTGCGTCGAGGCGTGCGTCGATGCTGGTCTGAGCGAAGCGAAGGCGGGCTTTGTCGCCGGGAAGTTCCTCCTCAACACCGGCGCGAAGTATGCGAACGAGCGGGGGCGTGCCCTTGAAACGCTCGGCGTGGCACCGGTACAGATCGCCGAGATCATCACGCTCCGGGAGAAGGGCGAGGTTGGCCCGCAGGCGGCGGATCAGCTCTTCTCTTTGCTCTGCGATCCTTCGAAAACGGGGGCAAGCGCGCAGGATGTCGCGAAGGCGCACGGTCTCATCCAGGTGCGCGATGAGGGCCAACTCGATGCCTGGGTTCTCGCGGCGATTGAGGCGCAGCCGCAGGCCGCCGCCGATGTCGCGGCGGGGAAGGCGGCGGCCGTTGGTCGACTCGTCGGGCATGTTATGAAACTCTCGGGCGGAAAGGCCGATGCGAAGAGTGTGAATGAGAAGCTCATGGCCAAACTGCGGAGTGGCGCATGAGCGGTGCGTCGCCGCGCGAGGGCGATGCGACGGCGGGACAGCGCGCGCGGGGCGGTCCTCCATCGGATCAGCGCGTCGATCGCGTGGTGGTGAGTGCCGAGGCGATCGCCGAGCGCATGCCGGCGCTCGCGGCGGAGATTGCTGCCGGGCTCGGACCCACGCCGCGAGATCCCGTGCTCGTCGCAGTCATGACCGGCGCGCTGATCTTCGCCGCCGATCTCGTGCGTCAACTTCCAGTGCCGCTGCGTCTTGGTCTTGCCACCGTCAGCAGCTATCCCGGCACGGCCACGACGAGCCAGGGGGCCAGGCTTCAGGGCGATCTGCCAAGCGACCTCGCGGGGCGCGATGTGATCCTGGTCGATGACATCCTCGACTCGGGGCGCACGCTTCGGCTGCTCCAGTCGCGAATCATGGCGTTGAACCCGGCGTCTCTCCGCACCTGTGTGCTTCTGCGAAAGACGATTCCGAGCGCGCTCGAAACGCCATGCGATCACATCGGCTTCGACATTCCCGATGTCTTCGTGGTCGGTTACGGCCTCGACTACGACGGCTACTACCGGAATCTGCCCGCCGTCTTTGCAATGGTGCCTGTGACTTCGTGAGCGCGGCGCTCGCACTCCGACCTTCGCAATTCGGCGAGGAAGCGCGCTCGGCTCACTCCCGTTCCAGAGCGGGCGGCGATTTGCAGTGCCACGCGGCGTCGCTCGATGGCTCGCGCGGGCTAGGACCCGTCCTTGGTCAGCTTCGGCTCCATCGTCTCCGCCCAAGAGACTCCAACTGCGTCGCCTTGCCCGACGACCAGGGCATCGACCTCTCCCTAGGCGCAGACTTCTCTTCGGGCCCCGACCTCTCCCCAGGTGCGGCCTTCTCTTCGGGCCCCGACTTCCCTCCGGGCGCGGACTTCTCTTCGGAATCAGGCTTCTCCTCGGAAGTCGGCGCGGCTGGGTCCTTACCGCTGCCGGACGGTCTCGACGGCCGCTTCTCCCTTCCTTGCGCAGGTGTGCGGCTCGCCGGGTCGAGCGCGTCGTTCAGAAGGGCGCCGAGTCGAACGCCCGCAGCCTGGAGCCGCTCATTCACCACGGGCATCCACTCTCGGAAGTAGGCGTCGTCAATGTCGCTGGGCGCCTTGGGCAACCGGCTGTAGATGCGGCGCGTGATGGCCAGCGACTCATTGGCCCATGCGATGGGTTCGCGCTCACGGAGCCACTGCGTGCGCTGCGCCGGCTTGATGGCCTGTCGAAGATCGGCGCTCATCACCGGCCAGCCGCCTTTCGTGTCCTTCAGGCGCCGCTGAATCAGGTCGGTGTCCCACGCACGGTGCAGGTTGCTGTTGCGACCGAAGGCCTTCAGCGTGAGCTTGTTCCCACCGAGGTCGTCTCGATACGACACATGAAGCGGCTGGTGAACATCGCCAACCATGTGCAGCACCAGCCGAAGCGCGAGGAGGCGCTCCTCGCTGGACTTGGTCGGATCGGCGAGAACCTCCCGATAGGTGAGGATCGTCGAGACGATCTGCTGACCGTCGGCGCCATCGCGACCCATGTCGATGCGCGTGGCGTCGCGCGGAACATTGATGTAGTGGAGCGGCTTGATCCAATCCCACTTGGGATCGCTGCGAACTTCGTCGGCCCAGACACTGGCGTCGGCGACACTCGTCTCGCCAAGGAGTTCGCGGATCGCCTTCGCGGTGGTGTCCGTGAACTCGGAACTCGCGATGGTCGCGATGATGCGGTGCCCCTCGAAGCCCCATCCGAGAGCTGGTGCCACGAACGCGAGCGTGGCAAGGAGCGCCGCCCACCATGCGGCGGGACGCGGTTCCGTCGCCGCTGGTCCCCGGAGCCCCGCGGCGCTGCGAACCCGAGAGGCAGCGCCATCTGCAGAATGTCGATCGTGAGAATGACGATCGCCAGAGTGTCGCTCGTCTCGCGGGCCAGAGGAGGGGTGACCGCTCAGACGCCGCACGCGGACAGGAGAGGCCGCCGTGTCCTGACGCCCGGCATGCGGAGGGATGGAAGGAGTGCCGCTCATCGCCTTCAAGCCTAGGTCCAGAGATTTCGGCGCGGATCGGGAAGTCGCGCGGACATCGCTTCAAGTGCGTCACGATCCTCAGCCGTCAGCGTCTCCGGCGCCACGATCTGGAGCTCCGCGTAGAAGTCACCGCAGACGCCCTTGGCGTCGGTGATGCCCTTGCCCTTGACGCGCAGGCGACGCCCGCTTCGAGCGCCGGGCGGAACCTTGAGTGTCACACTGCCTTGAAGAAGTGGAACGGTCACGCTCGTGCCGAGCGACGCTTCCGCAATCGTGAGCGGAACGCCCAGGATGATGTCGAGGCCCTCGCGCCGAAACCAAGGGTGCGGAGTCACCCGTACGGTGACCACAAGGTCGCCGGGTGTTCCACCGCCGGGGGCAGGATGGCCCTTGCCTCGCAACCGCATGCGGGTGCCATCGCTGAGTCCAGCGGGAATCTTGAGTTCGATTTCCTCATCACGGCCCTGAACGCCTCGCAATCGAAGCGACTGTCGACCGCCGAGCGCCGCCGTCTCGAAGGCGACCGTTGTCTCCGCCTCGACATCCGCGCCCTGGTTCGGCGCACCGCCTGACCAGCCGCCGCCACCCGGCCAGGCGCCGCCGCGGCTGCCGCTGCGAGCGCCTTGGCGACCAGCGCCACTCCGCGCGTCACTTGACCCGCCGCGCGCCGAGAAGAAATCGCCGAAGTTCGAGAAGATCGACTCGAAGGTCTCAGGATCGACATCCTGCCACTGGCCCGCGCCACCGAAGGGCGAGCCCGCCGACGCGCCGCGCGCGCCGGTGCCTGGCCCCGCGGCTGCGGCGCCGCTCACACCGGCGTGACCGAACTGGTCGTAGCGCTTGCGCTTCTCCTCATCGCTCAGGATGTCGTACGCCTCCTGGATCTCCGCGAAGCGCGCCTGGGCATCGGCGGCCTTGTTCACATCGGGGTGGAGTTTTCTCGCCAGTTTCCGATGCGCCTTGCGGATGTCGTCAGCGCTGGCGCCGCGATCGATGCCAAGGACCTCGTAGTAGTCTCGAGCCATGCAGAAGGGCGAAGTATAGAAGCGACGGCGCCCGCTACGATCTCGGCATGTCCGCTCCCCGGCCTCGATGCGACGGCGGTGCCGTGTCGCTTCCGATTCTGAGTTCGAGCGGACATGCCCCGTCGGCGCCCCGCGTGAAGGAAAGTCGTTCAACGCGCTGGCGATTCGCCGTCTTGCTCGGCGTGCAGGCGCTGATCATTCTCCACATCATCCAGTGGCTCATCCAGGGGAGCACCCTCTCGCCGGTCGAGCCCTCCGAGGCGATGGAGACCGCCAAGTACGGAATCATCAACACCGGCACGGTCTTCTTTGCGCTCGCGCTCCTGTCAACGGTCATCTTCGGGCGCTTCTTCTGCGGCTGGGGGTGCCATGTGCTGCTCCTTCAGGATGGATGTGGCTGGATTCTCAAGAAGTTCGGCGTGCGCCCCAGGCCACTCCGCGCCCGCTGGCTGATGGTGGTGCCGCTGGGCTTGGCGCTCTACATGTTCGTCTGGCCGCTTGCGTGGCGCTGGGCGATCCTGCCCTATCTCCATCCCGATCCGCCGCGGATGCAGATCACCACGCAGTTCATCACGAGCGACTTCTGGGCGACCTTTCCCGGCCTCTTCATGGCCGTGCCGTTCCTCTTCGTCTGCGGCGTGATGACGGTCTACTTCCTCGGACAGAAGGGGTACTGCACCTATGCCTGTCCCTATGGAGGCTTCTTTGCGCCGATTGATCGCATCGCTCCGCTTCGCATTCGCGTGAACGACTCATGTGAACACTGTGGGCATTGCACGGCGGTCTGCACGAGCAATGTGCGCGTGCATGAAGAAGTGGCGAAGTTCGGAATGGTGGTCGACCCGGGGTGCATGAAGTGTCTCGACTGCGTGAGCGTCTGTCCGAATGAGGCGCTCTCAGTCAGTTGGGGCAGGCCCGCCACCTTCGCCAGTGCGTCTCCGGAGAGCCTGCCGAAGGCACACCATGGCAGCGCCCCGGTCCTGGCGGTGGCGGAGTCGGAGCGGGGCGGCGCCAAGGCGCACGCTTCGCACACACCCAGCGCACCCCCGCACGCTTCAGCGAAGCGGGACACGGAGTCGCAGGCGGCCGAGCGACCGCTCGAACTGCCGCGGCGCGAGGAAGCGCTGATCCTCGTCGTGGGCGTCCTCACGCTGCTTGCGGTCAACGCGCCGTTCATGCCGTCGCTCCCGGCGGCCGCGATGCCGGTCGGCGGTATCCGCACCTCGCTTCCGCTACTCTTTTCGAGCGGCGTGGCGGCGATCGTCGCCTTCATCACTTGGAAGAGTTGGCGGGTGCTGCGCCGATCAAACGAGGGCTTTCACTCCTTCGTGCTGCGCCGGGCAGGGCGCATCACTGGTGCTGGATGGAGCTGGCTGTGGGCCAACGCGGTCGTGTTCCTCTTGGTGGCCATGGTGGGTGCGCAGAACCTGGCGCTGCTGGTGGCCAATCGTGCGGATCGCAGGGCGGTCGTCCCGGCAACCAGCGTCTTCACCTTCGACGCGGTCATGCCCCCGCCAGAGGTGCTCGCCGCCGCCGAGCGCGCCGATGCGTTCTATGAGTTCGCTTCACTCATCGGTCGCGGTGGCATCGGCTTCGTTCCTCAGGTGCAGCCGTGGATCGATCTGCGGCGCGCATGGCTTGCCGCCCTTCGTCGTGATTTCGTCGCCAGCGAGCGCCTGCTGCGCAGCGCCTATGCGGGCTTCCCCGAGCGTTCACCGCTTCGGCCCGCGGTGGCCACCGACATCGTCAGGATTCTCTGGCTGCGGGGGCGGGAGGCGGAGGCCGACGCCTGGATCGAGCCGCTGCTCGCCGATCATCCGCAGGCAGAGTTCCCCGAGTGGGCGCTCGTCTTCCGACAGCGCGTGGCGATGGCGGAGAGTGAAGGCGATATGGCGCGGGCGATCACGCTCGGGCGGGCATGGCTCGAGTGGCACCCCGAGGGACTTGAAGCGATGCGACGCCTCTCGCTGCTGCTGGTTGAGCGAGGTTCGGCGGAGGAGATCGAGGAGGGGATCGCGCTCGTCCATCGCACACTCGACATCGAGCCCGACCACGCGCCGGCGTGGCGCGCCATCGCCATTGGTCACGGTCGCGCGGGGCGGGAGGCGGAGACGGAGTTCGCGCTCAGGCGAGCGGTGGAGCTTGCGCCCGTCGACTGGCGACATTGGCGCGGGCTCGGTGACTTCCTCCGCGCAACGCAGCGGATCGAGGAATCGAACGAAGCCTTCGAGGAAGCGCGTCGCCTGCAGGAACTCGAAGCGCGCGGCAGGCTTCCAGCGCCTTCATGATTGCCCTGGGCAGCGATGCGATCGTGACCGGCGCCGAACCGATGGCCACCGCGTTCAAGTGGCTGCGGTGAGACCGGACTTCATCGCGGTCGCGGCGCAGTGGCGAGGCGCTCAGCCGCCCTCGGCCTTGCGGAAGAGCTCATACAGCGACGCCGCATCGGACGCGCCATAGGTGGCTTCGCGCAGGCCCGGATCACTCAGCAGTCGACTCACGCGACCGAGCGCCTGGATGTGCAGGGAGATCTTGTCCACCGGTGAAACCAGCAGGATGAGGAGCCGCACCGGCTTCTTGTCGATCGCATCAAACGGGATCGGAGACGCGGGGCGACCGACCACCATCGCCAGATCCTTGACTGCGGCGCACTTGCCGTGCGGAATGGCCAGACCCTCGCCGATGCCGGTCGAGCGCTGGCACTCGCGCTCCCAGACCGCGGCCTTGAGCGCTGCCAGATCACTGACGCGATTGTCGCCCGCCAGCAGATCAACAAGCTCATCGATCGCGCCGCGCTTGTCGGCTGACACGAGCGGCACCTTCACGGACTCAGGTCGCAGGATCTCGAGAATGTTCATGGGGAGCGGATCGGTGATCCTATCAGATCAGCACGCTGCCGCCGCCATCCGCATGCATGGTGGGGGGAAACCCGGGACCGCCCCGCGGCAGGTGCGCCTCGCGAACGGCCTCGCGCCCGAGGTTCGCCGCCACGGTGTCGAGCCCGCCATCGAGTTCCTCGGGTTCAAGGCTGCAGGTGCAGTACAGGATCGTTCCCGCACGCCCGACGACCGCCGCATGGTGTTCCACGATCTCACGCTGCCGCGCGACCAGCGAGGCAAGCCGGCGCTGATCAAAGCGGTACTTCGCCTCCGGCCTCCGCGCGAAGACCCCGCTGTTGGAGCAGGGGACATCAAGAAGCAGCAGGTCCACCTCGCGCAGCGCGAGAATCGCCTCGGGGTCGAGAATGGTCACCTGCCCGCCGCGGGGGAAGGTGCCCTCGAGGGCGCGGCGGCGCTCGGGATCGACATCGCCCGCGATGATCTCCGCGCGGGGGAACATCGACGCGAGTTGGCGCGTCTTGGTGCCGAGTCCTGCGCAGGCATCCACGATCCGTCGCGGCGAAAGGTGACGCACGCGATCTAGCGGAGCGGCGCTTCCGGGGTCCTGCACGCGCAGCGAAGGTGTCGCTGTCATCGCGCGACGAAGGTCTCCGAGAGAACCCTGCCAGACGCGAAACCCGGCGCTCTCGTGGGCCGCGGCGCTCGGGTGACCGGCGAGGGCACCGGTCGGGTCGGCGACAATGCGCGGCGGCGGAGCGATCGAGTGCAACGCGAGCCTCCACGCCACCTCCGCGCCGTGACGCTCCAACCATCGTCGCGCGATTCCCTCAGCATGCGAAGTGGCAATCGCCATCCACGCGACGGGATCTTCGGGCCGTGGCGGCCCTTCCAGGCGCACGCTCGTCCCATCGGCCCGGGGCAGGAACAGCGCCCCTGCATGGTCGCGCGGCGGCTCGAATGAAGGCTGCCGTTCGCGTCGCCACGAGATCAGGCGGCGGAGCACCGCGTTGACGAGTCGCCCTGCGCCCGGACGGATGCGGCGCTTCGCCCACTCAACGGTGTCATTGACGACCGCGTGGTCCGGTTCGTCCATCAGGAGGAGCTGCGCACCCGCCGCGAGCAGCGCCGCTCGGAGCGGCGCCTCGATCGACGCAGGGTCGCGCTCCATCGCAACGCCTGAGAGCCACTCGAGCGTGCGCCAGCGGCGCACGCTCTCAAGAAGGATCGCGTCCGCAAGACCGCCTTCACCGCGCTCCGCAAAGGGAAGATCGGGCCACGCGGGGACAAGCGTCGCGAGGCGCTCGATCGCCGCCGTGCGCGGCGGCAGTGACGCGGCGCCGCGCCTCGTCTGCGAAGAGGTCACACCTTGAAGCCGGCCTTCCGCGCCGCCGCGGCAAGGGCCTTCGCCTTGTCGGTCCGCTCCCATGAGAAGGTCCCCGGGCCCGCCTCGTCGGGCTTGCGGCCGAAGTGACCATGCACCGCAGTGGGGGAGTAGATCGGCTTCAGCAGGTCGAGCGTGCGGATGATGCCGCTCGGCGTCAGCTCGAAGTGCTTGCGCACCTCGTCGGCGAGCCACTCATCATCGACCTTGCCCGTGCCCTGCGTCTCGATCAGCACGCTCACCGGTTCCGCCACTCCGATGGCGTAGCTCAACTGGACTTCGCAGGCCTCGGCAAGCCCTGCGGCCACGACATTCTTCGCGATATAGCGGGCCATGTAGGCGGCGGAGCGATCGACCTTCGAGGGATCCTTGCCGCTGAAGGCGCCGCCGCCGTGGCGACCACGACCTCCGTAGGTGTCCACGATGATCTTGCGCCCGGTGAGACCGCAATCGCCGTGAGGTCCGCCCACTTCGAACTGGCCGGTCGGGTTGACCCACACCTTGATCTTCGGCGACCACCACTTGCCGAGGACCGGCTTGATGATGTGCTTGATGACCTGCGCCTTCAGGGTCTTCTGCTTCGCGGGTCCATTCCAGATGGGGTCATGCTGCGTCGAGAGGACGACCGCGTCGACGCGCTTCGGCGTGAGGTTCTCGTACTCGACGGTCACCTGGCTCTTCGCGTCGGGACGGAGGCCCTTGATGAGACCCTTCTCGCGGACCTCGGCCTGTCGAGCCACGAGGCGATGCGCGAGGTCGATCGGCAGCGGCATCAGGCTCGGTGTCTCGCGGCACGCGAAGCCGAACATCATGCCCTGATCGCCGGCGCCCTGCTCCTTGGCCTTGCCGTTCAACTTCGAGTCGACTCCGCGCGCGATGTCGGGGCTCTGTCGACCGATCGCAACACTCACGCCGCAACTCTTGCCGTCGAAGCCCTTGCGCGCATCGTCATATCCCGCGCGGAGTACGGTGCGACGGACGATCTCGGGAATGTCGACATAGCCACCGCAGGTCACTTCGCCAGCGACAACCGCGAGTCCGGTGGTGACCAGCGTCTCGCAGGCAACGCGGCTCCTTGGATCGACGCGGAGCATGGCATCGAGCACGGCGTCGGAAATCTGGTCGGCGAGCTTGTCGGGGTGGCCCATCGACACGCTCTCGCTGGTGAAGAGATAGGTTCGCTTGGACATGTTTCTCGGTCCTCGATAGGGTGAACCGCGCATGCTATCGCCCCGTCGGGTTCAAGGGGAGGGGAGGGTTGGCAGGGGGGGAGCGATCGGGGCGATTGATGCATCGGCCCCCTCGGTTGCGAATGGCCCGACCCCCGTGGCTGGGCTACCCTTGAGTCGGACCATGAACCGCATCATCAAGATCTGCATGGCGACCGGGCCGCAGGCCCGACTTGAGTTCTTCGCCGGGCGAGGCAGGCTCGCCGTCATCGCCCTTGGGGCGTTCATTGGCGCGTTCTCACTCTCGGCGTGGTCCGCGCCTCAGGGCGCGGGACCGGCTGATCAGGGGCAGGCCAACGACTTCGCCGTCTTCGGCGCCGAGTTCGCGATGGGCCATGTGCTCGTCAAGCTCCGCCCCGGCGCGGTGATGGAGGCGCGCGATCTCGCGGCGCTCGGCGGAGTCTCGCTGGCGCCAACCTCGCTGGTGACCCACCGCAACGCGATGCTGGCGTCGCAGATCGGTCTCGATCGCTGGCGCACCGTGACACTCGCCGCAGGCCGTGATCCCGAGCAGGCCGTCGCAGAGCTGTCGCGCCACCCTGCGGTCGAGGTTGCGTCAGTCGACGGAGTCGGCGGGGTGGCGAGCGTGGTACCGAACGATCCTTCATTCTCCTCGCAGTGGGCGCTGCTGAACACGGGACAAGTGGCCGATGGCGTCGCGGGAATCAGTGGCTCCGATGTCGGCGCAACGGCCGCGTGGACACTGACCACGGGGGGGCGTCCCACGGTCGTCGCTGTGCTTGATTCAGGCGTGTCGCTTCACCCCGATCTCGCGGGTCGGGTGCTCCAAGGCTTCAACATCCCTGACCAGAACACCAACACAAGCGATCTGTGCGTCAGTCACGGCACGCATGTCAGTGGAATCATCGGCGCCTCGGGCAACAACGGCACGGCCATCGCAGGTCTCTGCTGGGATGTGATGATCTTGCCCGTGGTCGTCGTGAAGCCATGTGGTGGCGTTGAGTCGTGGGTCGCCGATGGCATCACCTGGGCGGTCGACAATGGTGCGGATCTCATCAACATGAGCCTCCAGTACTCGACAGGGTCCGCCTATCTCCACGACGCGGTGAAGTACGCATTCGCCTCCGGCGTGCCGATGATCGCGGCGACGGGCAACAGCAGTGCGCCGCAGCTCTCGTTCCCCGCGCGGTGGCCCGAGACGATCGCGGTTGGCGCGACCAACAACGCCGACCAGCGCTGGTGGGGCTCGAACTGGGGACCGAACATCGACCTGATGGGCCCCGGCGTCGGTGTGCTTTCGCTGGCGTCTGACGGCGGCACCATGGTCAAGACCGGCACGAGCATGGCCGCGCCGCATGTCACGGGCACAATCGCGCTGATGCTGAGCGTCAATCCATCGCTCAGCGAGTCCTCCATTCGGAGCGTTCTTCATCAGACCGCGAAGGACATTGGTGACCCCGGTTACGACTTGCTCAACGGCTGGGGGCGCGTGGATGCGTTCGCCGCCGTCTCGCTGGCCATCGACCTGCTTCCGATTCCGGGTGATCTTGATGGCAATGGCGTGGTGGATGGCGCCGATCTCGCCCTGCTGCTCGGAAGCTGGGGCGAGTGCGCGGCGTGCAATGCGTGCCCCGCGGATCTTGATGGCGATTGCTCCGTCGGTGGCTCCGATCTCGCCATTCTGCTCGGTCACTGGAGCGCTTCGTAGCAGGGGAGGGAGCCCTCGATGGCGGTGCGGATGCAGTTGTCGCGAATCTTCATTCGCGAGATGAGCGACATGCAGATCATCGAGCTCTCCGAGGGCGAGGGCGGTCGGAGTTTTCCCATCGTGATCGGGCTGCCCGAGGCCTTCGCCATCGAGCGCCGGCTCAAGGGAATCGAGGTTCCGCGGCCCCAAACCCATGACTTGCTGGCCTCGGTCATTCGATCGTTGGGCGGCACGCTTCGGCGCATTGAGATCGACGACCTTCGTGAAGGAACCTTCTTCGCCAAGCTCGTCATCGAGCACTCTGGCGAGGAGATTCGCGTCGATAGTCGGCCGAGTGACGCGATTGCCCTCGGCGTCGCGCAGGATGTTCCGATTCTCGTCGATGAGGAAGTGCTCGAAGAAGCCTCGCGTGCCCCTGATGCAGGCTCGGAGTCGATTCCCGAGATCGATCCCGATGAGGATGAGGAGGAGGATTGACGCCCCCGGGTGGATCAGCCCCATCTCGCGTGGTCTGCTTCGATCTCGGCGGCGTGATCGTTCGAATCTGCCGTTCATTCCGCGAGGGCTGCCTGGCGGCCGGGGTGACGCCCCGCGCCGATCTTGACGCGGAGATCGATCGCCGAGCCATGGGCGAGTTGGTGCATCGACACCAGTGCGGCACGATGGGTGAGGAGGAGTTCCATCAGGCGGTGAGCGCGCTGGTGGGGCATCGCGCGACGCCAGAGGAATTGCGTCGCATTCACGATGCGTGGATTCTCGGTGAGTACGGCGGGGTGGCCCAGCTCATTGATCGCATTCACGCCGCTGGTGCCGAGACGGCGTGCCTCAGCAACACCAATCATGCGCATTGGGAGTTCATGCACGGAATGCCCGCGTTCGATGCGATCCGCCACCGGCACGCCTCGCACCTGCTGGGACACTGCAAGCCCGACGCGGCGATCTTCAAGGCGTTCCTCGATCGCACCGGCTTCGCCCCTCAGTCGATCATCTACTTCGATGATCTCATTGAGAATGTCATGGCCGCCGCCGGAGTTGGATGGCGTGCCGAGCTGATTGACCCAACGCAGGACACGGCACCGCAAATCGAGCGAGCGCTCGAGCGCCACGGAGTGCTCCGATCATGAGTGAAACGGTGTCGAACCGGGGGGCATCGGCCAGTCCTGTGGCGCCCGATCCACTTCCCCGAACATGGATGCTGGGTGAGCCCGACCTGAGCGGTCGCATCAAGGCGCGGGCCGAGGATTTCCTCGTCGATGAGATCCCACTCTATGAACCCTCGGGCGAGGGAGAGCACCTCTATCTCCGAGTGCAGAAGCGGCACATGGCCCATGGCGAGCTCATCGACCTGCTCGCGCGGCACTACGAAGTCGACCCGGGAGCGATCGGCTTCGCGGGCATGAAGGATCGAGTCGGTGTGACGCAGCAGACCGTTTCGATTCACCTGCCGGGGCGAAGCGATCCCCCTCCACCGAGCGACACTCGCATTGAGATCCTCTGGCAGGCGCGCCACGGCAACAAGCTTCGTCGAGGTCACCTGCAGGGCAACCGCTTTGCGATTCGAGTGCGCGAGGTCGATCCGCTCAAGGTGACATCAGTCTGGCGACGCCTGTCGCGCCTGGCGACCACCGGTGTGCCGGACTTCTTCGGTCCGCAGCGCTTCGGCTATCGATGCAACAGCCATGTGCTCGGTCGATTGCTGCTTGGCGCATCACCCGAGGCGCTGCTCTCGGAACTGCTCGGCGCCGGCGGCTCGCCATTTCCCGAGCATCAGCGCCCGGCGCGCGAGCACTTCGACCAGGGGAAGTGGGCCGAGAGTCTTCCGCTCTGGCATCGAGGCGACTATGCGGAGCGGGCGGCGCTGGCGGCACTGGTTCGTGGAGCAACGCCAGCGCGCGCGATTTCGGCCATTCGCCGCGAGGATCGCGCCTTCTGGGTGAGCGCCCTTCAGTCGGCGATCTTCAATCAGGTTGTCGCGGAGCGGGTGCGCGCGGGCACGCTCGGCGAGATTCACCATGGTGATGTCGCCTGGCTTCATGACAATGGCGCGGTCTTCCTCGTTGGTGAAGAGGACCTCGCCGAGCGCGATGAAGGTCGCGCCATCGCTCCGCGACTGGCGGCGTTCGAGCTTTCTCCGAGCGGGCCTCTGCCGGGGCCCGGCATGGTGGCGGCCACGGGCCGTGCTGGTGAATGTGAACGCGAGGCCATGCTTCGCTTCGGAGGGGAAGTGCTCATGAGCGCGGCACCCGATGGGCCGCAAGGGGCTCGGCGCCCGCTTCGCGTGCGCGTGGGCCATCCATCGGTCGAGGGGTCGATGGACGAGCATGGTCCCTTCATTCGGCTGGCCTTCGATCTTCCCAAGGGCGCCTATGCGACGGTCGTGCTGCGCGAGCTCTTCAGAGATGCGGAGTCTGGGGCGCACGATGAGCCGTGATCGTCGCGGGTTCCGCGATGGGCACGCATGGCGTCGCAACGACGGGTCGCCGAGACCCCGAGATGGCCACTCAGGCTGCATCGCATCGGTGGGACGATCGCCCGACCTTCATCGACCTCGCGGCGACGCTCCGATCATCAGCGAGAGCGGCCTCGTGAACGGCGCACTCAATCTTGCTCGCGCCGACGACCTCGGCCGATCGCAAGAGCCAGGGCCATGAGTCCGATCGCGCCTGGAGCCGGGATGGGAGGCGGAGGAGGCGGGCTGGGGTTGTTTCCACCACCGCCGCCGCCACCACCACCGCCACCGCCGCCGTTGGTCGGCGTTGGAACCACCGTCTGTGGAGGCGCTGACACGAACTGACCATCCGCACCGGCGAACCCGCCGGGGCCGGAGTAGAGGCCGGTGTAGAAGCCGCTCGGAAAGCCCGCTCCGGTGCTCACTCCACCATCGTTAGAGCCGTCGCCCACGACGCCGGCGAGCACCTGGCGGAAGGCATCCTCATCGAAGTCGCTCGGCATCACATCGGCACCGATGCCGGTGAACCAGCCCTTGACCATGGCTGGAGCGCCGGGTTCGATCTCCATTCGGACGCCCACCAACGACTGATCAGATGGCACGCCCATGTCGCCGCTCAGATCCATGCCGACCATGCTGATGGCGAACGGCGCGTCGCTCTGATTGGTGAGAATGCTGATTCCGGTCTCACCCTCGGCGATGCGAGCAGGCGGAACAGGAATGCCGCGACCCACCTGCGGATTGTCAATGTCACCGCCGACGATCGGCGCCATTGAGAAGCTGGCGCCTCGCAAGGAGCCGACGGCCACCATCTCCGGCTCGGGATCGTCGTTGTCGGGATCGTTGTCACGCTGGGGCGACGCGGCGAACATGTCGATGCGCACGCGGCGCGTGCCATCGGTGTAGAGCATTCGGCTCAGGCTGTATCCGGAGAGCACATCGAGACCCGATGCGATGTTCTCCGCATTCACTTCGCGACCGAGCGCCAGGCCGACGGGACTTCCGGGCCGACCGATCGAGTCATCGGGGACGAGCTCAAACTGGCTGCTTCCTGGCGCGGCGACATAGATGCGCACCGCCGATGCATTGCCGAGCCCACCTTCAACTGCGGTCAGCGTGCGCTGACCCATCGTGACATTGCGCACCCAGACATCCCCGGAGAAGACTCCGCGCGTGACCGTGGCGTCAGAGGTGTAGAACTCGCCGGTCTGAAAGGTTGCAATCACCGCCGTCACGCTGGAGCCGATCACCATCGCGGCCAGCGCGCCAAGTGAAGCGATGGGCTGAAGACGGGCAGATCGATCGGCATGGCGTCGCATGGTCGAGACTCCTCTGAACTTCGTGAGGGTCATTGCCGCTGGTGCGGCATTCGGCGGTCGGGTGCGCCCGCGCGGATCTCGCGTCGCGGTCGCACATCCTGAGTACGCGCTCAAGACACTTTGAGTGTGGAAAGCGACTGGGCAGATGTCCGCTCGAAGACTGCGATTTGGATGCCCAAAGTCGGGCTCCGCGGAACATTCCTGCAGAGACCGGCCCGGAAACGCGAACTGTGTTCCGTTCTAGGACCTCGGAGTCCGCCGGGCGGCTCGTCGTGGCGCAAAGAATGCCCGAAGTTGCCGTGCCGCACGGGTTTGCATCACGCCGCCGCAGACCCGGAGCCGGTGGTTCAGGCGCGGGTCACTCGGGATTTCATAGAGCGTGCCGCAGGCCCCCGCCTTCGGGTCAAAGGCGGCGAAGACGAGATGGCTCACCCGCGCATTGACGAGCGCACCAGCGCACATCGGACAGGGTTCGAGCGTGACCGCCATGCGAGTTTCCCCCAGGCGCCATTGACCCGCAGCAATGCCGGCGCGACGGAGCGCGACGACTTCTGCATGCGCGGTCGGATCGGCGCCAGCCTCACGCTCATTGAACGCCTCGCCCAGGATCACTCCATTGCGATACAGCACCGCGCCGACGGGCACTTCGCCGCGACGGGCCGCGATGCGGGCGAGTTCAAGCGCCCGCTCCATCATCTGCAGATCGGTCAACTCAAACCATGGATGGTGGCGCCTCCATCGCGCGACGAGAGCGCGCCGGCGGGCCATCATGCGGCGATGCCGGCGTCTCCGAAGTGCCGCGCGAGCCTCGGGCGATTGTCCGCTCATGGCCGGATCCGTCCGCGACCGAGCGCGAGCGCACAACCGCCAGCCGCGTCTACTCGGGTGCGTCCGCTCATGGCCGAATCCGTCCGCGACCGAGCGCGAGATCCTTGACGCGATTCATCACCGATCCTTCGGCAACCGCACGCGGCGGGGCCACGACCAGCAGCACGATGCCCAGCTCATAGAGCAGGTAGAGCGGAATGGCCATCAGCATCATCGAGACCGGATCGACGGTGGGCGTAATGATCGCCGCCGCAATGATGCAAATGAAGACGGCGTGGCGGCGATATCGGCGCAGGAGGTCCACTTCGATCACGCCAATCCACCCGAGGAGGAGAACGACCAGCGGTAACTGGAAGCCGATCGCCACCGCCAGCATGAGCGTCAGCACGAAGTCGAGGTACTCCCGAAGCCGGAACTGCTGGTCGAGCTGGCCGAGTCGACGAAGGGGAATCGAGAAGATCTCGAGGCGTCCCTCGGTTCCGGCTGGAAGCGCCGCGCGAAGTTCATGCGCCGGCGTCAGCCAGAGGTCGCCGGGACGCAGGTGCGTCGGCGGCTCGGCGAAGATTGGAATGCGCAGTGGAGCCGGACCATCGACCGCAGGCGGGGCGGGGCGCGCCTCGCCTTCGGCGGCACCCGAGAGCGCGGCGGAGAGTTCGGGCGGCGCTTCGTCGACTTCGACCGGTGCCGGACCGCCGAAGCTCACCAGGAACTTGAGCATCAGCGGCAGCATCACGAAGTAGAGGAGCAGCATGCCGATGACCGTGAGCGCGGCGCTCATGGGCACCAGCATGCGGACGAAGCGCTTTTCCGACGCATAGAGGCCCGGCTCGACGAACTTCCATGCCTGCCAGAGGATCCACGGTGCGGAGAGGATCAGCGCGACGACGAGCGCCAGGTGCATGTCGGCACCGATCGTCTCCACGGGGTTGAGCACCTGGAGCGACGGCGGAATGCCGCTCGCCCGCTGGGCGGCGAATGCCGGCTCGCAGAGAATCGCCCTGATCGAAGGCGCGAAGAGGAACGCCACTACGGCGAGCGGCAGCGGCAGCGCGACCGCGAGGATCAACCTCTTCCGGAGCTCATCGAGGTGGTCGCCGAAGCTCATCACCCCGCGAGGTTCGGCGTTGTTAGCGCCGCCGGAGTCGTGGGAGTCGTGGGCGTCGTGCACGCGTTCATGCTACGGCGGGCCGCGGCAGGTTGAAGAAGCGCCGGGCGTTGTCATCGAGGGTTTCGCTCATCACCTCGGGGGCCAGGCCATGCAGGGCTGCCAGCTTCGCCGCGACCAGCGGGACATGGGCCGGCCGATTGGGAAAGGTGCCGCGCATGGGCTCGGGCGAGAGGAACGGCGCATCGGTCTCGACCATCAGGCGATCCAGCGGCACGAGGGCCGCCGCCTCGGCGACGAGCGGCGCGTTCGCATAGGTGACGATGCCGGTGAAGCTGATCATCGATCCGAGATCGAGCACTCGGCGCGCTTCATCGGGTGAGCCGCTGAAGCAGTGAAAGACCATGCGTTCCATCGGCAAGGTCGATTGCACCAGCACCGGGAGCAGATCGTCGAAGGCATCGCGGCAGTGAATCACGATCGGAAGGTCCAGCCCCTCCGAGCGCCACCGCGCGATACGATCAAGCTGTTCGAGCAGGACTTCGAGTTGCACCTTCAAGGGGGGCTTTCGGTGATGGCGATCGAGACCGAGTTCGCCCCACGCAACGCACCGGGGACCGGAGGCAACCTCGCGGAGATCGCCCCAGTTGACCGGCTGGTCGCTGTAGAGCGGGTGGACGCCCGCCGTGTGGAAGACTTCGGGGTGGGTCTCGGAGATCGTCCTCGCGCGGATCGCGTCAGCGCTCGTGGTGCTCACAGAGATCGCTTGCTTCACACCCGCAGCATGCATCGCGGCAACTTCCTCGGCGACGCGCCCTTCGAAGACGCTGAAACTGAGGTGGCAGTGGGTGTCGATCAAGGGTTGCGGCGCCTCGGGCGAGGGTGTGACTCTACCGGAGCCACAACGAGCCTCCAGGTTGGGGTCCGATTCGGCCCGGCGGGGGGGTGAAGTCGCGCTGAGCGGTACCCAAACGGCAATTGAGAGTCACTCTCAACGCGGTGATTTCTTGACCATCCCGAAGCGCGTCCCGTAGCATCAGAAACCTTACTTCGTGAAAATTGGCACGGAGGTGTGGTCACGCCGCCCATCCTCCCGGCCCCGATCGATCCGCTTCCCTCGTGACCCCGCACGCCTTGGAACCACCGCTCGCATGAGTCGCTTCCTCTTCCCCCGATGGTCGAATGCGCTGTTGCCGGTGCTGCTTGTCACCGGCGCCGTGCTGCCGTTGTACGCGGTGATGTTTGTTGCGTACGGATTGAGTCCAAAGACGCTCGAAGTCGGGTACAAGCCGACGCAGCCGCTGCCCTTCAGTCACGCGCTGCATGCAGGCACGCTCGGCATGGATTGCCGCTACTGCCACAACACCGTGGAGGAGAGTGGTTTCGCCGCGGTTCCTCCGACGCAGACATGCATGAACTGCCACACGCAGATTCATGTGCAGAGTCCTCGATTGGCGCCCGTGCTTGAGAGCTACGCCACGGGCATGCCGGTGGAGTGGATCAAGGTGCATCGCCTGGCGGATTACGCGTACTTCAACCACGCGGCGCATGTGAATCGAGGTGTCGGATGCGTGGAGTGCCATGGTCGCGTCGACCAGATGGAAGTCGTCTACCGGTCGGCGCCGCTCTCGATGGGATGGTGCCTTGATTGCCATCGTGATCCCGTGGATCGTCTGCGACCACTGAACGAGATCACGAACATGGCCTACGACCAGCGCACCGCACTCACTCGCGCCGAGCGCGAGGCGCTGCGGGACCTCTATCACATTCATCCCAACGAGAACTGCTCCACATGCCACCGCTGAACGACCGCGACTCCGCGTCTCCGTCCGGCGGCTGCGGCTCCTCGGAGTCGCCCGCCCCTCTGAGTGGGCGCCGCTGGTGGCGCTCGATTGAAGAGAAGACCCCATCGCCGGAACTGCTTGAGCAGCTCGGTCGCGAGTTCCCCGAAGGCGCGTCGGAGCTTCCCGACGGCGAGGATCGTCGAACCTTCATCAAGCTGATGGGCGCGTCGATGGCGCTCGCGGGCATCGGGCTCTCGGGGTGCCGGCGCTGGCCCGAGGAGAAGATCCTTCCCTACGCGGTTCGCCCCGCCGATCGCATTCCCGGCACGCCCGTCATCTACGCGACAGCAACGGAGTACGGCGGCGTCGGCATGGGCCTGCTGGCCACCAGCTTCGACGGCCGCCCGATCAAGCTCGACGGCAACGCCGAGACATGGATGGGCGGCGGAACCAGCACGCTCGCGCAGGCGAGCATCATCGCGCTCTACAACCCGGAGCGCAGCATCGAAGCGCATGAGCGGGGCGCGCCGTCCACCGATGCGAATTTCAGCGTGTGGGCCGTCGAGCGCTTCGCGGCGCTCAAGGCGCGGGGCGGCGAGGGACTTGCCTTCCTCTCCGAGGCCTTTAGTGGTCCGACCTTCGCCGACATGAAGGCACGCGTGATGAAGGCCTTCCCGAAGGCGCTCTGGGCCACCTGGGAGCCGCTCTCCAATGACGCGGCGCTCGAGGGCACCGCGTTGGCCTTCGGATCGCCGCGGCGCGTCATCCCCGACTTCTCCCGCGCGGATGTGATCGTCTCGCTCGATGACGACTTCCTCAACGCGTCGCCGATCTCGCCGAGGCTGACGCGCGACTTCGCGCAGGGGCGTCGCCCGAATGGAGCCGATCCGAAGCACGCGACGCTCTCCCGACTCTATGCCTTCGAGAGCACGCTCTCGGTCACGGGCATGAATGCCGACGAGCGATTTGCCGTGCAGCGCTCGATCATTCCCGCGATTGCGGCGCACATCGCCGGCTCGCTCGAAGTTCCGTCCAATCCGGCGATCGAGGCGTGCCGTCGCCTTGGCGCCAACTTCAGTCCCGACCAACTCGGCCACGGCCGCACCGAGGCCTACGCCAAGCTTCTCGATGATCTTCGCGCGGCGCGCGGTCGCGGCGTCGTAGTCGCCGGCCCCGGCCAGCCCGCGGTGGTTCATGCGATCTGTGCGCTCATCAACGATGCGCTCGGGAACAGCGGCGCGACGGTGCGCTATGTGCCAGCGCTCGAGAGTCCCTCGCTGCCGCAGATCAAGGCGCTGGTGGATGCGCTCCAGGCCGGTCGAGTCGAGACGCTCGTCATGCTCGGCGGCAACCCCGTCTACACCGCGCCTGCCGACCTCGACTTCGGCAGCGCGATGACCAAGGCGCGCGAAGTGATTCACCTCTCCCTCGAGGTGAACGAGACTTCGCAGCACTCCGCCTGCACATGGCACCTGCCCGCGGCGCACTATCTCGAGTGCTGGGGCGATGTCCGAAACTGGGATCACTCGATCTCCATTCAGCAGCCGCTCATTCTGCCGCTCGTGCCCGATGATCAGAAGGCTCGAAGCCCCATCGAGATGCTGGCGATGATCGCTGGCGACGGGCCGACCGAGGGCGAGCAGCTCGTGCGGCGCACGCACACTTCGGGACCACCGGGACTCGCGGCCGAAGTGGCGTGGCGCCGCATGCTCGAACGCGGCTCCGTGCCCGGCTCCGCGGCCACTGCCGAGGGGCGCCCCGCCGTCAACGCCGCAGCGATCGCGAGCGGCCTGGACGCTCACGGCACCACCATGCCTCGCGCCGCTGCCGGCGGACTCGAAGTCGTCTTCTTCAATGACATGAAGGTCTTCGACGGCCGCTTCGGATCGATCGGCTGGCTCCAGGAGTTGCCCGATCCCGTCACGAAGATCACCTGGGACAACGCCGCGCTCCTGAGCCCGAAGACTGCGGCAAAGCTCGGCGTCTCCAAGGGCGAGATCGTGCGGCTCGCCGCCGGTGGGCGCTCGATCGACGCGGCGGTCTGGCCGCTGCCGGGGCACGCCGATGACTCGATTTCAATCGCGCTCGGCTATGGCCGACGCGAGTGCGGCTCGTCGATTGCGCGCGACGCGGGCTTCAACGCCTACGCCCTGCGCACCAGCAGCGCGCCATGGGTGCACGCCGACGCCTCGGTCACCAAGGCGGGTGGTCGATACGCCTTCGCTCACACGCAGGATCACGGCGTCTCCGAAGCGATCATTCCCGCGGTGCCGCACCAGGGCATCCAGGCGCGACTGCCGTCGCTCGTGCGGCAGGGCACGCTCTCTGAGTATCGCGATCACCCCGACTTCGCCGCGCATCGCACCCATGTGATGCACCGCCTCAGCCTCTGGGAGGAGACGAACCTCGACGGCGCGAAGTACCGCTGGGCGATGTCGGTTGACCTTTCGACCTGCACCGGCTGCTCGGCGTGCGTCGTCGCCTGCCAGGCGGAGAACAACATTCCAATCGTCGGCAAGGACCAGGTGGCTCGCGGACGCGAACTGCACTGGATCCGCATCGACCGCTACTTCCGTGGCGACGACATCGATCGCCCCGACGGCTTCGCGATCTGCCCCGTCACCTGCATGCAGTGCGAGAACGCTCCATGCGAGCAGGTGTGCCCGGTCGCCGCAACGGTGCACGACGATGAGGGGCTGAACAACATGGTCTACAACCGCTGCATCGGCACCCGCTATTGCAGCAACAACTGCCCCTACAAGGTGCGTCGCTTCAACTTCTTCGACTACCAGCGGCGCACCCCGATTCGAGAGCAGAAGGGGATGCTGGCGGTCGAACCCGAGTACTTCATCGAGACTGGGCCCCACATCAGGCTTCGCATGCAGTTCAACCCCGAGGTCACCGTTCGCATGCGCGGCGTGATGGAGAAGTGCACCTTCTGCGTGCAGCGCATCCAGTCGGCGAAGATTCGTGCGAAGAACGCCTGGACTCGCAAGGGTGGCACCGCGAGCGGCGAATCGACATGGACCATTCCCGACGGCACGATCACCACCGCCTGTCAGGACGCCTGCCCGGCCGGTGCCATCGTCTTCGGCGACCTCAATGATCCCAAGAGCCGTGTCAGCGCCCTGCACGGCGATCCTCGCAGCTACCAGATGCTTGAGGAGCTGAACACCAAGACCAGACTTCGCTACATGGCGCGGGTGACGAACCCTGCCGTGGGTGGAGATGGTGGACACGGCCACGCGTCCAATGGCCGCGCGACGAATGGCACCGGCGGTCAGGGAGGTGCCGCGTGAGCGTGATCGATCGAGGAAGCCTCGGCTTCATCCAGAGCGACAACACAGTCGATCAGCCGGGCGAGCGTGCGCCGCTGGTGCTGAACATGGATCGCTTCGGCGAGGTCACTCACCAGGTGGCCCGGGTGGCCGAGTCGCGGAAGGCGCCGCTCGCGTGGTACATCGCCTTCGTGCTGAGCATGGGGCTCGTGGGCCTGCTCGGCTTCTGCGTGACCTATCTCGTCTTCGCGGGTGTCGGCGTCTGGAACCTGAACAACCCGGTGATGTGGGCCTTCGACATCACCAACTTCGTCTTCTGGGTCGGCATCGGTCACGCGGGCACGCTCATCAGCGCCATCCTCTTCCTCTTCAGGCAGAAGTGGCGCACCGGCATCAACCGCTTCGCCGAAGCGATGACCATCTTCGCCGTCATCTGCGCGGGTCTCTTCCCCGGCATCCATGTCGGTCGCGTCTGGCTCGCGTACTGGCTCTTCCCCGTGCCGAACTCGATGGAGATGTGGCCGCAGTTCCGAAGCCCGCTCCTCTGGGATGTCTTTGCGGTCGGCACCTACTTCACCGTGTCACTGGTGTTCTGGTATGTCGGCCTCATTCCCGACCTCGCGACGCTGCGAGATCGGGCCAAGGGCACCATCCGGCAGCTTGGGTACGGTCTCTTCGCCCTCGGATGGCGCGGCAGCAATCGCCACTGGCACCGCTATGAAGTGGCCTACCTGCTGCTCGCGGCGCTGGCGACGCCGCTGGTGCTCTCCGTGCACTCGGTCGTCTCCTTCGACTTCGCCGTGAGCCAGCTTCCCGGCTGGCACACGACCATCTTCCCGCCGTACTTCGTCGCGGGCGCCATCTTCAGCGGCTTCGCCATGGTGGTTACGCTCGCGGTCCCGGCGCGACAGCTCTTCGGGCTCAAGGACCTGATCACGCTGCGGCACCTCGACAACATGAACAAGATCATCCTGGTGACGGGATGCATGGTGGGCTACGCCTACGCGATGGAGTTCTTCATCGCGTGGTACTCCGGCGCTCTCTATGAGAAGTTCGCCTTCGTCAACCGCGCCTTCGGCCAGTACTGGTGGGCCTACGCCATCATGGTGAGCTGCAATGTCATCACCCCGCAGCTCTTCTGGTTCAAGGCGATTCGAACGAGCATTCCGTTGATGTTCGTCCTGAGCCTGGTGGTGAACATCGGCATGTGGTTCGAGCGCTATGTGATCATCGTCTCGAGCCTCGCGAACGACTTCCTCCCGTCCTCGTGGGACAAGTACGCACCCACCTGGGTCGAGATCGGGACCATGATCGGCAGCTTCGGCCTCTTCGGAGTGCTCTTCCTTCTCTTCTGCCGATACCTGCCGATGATCGCGATCGCCGAGGTCAAGGCGACCATGCCCCAGGCGGATCCGCACTGGAGCGGCTACGGCCATCACGGCTCGAACAATGGTCACGGCGGCCATGGCGCTTCCCACGGCCACCCCTCGGTGTCCGGCGCCGCACTGGCCTCGCCCGCACCGGAGACTCCGCAGACCCCGGGAGATCCCCGCACATGAGTACCGTCACCACTCCCGCTCCCGCCGTGCCCATCCGCAGTGCAGGCGCGGGCACGCGCCTCTGGGGGTTGATCGCCGAGTTCGACAATCCCGCGCAGATCGTCGCGGCTGCGGAGCGCGTCCGCGACGCGGGCTACGCGCTCTGGGATTGCCATACGCCATTCCCCGTGCACGGCCTCGATGCCGCCATGGGCATTCGGCGCACCATCCTTCCTGTGCTCGTCTTCATGGCCGGGCTGACCGGTGCCACGCTGGCGCTCGCCCTTCAGGTCTTCACCAACGGCACCAGCCTTTCGATCTGGGCCCTCGTTTGGGTGACGGGATATCCCTTCCTCATCAGCGGCAAGCCGCTCTGGAGCATCCCCGCGTTCATCCCGGTGATGTTCGAACTGACGGTGCTCTTCTCCGCCATGACGACGGCGGGCGGCATGTTCCTCCTCAACGGACTTCCGCGCCTCTTCCATCCCCTCTTCACGAATCGGCGATTCCTTCGGGCGACCGACGACCGGTTCTTCATTTCCATCGACGCCCGTGATCCGAACTTCCTGCGGAGCCGCACCGAGGCTCTGCTGAAGTCCCTCGGAGCGCGCACCGTCGAGGCGGTGGAGGAGTAATCATGCCACCCCGCGCACTCATCTTCGGCGGCCTCCTCGTCGTGCTGCTGCTTCTCATCCCCCCGGCGGTGATCGCACGCATCCGCTCCGAGCCGAGCCCCAACCGGCCCGTGCGCCTCTTCCAGGACATGGCGTTCCAGTCGCGATTCAACCCCCAGTCGGAGAATCCGCTCTTTGCCGACCTTCGCGCCATGCGACCGCCGATCCTTGGCGCGGTGGCCCGGGGCGAGCTCCGCGCGGATGGTCACCTCGACGCTGGTGTGGTCGACGGCGCCTGGGCCACGACGCTTCCACCCAACCCCGAGACGCAGGCATCGCTTGAGTTCCTCGAGCGCGGACGGGCCCGCTTCAACATCTATTGCGCGCTCTGCCACGGCTACGCCGGTGGCGGTGATGGCGTCATCAATCAGCGGGCGATGGAACTGCTGACCAACATCAACGGTCCGGTGAACGGCACCACCTGGGTTCAGGCGAAGAACCTGGTGCACGACGAAACCGTCGTGACCCAGCCGATCGGCCAGATCTACAACACCATCACGCACGGCATCCGCAACATGGCCGGCTACGAGTCGCAGATTTCCGTCCAGGATCGTTGGGCGATCGCGCTCTATGTGAAGGCGCTTCAGCGCAGCCAGAACGCCCGTGAGAGCGATGTTCCCGCCGACCTGCGGTCCCGACTCGACTGATTCCCACGCACGACTGACGAGCAGACGATGAGCCACTCCGCGACGCTTCACGCCCCCGACCTCTCCGATCGCTCGATCATCGGCACCGGCCTCACCATGCAGGCACGGCTCGCCATGGTCTTCGGCGTCATGCTTCTTGCGGCCGGCGTGGTGCTCGGCTGGCGAACGATGGAGGCCGATCAGCTCTCCCGAGTCTGGCTTCAGACCTGGCTCTTCGGGTTGTCGATCTCCCTCGGCGGACTCTTCTTCGTGATCATCCAGCACCTCACGCGCGCAGGTTGGAGCGTGGCGGTTCGGCGCCCGGCCGAGGCGCTGATGTCGAACCTCTTCTGGCTCTGGATCGGTTTCCTGCCGTTCGTGGTGCTCTTCCTGCGAGACCAGCTTGATGTCCTCTGGCCATGGCTCGATCTCGAGTCGCTGCGCTTGCGCGATCCGGACGAGGCCTATGTCGTCAAAAAGAAGACGGCCTACCTGAACGCGCCGTTCTTCTTCATCCGGTCGGCGATCTATCTCGTGAGCTGGTTCATCCTCGCATGGATCTTCTGGCGCGACTCCATCCGGCAGGATGTTGATGGCAGCGTCAGTCGAAGCGTGCGCCTCCAGCGCTTCGCGGGGCCGGCGGCGATCATCTTCGGTGTCACGGTGACCTTTGCCGCGGTGGACTGGATGATGACGCTCTACCCGGCGTGGTTCAGCACCATCTTCGGCGTCTACTTCTTCGCGGGCGCCTGCACGGCGGGCTTCTCCTCGCTGGCGCTGCTCTGCCTCTTCCTCCAGCAGCGCGGATACCTGCGGGGCGTCATCACCCCCGAGCACTATCAGGACATCGGCAAGCTCATCTTCGCCTTCGGTGTCGTCTTCTGGGCGTACATCGCGTTCAGCCAGTACATGCTCATCTGGTACGCGAACATTCCCGAGGAGACGACCTACTACATGGCGCGACAGGTCGGTGGGTGGGGACCGCTCAGCATTGTGCTGCTGCTTGGCCACTTCGTCATTCCGTTCCTCTTCCTGATCAGTCGATGGACGAAGCGCTTCCGCATCACTCTCGCCATCGGTGCCGCGTGGATGCTCCTCTTCGCGTGGATTGATCTCTATTGGCTCATCATGCCGCGCATCCCCGCCAACCTGCCGAGCTTCACGAACTATGACGAAATGTTGGCGGCCAACGCGCATGTCACCACAGGGCTCTCGAACCCCGTCAACTGGCTGATGTTCGCGGGCATGCTCGGGCTCGTCGCGGGCTACACGCTGATGCGCCTCCGCGTGCATCCGCTCGTGTGCACGCGCGACCCGCGGCTCCAGGAGAGCCTGCGCTTCCACAACATCTGATCGACCCGCTCCGCCTTCACTCACCGCACCGTGTCACATCCACCCTCCACAACTTCGCAGTCGCTCACGCAGCTTGAGCCATTCGACGATCCCGAGCCAGGCTGGACCTGGTTCTTCTCTCTGGCCGGAGTGATCGTGCTGATTGCACTGGTTGTCGCCATCGCCGCGCTCAACTTCAACATCGAGCGCAAGGAATTCAAGGCGAAGGTGCTCGACGCGAGCGCCGGAATCGCCGCGCTGATTCCCGCCGGTCCGCTCGATGCCGCCGGAGTCCGCTCCGTGCAGGCGGCCCTCGACAAGGTGCACGTCGAAGGGCGACTTTCGCCCGCCGAGTACGCGCGGTTGTCGCAGGGGCTCCTGCTGAACTCGTGGATGCGATATCCCTGGATCAACGCCGAGGAGAAGACGGAGACGCTTGTTCGCATTCCGATCGCCGAGGCAATGAAGCTTGTGTCGGAGGAGTACTCCAGCAGCGGGAAGCGCTCCATGGCGTCGAACGCGGACTCTGCGGAGCGCATCGCTGCGCCCGGAGCGCCCGCTCCGTCGAACTCAGGAGCAACGGAGCCAGTGCCGTGATGGCCACCCTGACCGACACCATGCTCGCTCTCGTTCGAGGGTCATTCGCGGATCGTCGCCGGCCAGAGAACGCCCGCCGCGTGGCCGCGTGGCTGCTCGGCGCCGTCTGCGCGGGTGCGATCATCTCGACCGCCACGGCCCAGCGCACCGGCTCGGGCTACAAGCCGCCGCGCGTCTCGGCGCACGGCACGCCGGAGGAACTCGAGGGCGTCGACATCGATGTCACGAAGCTCGGCGCGCAGGTGCCGCTCGACCTTCCCTTCGTGGATGACCACGGGCGACCGGTCACGCTGCGGGAGGTCCTGCGTCCCGATCGACCGGCCATTCTCCAACTGGGCTATCTGCGCTGCCCCATGCTGTGCAGCCTGGTCCTGAACCGGCTCGTGGCGGGGCTCCAGGGCGTCGACTGGAGTGCGGGCGATCAGTTCGATGTGATCTCGGTGAGCATCAACCCCGAGGAGAAGCATGACCTCGCCGCGGCCAAGAAGGCCGGGTATGTCATTGAGTACGGCCGTCCGCAGAGCGCGAATGGCTGGCACTTCCTGACGGGGCCAGAGTCGAGCAGCCGCGGACTCGCGGATGCGGTTGGATTCGGATTCCGCCTTCAGCCCGATGGTGAGTACGCCCACGCGGCGTGCCTCTTTGTGCTGACGCCCGATGGGCGCGTCTCGCGCCAGCTCTACGGCGCCGACCAGAAGCCCTCAACGCTTCGAATGGCGCTCCTCGAAGCCTCGGGGGGCACGATCGGCACCATCGTGGATCGCTTCATCCTCTGGTGTCATGTCTATGACCCGGACCGTGCCACCTATGCGTGGTTTGCCTTCCGATTCATGCAGATCGGCGGCGTAGTCACGCTGCTTGGCATTGTGGCGGGGGTCGTCTGGATGCAGTGGATCTCCACTCGCCGGGAGCGCTCGACACCCAGCATCACGCCGCCCTTTGACGCCGGACCCAAGTCATGACCGAGTTCCTCTTCGCCATCGCACCTGTCGCTCTCGCCGACACCGCCACGCCGGTCCTCGGTGGTGACTTCTGGTTGCCTGAGCCCGCATCGACCTTTGCGGGCGGGCTGGACCAGATGTTCTACTTCATCAACTGGCTCTGCTACTTCTTCTTCGCGTTGATCGCCGTGCTCATGGTGATCTTCGTGGTGAAGTACCGGGCGCCGAAGGGGCACACCTTCCGGACCGATGGTCCCACGCACAACACACCACTCGAACTCACCTGGCTGGTGATTCCGCTGATTCTGGTGGTCGTCATCTTCTGGCTCGGCTTCGCCGGTTCACGCACCCTGGGCGTCGAGGGCTATGTTGGCCTGGTCACGCCTCCGAGGAACAGCTACGAGATCCAGGCGACGGCGGTGAAGTGGTCATGGACCTTCAAGTACCCCAACGGTGTCATCACCGATGATCTCTACATCCCCGCCGGCGAGCCGGTGAAGATGGTGCTCAAGTCGACCGATGTGCTCCACTCCTTCTACATTCCCAACTTCCGAGTGAAGCGCGATTGCGTGCCGGAGCGCTACGGCTACCTCTGGTTCCAGGCGGATGAGCCGACGGGGCGCAATCGCTTCCACCACCTCTTCTGCACCGAGTATTGCGGCAGCGGTCACTCGCAGATGAACCGCCGCGTCTTCGTTCTCAGTCGGCCCGACTTCGACGCGTGGCTCAAGAACGAGGAGACCTGGCTCGAGAAGATCGACGATGAGGAGCTCTACTGGCGCGCCGGTCCCAAGCTCTTCGGGCGTTGCGTGACCTGCCACTCGCTTGACGGCACGGTCGGTGTCGGTCCGACTTGGAAGGGGCTCTGGGCGAAGACCACCGGTGGGGCGGGCAGCGATGGCCTGGTTCTCAACTCACGCACGAACCGTGATGAAGCCTATCGCGATCTCATCGGACCCGGGAAGGAGTTCGCCACTCCCGAGGATTACATCCGGGACTCGATCATCAATCCAAACAGCCATATCGTCCGTCCCTTCAAGGCGGGTCAGATGCCGACCTTCCGGGGACAGCTCGATGAGCGCGCGATCGACGCGCTGATCGGGATGATCAAGAATGTCGAAGAGTTCGATCCACGCACGGGCAGGTGGCTGAAGGAAGCCACGGAGCAGAAGTGATGACCGCCATCAATGTCAATAACGACGCCGTTCTGGATCACACCGCGTCGGGCGACAACTATCTCACGCACACGCGCGGCTTCCTGAGCTGGGCGTTCACCCTCGATCACAAGCGGATCGGGGTCATGTACATGGTCGCCGTCCTGGTGTCGTTCCTCGGAGGCGGCATCTTCGCGCTGCTCCTTCGGACGGAACTCCTCAGCCCGGCGCCGGTGCTGACGGACAATCCCACCACCTACAACATCTGGTTCACCCTGCACGGGGCGATCATGGTGTTCCTGGTGATCATCCCGAGCATTCCGGCGGCCCTCGGGAACTTTGTTCTGCCCATCATGCTCGGGGCGAAGGATGTCGCCTTCCCAAGGCTCAATCTCTTCAGCTTCTGGCTCTGGCTCGCCGGCGCCGCCTGCGCGGTCCTTTCGCTGCTGATGGGTCAGTTCGACACGGGTTGGACCTTCTATGTGCCGTACTCGACCACCACCGACCTCGGCGGCGTGGTGCCGGTCGTCGTGGGCGTCTTCATTCTCGGCTTCAGCTCGATCTTCACCGGCATGAACTTCGTGGTCACGATCCACAAGCTCAGGCCGCCCGGCATGACCTGGTTCCGCATGCCGCTCTTCCTCTGGGCGCTCTACTCGACCGCGCTCATCCAGGTGCTGGCGACCCCGGTGCTGGCCATCACGCTCTTGCTCCTCATCGTCGAGCGGACCGTCGGCATCGGCATCTTCGATCCCATGCTTGGCGGCGACCCGGTGCTCTTCCAGCACTTTTTCTGGTTCTACAGTCACCCCGCCGTCTACATCATGATCCTGCCGGCGATGGGCATCATCAGCGAGCTCTTCGCCGTGCACTCCCATCGCCACATCTTCGGCTACCGCTTCATCGCGTACAGCTCGGTGGCGATCGCGATCTTCAGCTTCCTCGTGTGGGGCCACCACATGTTCGTCTCGGGCCAGTCGGCGCTGCTGAATGTGCTCTTCTCGGCGATCAGCTTCAGCGTGGCCATCCCGAGCGCCGTGAAGGTGTTCAACTGGACCGCGACGCTCTACAAGGGCTCGATCAGTCTCACGACGCCGATGTTCTACGCCTTGGCGTTCCTGGTGCTCTTCACCATCGGCGGCTTGACGGGCCTGCACCTCGCCACGCTCAACACCGATGTCCACCTCCACGACACCTATTTCGTGGTGGCGCACTTCCACTATGTGATGATGGGCTCGGCCCTGATCGCCATGATCGGCGGCCTGCACCACTGGTGGCCGAAGATGACCGGCCGCATGTACAGCGAGACGCTCGGAAGCCTCGCGTGCATCATCATCTTCATCGGCTTCAACATCACCTTCTTCACGCAGTTCATGCTCGGCAGCCACGGCATGCCGCGGCGTTACTACACCTACCAGCCCGAGTTCCAGACCTACCATGTGATCTCGACGATCGGTGCGTATGTCATGGCCTTCGGGTTCCTGGTGACGGCGTACTGCCTTCTCTCGAGCCTCTGGTTCGGGCGTCGCGCACCGGCGAACCCCTGGGGTGGTCGAAGCCTCGAGTGGCAGTGCTCGAGCCCGCCTCCGCATGACAACTTCCCCTCGCAGCCGAGGGTCGGTGACTGCTACGACTTCTCCTGCGTCGTCTGGAACGAGGAAGAGGGCGGCTATGTCGTCGATCGAAGTCTTGACCCCGAGTTGAACCCGAATGCCCCGAAGCGGGCGGGGGCGCATTGACCGTGAGCACCATCTCCGCAGGCCCATCCTCACACGGACACGATGACGGCCACGCCGACGGGCATGGCCACGATCATCCGCCGTTCCTCGCGCATCACTTCGAGACGCCCCAGCAGCAGTTCGACAGCGCGAAGCTCGGCATGTGGCTCTTTCTTGCCACGGAAGTGCTCTTCTTCGGCGGTCTCTTCGTGGCCTATGCCGTCCTCAGGGTGCGCTTCCCCGAGGTCTTCAGCTACGCCAGTCTCTACCTCGACACGATCCTGGGCGGGATCAACACGACGGTGCTGATTCTCTCCAGCCTGACGATGGCGCTCGCGGTGCGATACGCGCAGACCGGTCGCAAGTCGGCGATGCTCCTCTGCCTTTGGCTCACGCTCGCCGGTGCCGCGGGCTTCATGGTCATCAAGTACTTCGAGTACCAGCACAAGTTGGAAGTCAACCTGAAGTGGGGCACGGCGTTCTATGTTCCGCCCGATTCCGCGGATGGGCGCGAGGAGATGAAGGCGCTGGCCACGCCACTGCCGCCTCCGCCGCCACTGGTCGTCACTGATCCGACCGCAACCGCGCTGCCGGTGCTGGCAGAGATGCCTCCCGTGGACCAGGCGGCGATCAGGCCCGCGGCTCAGGCGCCGACGGGCCTCGCCTCGCCGCGACGCATGGCCGAGGCCGAGGGGATCAGGACGGTCGCCACCGAGCCGGACAAGGCCGCGGCGTTCCATCTTGAGGATCCCAGGCTTCCGCCGAATACACACCTCTTCTTCGCGATCTACTACGCGATGACAGGACTGCACGGCGTCCATGTCGTGATCGGCGGCTTCATGCTCGTCTGGCTCATCTGGCGCGGCATGCGCGGAGACTTCGGGCCGCAGTACTACACGCCCGTCGATGTGGGCGGCCTCTACTGGCATGTGGTTGATCTTGTCTGGATCTTCCTCTTCCCGCTCTTCTATCTCATCCACTGACGGCCTCGGAACAGCCATGGCGAATCCATCCGCGTCTCACGCTCATCACCACGGCGCCCACGGCGAAGCTCATCCGCTCGTCGGCCATCTCGTGCCCATGAGCACGCTTCTGGGTACGGCCGCCGCACTCATCGTGCTGACCGTCATCACGGTCGCCGTCCGGTACATCGATGTCGGTGAGTTCAACATTCACATTGCGATCGGCATCGCGGTGATCAAGGCGACGCTGGTGGCGCTCTTCTTCATGCACTTGCGCTGGGATCGCCCCTTCAACCTGCTGATGTTCGTCGCCTGCGTTCTCTTCGTGGTGCTGATGATGGCCTTCACGGTCATGGACTCCGTCCAGTACAAGAACCTCCAGTTCGGCGGCAATCCTCCCGCGGTGCAGAAGACGCTCGAAGCGGCGGCGCCAGGGGCGCCGGTCGCGCGCTTCCACCAGTTCACCCCGTGATCGATCGGCGTCCTGGCGACGCGACGCTCGCGCGGAAGGGGCGTTGACGGCGTGGCCATCAAGACCGAACGCTTCATCGATCCCTTCGATTCATCATCGGAGCGTCGCAGCGCGTGGCGCTTCGGCATGTGGCTCTTCGTCGTGGTCGTGGGCATGGTCTTTGCTTCGGCCATCCTGGGGTACATGGTGGTGCGCCTCGGTGAAGGCGTCGGAGCGGAGTGGCGCCCGCCGGGTGCGCCGGGAGTTCCCCGCCTCTTCGTCATGTCGACGCTGCTGGTCGGGCTGATCAGCGCCGCGCATGTGATGGCGCTACGCGCAGCTCGGAGCGGCACGGCGCTTGGTGCCGGGCGCTGGATGATGACGGCCTCGATCGGTGCGCTCCTCTTCCTGGTCGTCCAGGTGATCGCCTGGTGGGAGCTGATCGCCGCGAATCTGCGCATGGATGCGTCGCTCTATGCCTACACGCTCTTCGTCCTCACCGGCCTTCACGCGCTTCATGTGATCGGCGGCATGCCCTCTCTGGCGCTGACCACGCATCGCGCCATGCAGGGGCGCTATCGCGCCGACGACACCGTCGGCATCGAGCTCTCGGGGCTCTACTGGCACACGCTCGCCATCGCGTGGATCGCTCTTTACGCCGTGCTCTGGTTCGGAAGCTGAGAGCGCCTCACCGCGACGGATCGGCCGCCGCGCTCTCCTCGGGGCGCGTGATGACCTCGATCTGCGCGTCGGGGTGGAAGGCGCGCCACACGAACCAGAGCGACGGAACAGTCATGAGCGGGTCGCCGTCAAACGGCTCAAGGCGAGCGCCCGCAGGCTCTCCCGGTGCGTGCGCGGCGGTCACCTCCGCGCGAAGTCGCAGACCGTCGACCTCGATCTCGCCCGAGTCGCTCCGCCCGAGCGCCACGCGAATGCGCTCGGTCGGCAGCACCATCCATTTCGAGGCGTCGCGCGGGTCGCGGAGCGCGACCACGGGTGCCTTGCGGGCGAGGGCCGGCGTCTCCTGCGGCGATGATGGCGCCGGCGGCATGGGAAAGAGAAAGGAGTTGTTCGTGAAGTAGCGCGTGTAGCTGGTGCTCGCGTAGCGACGCCCGAGCGCGGGATCACCATCGATGATCTCGCTGTGGGGGTGGCGAGCAAGCCACGCCGCCCAGGTGGTGATGACAACGCCGGGCAGTGGTTCGAGCGGCGTTCCCGCAAGTGGTCCAGCAATCGCTTCCATCGAGAGCTGGCCCCACAGGCTGGGAGACTCCGTGTCGCGGTCATAGAACACCAGGTTCGATCGATCGAGCAGACCGCTCACGCCGAACCGCCGCGTGCGCTCCCCGATGCGTCGGGAGAAGACCGCTGCGGCATCACCCAGCGGGCTGTAGGTGACCACGATCGGCACTCCGGCGATCTCGTCATTCACCACTTCGTGACCATTGAGCACGCGAAGCGGATACGCGCGGGCGATGCCATCCACCACCACGCCGAGCACCCGGTCCGTGCTGACCACGAGCTTGCGGCGCCGCTGCGTGTTGATGGTGGGAATCTCCCGGCCGTCGAGAACCACGGGATTGTCGAGCGCCGGCAATCCGTCGCGCGCCATGCCGCTGGCAACAAAGGTCTCGCGCGGCACGCGCAGGTTCGAGAGATCAAAGCCGTAGCTCTCGACCGAAGTGCCATCGCCCACGCGACCGCGCCCCGACCAGACGCCGACGAGTGACCAGAGGACGATGCCCACCACGAGCAGCAGTGCCGCGACGATGGCCCAGCCGCCGGAGGCGAAGGTCAGTCGCGCGGGCCCGCCGGGAGCAGGTGTGACGCCGCTCATGGCGCCGGCACATCAACGGCGAAGGACGACCCGCCTCGCAGCGCGGCGTGGGGACCCACTGGACCTCGGTCAGCCACCAGCAGAATGAGCAGCAAGGGCAGATAGACGATGCTGCCGATGAAGACTGCCCGCGCCGCCGCAGTCGTCCGCGAGATTCTGAAGCGAACTGCGAGCGCACTCAGCCAGAGCCCGAGCAGCAGCGAACCCGCGGCGAACCACCAGCCCGCGACACCGAACATGGTGGCGAGGAGCGCCACGGGAATGAGGAGCAGCGAGGTGAGGAGTACGATCTCCGCAGTCGTGCGCCCGCTGGCATCGAGCACGGGCAGCATGGCGAAGCCACCGCGTCGATAGTCATCGCGATAGATCCACGCGAGGGCGAAGAAGTGGGGGATCTGCCAGACGAAGAGGATGGCGCCGAGGATCCATGCGCCGGGCTCGAGGGAGCCGGTCGCCGCAGCCCAGCCGATCATGGGTGGCGTGGCGCCGGTGATCGCGCCGATCAGAGTGTTGAAGGTCGTGAGTGGCTTGAGGGGCGTGTAGAGCAGGATGTAGAGCAGGATTGTGAAGAGCGTGAGCCCCGCCGCCAGGAGGTTGCCGAAGAGGGCGACCATCGAAACGCCGAGGTACGCCGCCACGACACCGACAACGAAGACCACGACGGGTGAGACGGCGCCTGCGGGCAATGGTCGTCCGCGCGTCCGCACCATCAGGCCATCTCGTCGCGTCTCAATGAGCTGATTGAGCATCGCTGCTGCTGCGGCGGCCAGGGCCGTGCCGAGCACCGTGCCCATGAAGGCAAGCCACGCTCGGTCGGGGGTCGGCGCCGCCGCGTAGCCCACCGCCGTCGTCAAGACGACCAGCGCGCTGAGTCGCGCTTTCGAGAGCGCCGCCCACACTGAAAGGAAGCGTCGCTCGCTTCGCTGCGCATCAGCGGCGTCGAGATTGGCAGCGAGCGGCGCGGCACCAATCAGTTCCACGGTGCCATCGCGCGGCGAGCCCGGAGCTTGCATCGGCGCAGAAGTGGAGGTGGCGCTGGTCATGGGGCGGCGCAGGGGAGTTGGCGAGGCCGTCAGCGGTCGCGGAGGATGCTTAGTATAGGAATCCATGCTCTCCAATCCGACCATCCTGGTGCTTGTGGCTCTGTTTGCGGCGCTGGCCGTCCTTGCCCTCGCCTCGAGGGTGCGCGTGATCAATCTCGCGCTGGGCTTTGGAAGTGCCGTCGGCATGTGGGCCTGTGGCTACGCCGCCATGACGGCTCCAGGCTTCATCGCGGGCGAGATCATCTTCATCCTGAGTCTTCTCGTGATCGTCGCCGCGGGATTCATCGCCGCCCGTCACGGCGGGCCGCTCGCCTCCGGCATGGTCGTCGGACTTGTCTGCGCCGCCGTCAATCTGCTGGTCGTGGGTGGTCTCCTGGGCGGCAAGCCCTCAATCTCGCTCCTCGTCGAGCGCCATGGTCAGCGCGAGGAGATCCCGCTCTTCGTCATTGAACCCGAGGCGGGTCAGGCGATCGAGCTCGGTCTCCTGTTGGAGGCGGCGCCATCGGGCCAGATCTCGGGCCTGCGGGTGATGGCCGTCGCACCACGATCGAGCGCCGAGAATTCGCACCTCCAGGCGGGCGATCTCATCCTGAGAATCGATGGGCATGAGGCTCAGTCGCGCGAGCAACTGGCCGAGGCGGCGCACGCCGCTCTCGAGCGCGGTGCAACAACTCGAACGCAGGGAGGGCCGTGGATCATCGGGCTCTTCCTTGTGTCCGGCGTGCTCGGATGGGTGGGTGATCGCATCGGTCGGCGACGCAGCGGCACGCCACTCTCGAACCCCGCCATGCTCTTTGCATGCGTCGCCGCGTCAGCCATCCTCCTGCTGCTCATCACCGGTGGATTGGTCACCGGCATGAAGGCGGGTCTCGCCGTGCCAGACTGGCCCAGCAGCTTCGGCCACAACATGCTGCTCTATCCGCTCAGCGCGATGACGGGCGGTGTGTACTACGAGCATGCGCATCGTCTCTTCGGTATGCTGGTTGGTGTCACCACGCTCGTTCTGGTGGGCGTCGTCTTCAGGAGCGAGTCCCGAGTTTCAGTTCGCGTGCTGGCGATCGCCCTGCTTCTCGCCGTGGTGGTTCAGGGGCTGCTTGGAGCGCTGCGCGTGACGGGTGGCTTCTCGATGAGCGAGCATCGCGCCGATCATGAGCCGAGCCTGGTGCTCGGGATCGTGCATGGCGTGATGGGGCAGGGGATTCTCGCGGGAACCGTCGTGCTGGCCGCCATGCTCTCCTCGGGCTGGAGGCGCTTGCCAGCGGCGCAGGCGATCCCGGGAGGCGGAACCATGCGCGGCTTCAGCATCGTGCTCATTGCGCTGCTCATCATGCAGCTCATTCTCGGCGCCTGCTATCGACACCTCTCGGTGCGGCCGACCGAGGACGCGCCGGGCTCGGGCCCGCTCTGGGCGCTGCATGGGCACATCACGATGGCGGCGGTCATTCTCATCCTCGTGCTCATGACTGGCTTCCGCGCGAAGGCCTTCGGTCGCGACGGACGAGTGCCGATTCTCCCGGGCCTAGGCCGCGTGCTGCACGCGGTGGTGGGCGTGCAGATCCTGCTTGGAATCGGCGCGCTCGTTGTAGTCCTGACGCGACGCGGGCCAGCGATTCCTTCTTGGGAAGTGATTGTGACCACGGCACACCAGGCGACGGGCGCGGTTCTCCTCGCGGTGGCAGCGCTTCTCGCGGCATGGAGCTGGCGCCTCGTGCGCGGCTCAAGTGCAACGCTCCCCGCGGTCAGGGCTCCATCACCAGCGTCGGCTTGATCGCTTCCTGAAGCGCCAGAAGCAGATAGGCCGTCGCGAGTTCGGGGTTCGCCTCCATCCAGCGTTCGGCGCTGTTGCGGAAGCTGCCGTCGGCGGATTGCATGCCGACGATCGTGTCGATGAGTTCGTCTCGCCAGTCGTGTTCGGTGCCGCTTGAGTCGGTGATCATGCGCTGCCCCGAGGCTCGCAAGGCGCGCGCCATTGCATGGAGGTAGTAGTAGTGACCCTCGAGTCCCATGCCGGGGTTCTCCTTGAAGGTCCAGTGGCGCGAGATCCACTCGAGCGCAGAGCGGACTCTCGGGTCATCCTCGGTCAATCCCGCGTGCAGCAGGCTCTTGAAGCCTGCGTAGGTCATGCTTCCATAGCTTCGCAGTGAGCGGGGCTGTCCCGGCGGGAGTTTCTCGCCGGCCCGCCCTTCACCGGCAGCGCCGCTCGCCATGCTCTCGCCGCCGTTGGCCGGCGTGTAGACCATGCCACCATCGCGCGAGCCATCTTCGGCCCACGCTGCCGAGTTGAATTCAGGCAGATTCTGGCAGCGCGTCACGAAGATGAGCGCCTTCTGCACCGACGGGTCGGTCGCGTCAACACCGGCGTCGCGCAGTGCATCAAGGAAGAACTGGGTGTTGCTCAAGTCGGGGCGACGGCTGTTGCCATAGCCGGCGCCGCCGAACCAATCGCGATCGGGCCCGATCCCCTGCGCCTGGTCCCACTGCTTCGACTTGAGCCAGGTGACCATCTCGACGACCCACTCCCGGGTTCGAGCACTGCCCACCGAGGCGAGACCCATCGTCATCGCCGACGCGGCATAGTTGCCCAGCGCCCCAGATGAGTCGGGGTCGAATGTCCCGTCGGGCCACGCGCGGCGACGGAGGTACTCGATCGCGCGAGCGAGCGCCGGATCACTCTCGACATCGATGCCGTTCTGGGCGAAGGCCTTGATGACCAGACCCGTGATCGCAAGCGACGCAGCGAACGAAGGTCTGACCTGATCGGTGCCAGCGCCCGCCGTTCCCTCCATCCACCCGCCGTTTGGCCCCTGCACGCTTCGCAGCCAAGTGAGACCCCGATCGATCGCCGCCGTTGTTCGCTCGAAGCGCTCTCGGTCGATGGGCACCTGCTCCGCGCTTCCGGCGACCCGGTGGACCACGGGGGGCAGGAGCGCCACCCGCCCCGGCGGTTCAGGCACGGCAAGGCGGGTGATCCGAGCCGGGTCGACGAGGGTGCCGGGTTCGCCCCCGGTGGGGGCGGTGACCTCTCGGCGGACCTCGGGGGGAAGCGGCACGCTTTGCTGGACGAACCTGTCCGGGATTGCCCCAGGCTGTTCCGGGGAGGTGGACTGGACCCAGCCAGCGGAAAGAAGGGCCATCGAGAGGGGGGCAGAGAGAAGGAGCGGCATGGGCATTTGGGGATGGGGGGACAAGATTCCGAGAAGAACTACTCCTTGGGTCAACATAACGCCTGAAGGGAAGGCAGTTCCGTTGAATTCGCGGCGTGGCCTGGTGTTCGTGCTGGACTCCACGATGGCCGGCGACAGACTTCCCGCGTCCGTGGATCCGGACGGCCAGCAATGGGCGACCTAGGTGCGTCCTCCCTTGTCATCCGTGCGTATTCTCGGTCAGTTCCTCGAGGCTCAACGCGAATGGCCTCGAGACCGTTTTATCCCCTTTTTCAGAGGAGTCCAAGGAAGATGAGGTTCTGTACCACCCTCGCCGCTCTGGGCGTCGCGACGATCGTTGCCGCGTCGACTGCCGGAGCACAAACTCAGATCTTCGGATCCGGCGCTGCCGGGCCGAACTTCTTCAACCCACAGGGCGCCAACGCTGGTGTCCGCGTCTACAACAACTGCTTCGTCGAGCTTCCGCCCAGCGCCACACAGGCGGAGATCACCGAGGCGCGTCTCACGCTCTTCCGCCTTGCCAATGCACCGGCGGTGAACATCGAGCTCTTCGCGGTCGAAATGACCTTCGATGGCACCGCGTTCAACATTGGTACCCAGACGAGCCTTGGTGTGGTGTCCCTGCCTGAGCAGGGCGCGGCAGGCAACTTCACGATCAATGCCATCCCCGCTTCGCCGGTGACACTGACGCTTGAGACCGTGTCGAACCCTGGCTTGGGCGGCTTCTGGATCGCTTGGAACGAAGTGAGCGGCGCCGTCGGCACCAACCAGCAGGGCGCACGAACCGCGGGTGCTCCGGCCATCGGTGCCAGCATCAACGGCTTCGGCATGTTCAACTTCAATGGCTCGGGCATCTTCGAGGCGTTCTTTGGATTCGGCGCCGGCGTGCCCGCGCGCTTCATGGTTGATGTCTTCGGTTCGGTGGTCGGCGGAAGTTCGTGTGTCGGCCCGACTCCGAACTACTTCGAGCCGGAGCCCTGCGGCGACGACTTCAACGGCGGCTGCAACTCGCCGCCCTTCACCCCGGTCGACATCATCAGTCCGAACCAGATCATCGCCGGCACCTTCTGGGCCGACGCTGACACGCGCGACACCGACTGGTATGAGTTCACCACCACCGAGCCGACGAACCTGACCGTGGAGATCTACTCCGACGGACCAGGCGCGGCGATCCTGGTCGATGCGATCTGCCCGCCGACGGTCATTGCGGTGACCGGCTTTGGCTGCCCCGGAGTTCTGACCTTCGACTGCCTGCCGGCTGGCACCTATCGGATCGTGGCGCTGATGACCGTGTTCAACGGTTTCCCCTGCGGATCCGGTGATGTGAACGAGTACACGCTCGTCGTCAGCAATGAACCGGCCGAGTGTGATCCGATCTGTGGCGCTGGCCAGGATTGCTGCGAGGTCTCCGAGACCCCGGGCTGCTCCGATGAGATCTGCTGCGACCTCGTCTGCTCGGTCGATTCGTTCTGCTGCCTGATCGCCTGGGACTTCCTCTGCACGCAGTTGGCCGCCGACTTCTGCGGCCTGCCGTGCCCCGGTATCTGCGAGCTCAGCGGCAATGACTGCTGCGCCGCGGCGACCACCCCCGGCTGCAGCGATCCAACCTGCTGCGAGTTCATCTGTCTGCTCGATCCCTTCTGCTGCGACACCGCGTGGGATCAGCTCTGCGCCGATCAGGCTCTCGAGTTCTGCGAGACCTGCACTCCGCCTGAGTGCCCCTTCACCTGCACCGGTACCGCCGAGGGCGAGCCGTGCGGCGAGGACACCAACGGCGGCTGCAACTCGGTCTTCCCTGTCTTCGGCGTGGTGAACTGCAACGAGACGATCTGTGGTACGGCGTGGGCCTCTGGCGGCACGCGTGACACCGATTGGTATGTCCTCGACCTTGCCGATGAGACTGAGATCACCGTGACCATCACCTCGCAGCTCCCGATGGTCATCGGCATCGTGAACACCACGGATTGTGCGACGGCCACCGAGCTCAATCCGTTCGCGGCCGGTGATTTCTGCGGCACGGCGACCTTCACGGTCACGCTGCCGGCCGGTACGCACTGGGTCTTCGCGGCTCCCGCGGTCTTCAACGGCTTCCCCTGCGGCAGCGGCAACAACGACTACGCGTTGACCGTGAGCTGTGCAAGCGGGCCCGTCTGCACGGAGAACCCCGACCAGAGCGGCGACGGCTGCGTGAGTGGTGCGGACATCGCCATCGTGCTCGGCAACTGGAACCCCACCACCCCCGGCACCCCGGGCAGCCCCGGCGATGTGAACTGCGATGGTCTCGTCAGCGGTGCTGACATCGCGGTGATCCTCGGCGCGTGGCTCACGGGTCCGAACTGCCCGTAATCCGGATCTCCAATCCGGTCCACTCCTGTGGAATCATGGGCCCCTCGGCTTCGGCCGGGGGGCCCTTTCTCTTGCGCCTTGTCTGCGCCCCGCTTGCGCCCCCGCTCTCGCTCGGTCGGGGGCAGTGAACAGCCGCCCTTCGGGGGGCCGCCGGGCCAATTCCCTTGTTCTTGCGCTGTGTCGGGGGCAGGGTCTGTGTGCATCAGCCGAGGCTTCGCGCGGAAGCCGCTCGATTCATGAGCGAGTTCGAGCGGAGCGGGGTGCGCAGGCCGTCACGCGCCGCGCTTGGAAGCGTGAGCGCGTCGAGATCCCCGGATCCTCGCCACCGGCGTCAGGTCATGCGTCGTCCGGCACGGCCTTGCAGTAGACGAGCAGATCTTCGGCGAAGGGGCGCGCTTCCTCAGGTGAAGTCAGGTCGAAGCGCACGGGGAAGAGAAGCACTCCGCTGGCGCCCGCCTTCGGAGTGAGGCGCACGGTGACCACGGAATTCTCTCCGTCGAACTTCTGCTCCAGGAGCTCCGCGACGATGTCACTGCGTGTGCTGGTGACGCGCTGCACCGTCAGATTGCCCCGGGGCATGACGGCCTTCTTGATCTCGATCTCGAAGGTTCCTGGCTTGCCCGGCGAAATCACCCCCGCGTTCGCCCTGAACTCGGCGAACTGGATCCTCGGACGGATGTGGGTGCACTTGTGGCGCACCCGCATGTCGATGAGCGGCGCATCCTCACGGTCGGTCTCGATGATCAGGTAGCGCGGCATCGAGTCGCAGTCCCGCGCCGAGACATCGTAGCGCACGCGATAGGAGGCCTTTGGAGGCTGCGACGGATCCCAATCGAGGAACTGCGGCGGCTTGGCACCGACGCTGAGGACCCGGAAAGGCTTGCCGTCGAGTGTGCCCACGGTCACCTCGCCGCGCACGCGCGATGGATCAGTGTCGGCATCGATGAAGGGGTCCCACGAACCGCCCGGCTTGTTCTGAGCGACGGCGCGGACCGAATACACCACCTCGGCGCGGAGCTCGACGCGAAGCGGCGTGTCGAGGCCTTCCACGATCAGGCGGACATCGGCCATCTTGACGCCGGTCGAACTGACCTTCATCGCGAGCGGGAAAGTCAATGAATCGCGGGCGGGAATGACCTTTCCGTCGAGATCAACGGTGGTGCACTGACAGGATGGAACAGCCCGGAGAACGCGGACCGGACGATCCGTGTCGTTGACGATCTTCGCCTCGGCGGAGAGGTCGGTGTGAGGGGCGACGAATCCGAAGTTGACGAGGGCGGGCTCGACCCGAACTGGCGCTGCTGGTGCAGCGGGGCGGCGAGCGGGCGGAGTCGTGGCTCCCTGGCCGGGTCGTGCTCCGGGTACTTGAGCGAGGGCGTCTGACTGCGAGGAGTCAAGTGGCGCGACGGCGGAAGCCGCGGTGTCCTGCGATGACTCGGAGGCATCGGCGCAGGCGAGCAGGTTGCCTGTCAATGCCAGGGCGAGCAGCACTTCGATCGTCTTCATCGAGTCGTGATCCTACACTCGCGGCCCATGCGAGCCATTGAAATCACGCGCCTGGGAGACCCTGTTGCGCCGAACATACGATTCACGACCGATCGTCCTGAACCAGTGCCCGGTCCCGGTGAAGTTCGTGTTCGGACCGAAGCGTCCGCAATGAATCACCTCGACCTCTGGGGTGGGCGCGGCCTTCCGGGAGTCGAGGTCGAATGGCCCTTTACCAGTGGCTCCGATGGCGTCGGAGTTGTCGATCGCGTTGGGCCCGGGGTCGATGAAGCATGGATCGGCAAGCGTGTGATTCTGAACGCCGCGATCATGCATTCACCGAAGCCGAAGCCGGGCGAGCGACCGGCTGGCGAAGACATCGAGATGATCGGTGAGCACCGCCCCGGAACGCACGCAGAGTTCTTCGTGGCGCCCGCGGCGAATCTGATCGAAGTCGGCGACAGTGATCCAGTCGAGGCTGCGGCCTTCGGGCTGACGCACCTGACTGCATGGAGGATGCTGATCTCGCGCGGCCGAGTCCGCCCTGGTCAGAGTGTGCTCATCCCTGGTATCGGCGGCGGAGTTGCACTCGCGGCGCTCGGTCTGGCCAGGCACCTCGGGTGCATCACGATCGTCACGAGCCGGAGCGCAGAGAAGCTCGAGAGGGCGAAGGCGCTCGGGGCGGATCATGCCATTCTCGACTCGGGCGCCGATTGGTCCCGAGAGGTCCGCGCTGCGACCGGCCGCCGGGGCGTCGATCTCTGCATCGAGTCAGTCGGAAAGGCAGTCTTCGGCGCGTGCCTCAAGAGCCTGGCCCGCGGGGGAACGCTCGTAACATGCGGAACGACCACGGGCGGCGATGCGACTTGCGATCTCACCCGCGTCTTCTGGAATCAGCTCTCCGTGGTCGGGTCGACGATGGGAACCATGGAGGAGTTCGCCCAAGTGCTGGCGCTCTTCCGTGCCGGCCTGGTCAGGCCGGTGGTCGATTCCATTCACCACGCTGAGCATGGGCAGGAAGCATTCCGACGGCTCGAGTCGGGTGCTCAGTTCGGGAAAGTCGTGATCGTCTGGCAATAACCTGATTTCGGTCCTTCGGGACGAGGGCGTGGACCCCGGGCGAGACCGGCGCGAATCTCTCTGGAAACTCGCAATGGCCCTGCCCGTCCATTGGATTCGTGTGATGATCGGGTTACATTAGAGGCGATCTCGTCAGGCCGACCGCGTTGGCCCGGCGTTCCATGGTCGTGGTGCCATGGCTCGGGAGGGGCGGTTGGGGCTGAGATTCAAGGAGGACATGCGTTCATGGACAAGAGATTGATTCTCGGCGCCGGTGTCGGCGCCCTCGCACTCTTCGCGGCAGGTGCTGCGAATGCAGGCAGCAGTTGCCTGGCGGTGCAATCGAGCCCGATTCTGAACAACGATGACTGTTTGCAGGCTGGTGCGGTGGCCAATTATGTGGACCCCAACGGCGGCTGCAACTTCACGCCAGCTCAACTTCAGGATGTCGGGGTGCTCTCGGTGCCCGGACTGCTCGAACTCACGGGAACGGTCGGAACCTTCGTGCCGTTCGGCGGAACCGCACACACCAGCCGCGACCTTGACTGGTACACCTTCACGCTCAATCAGGGCGCGACGGTCAGCATCAATGCTCGCATGAACAATGCGGACGGCGAGGGCGGCGCGCCCGGATTCGTCAGCTCGGTGCTCTTCCTGATCCAGGGCGGATCGTGCCCGGCGGGGACCGTTCTGTACGGCGCAGCGGGGTCTTCCTGCAATCACATCATGCCGCAGTTCATCCTGCCGGCTGGAACCTACACCTTCGTCATCACCACTCCGTTCGAGGTTGACTCTGCCGTCCCGTTCTACAACTGCCCGGCCGAGTACCAGGTGTGGATCGACGCTCAGCCGACGCCCTTCGGTCCAATCTGCGCTGCGGCGACCGCGGGTTGCGCCGAAGTTCACGCGGGTGTGGGCTGCGATGACTTCACCTGCTGCGAGGCCGTCTGCGGCTTCGACTCCAACTGCTGCTTCGTTTCGTGGGATCAGAACTGCGTCGATCTGGCGGTGTCGGAGTGCGGCTACTTCATCTATAGCTGCGACAATCCCGGACCGGCGAATGACTGCGCGTTCTCGCCGATCCTGGTGCAGCCAGGTGATGTGGTCTTTGCTGACACCACGGGTGCCACCACCGACGGCCCGAACGGCCCGAGCAGCCTCTGCGCGGTCGATATCGGTCTGGACATCTGGTATGTCATCAAGGCCCCGTCCAACGGCGAGCTCTCGGTTGACGGCTGCAACCTCGACTTCGACTCGGTGATCGCCGTCTACGACATCGGCACCGACCTCGGCGCGTTTGATCCGTCGCTCCTGGGAACTTACCCGAGCGCCTGCGCCGATGACACCTGCGGTCAGGTGGCTGGACCATCACGCATCACCATCGTCAATGCCAATGCGAACCACTACTACCTGGTTCGGATTGGAAGCTGGTTCAACGCGCAGTTCCCGCCGGAGTCCGGTTCAGGCAATGTGGCCTTCGACTTCGACGGCGTGATCTTCAACACCGGTTCGCAGCGGGCCATCCGCAACCAGGACACCGGCGCGCTGACCAACCTCGGTCTCTCCTCGGGCAACCTCGGTGGAGCGAATACCCGACGCTGGTCGGCGGTGGCGTTCACTGTGCCGCAGAGCGACTCGGACTATGTGGTCACAAAGATCATCGGCAAGGGATTCATCCCCGCCGGCTGGACCGTCTCGAATCTCGGCTGGGTGATCTGGAATCGCCTGCCGGGCAACCCGGCTCCGACCGCCGCGGATCAGGTTGCGGCAGGCCTCGTGCCACTCCCGGTCAACTACGACGAGGCTGATGATGACGCAGCGAACGCCGCGTGGCCGATCGTGATTCCTGAGTCAGAGCGTCCGGTCCTGCCGCCCGGCGACTACTACCTGACTCTCTACGGCGACAACGGTGGACCGAATGAGCTCTCCCAGTGGGCGTGGTTCCTCCTCGGGCCAGACGGTGTCCCGCTGCTCGAAGGTGGTCTCCACGGCTGGCGTAGCGCCACCGCGGCTGGTGGGTTCCAGTTCTTCCTGCTGCCCGCGGTATGGGCAGTGCAGGTCGGCGACGACCCGAACTGGCTCTACAACAACGCGTTCCGAATCATTGGCCAGCCCGTTGAGGCGGCGTGTGTGGAGACCCCTGACCAGAGCGGCAACGGCTGCGTCGACGGTGCGGATATCGCCATCGTTCTCGGCAACTGGAGTCCGACGACCCCCGGCGTTCCCGGCGCTCCCGGCGATGTCAACTGCGATGGCTTTGTCAGCGGTGCTGACATCGCGGTGATCCTTGGTGCCTGGCTGACTGGTCCGAACTGCCCGTAAGTTCGGCCCAGCATCACGACCCCATGCAAGGTGATGGCCCCCCGGCTTCGGCCGGGGGGCCTCTTTCTTGCCACGGGGCCGCTCCGAACCTCTGAATTCGCAACCACGGGGAGACTTCGGCGAACAAGTAGACTCTGCCCTCCGATCGAGACGGGTTCTCTGAATCCGGGTTGGAGGCGGGCGCGGGAGGTCGCAGCCGTTCGTGCTGGACCTCGCGAACTGACCCGAAGCTTGCCTTGGCTCCACCGCGACGCCGCCCATGCGACGATTGATCATCATTCTCATCGTCCTCGCCGTCCTGATCGGTGTCGGCGCCGTCTTCGCGGCTCCGACCTTCCGGAACATGCGAGCGGAGGAGCCGACCGCAGTCAGAACCGACTCATCCCGGCTGGGGACGCTCACCGAGACGATCTCGGCTCCAGGGACCGTGGAGCCCGTGACCAAGGTCGACATCTCCGCCGAGGTCTCCGCCCGAATCGTCGAGATCCGCCGTCGCGAGGGTGAGCGAGTCGAGAAGGGCGAGGTCGTCATTCGGCTCGATGATCGTGATCTTCGGGCGGCGCTTCAGGCGGCCGAGGCTCGTCGTGATGGTGAGCGCTACCGCCTCGAGGCTGAACGAGCGAGGATCGTCGGTGCGCGGCAGAACCTGCTGAACGCGAAGCAGACCCAGCATCGCCAGGAGCAGCTCTATGCGACTGGCGATGTCAGCCGACAGGCGCTCGATGATGCGATGCTCCGAGTGAGTGAACTCGAAGCCCAGGTGCAGGCGGCGGAGAGCACCATCAACCAGCTCGAGAAGGGACTCGCGACCGCCGAGGCGCAGATCGAGCAGGCGCGCGAGGCGGTTCGGCGGACCACCATCATCAGCAACATCGACGGAGTGGTCACCCTGCTCAACGCCGAAGTCGGGGAACTGGTCGTCGTGGGCACCATGAACAACCCCGGCACGCGGATCATGACGATCGCCGACCTGAGCCAGATGAGACTTCTCTCGCGCGTCAGCGAGTCCGACATCGCGCGCATCGCCCGGGATCAGGATGCCGAGATCTTCATCAACGCCTACAAGGATCGCGTCTTCAAGGGACGCGTCTCCGAGGTCCCTCTCCAGCGTCAGACGGAGCGCGACAACTCGGGCTTCTTCCCAGTCAAGGTGGCTCTCGAACTCAACGGCGAGGTCATCTTCTCCGGGCTGGGCGGGAATGTGGACATCGTGGTGGGAACGCACGAGGGTGTGATCGTTCCCAGCCAGGCCGTCGTCGAGCGGCGACCGAGCGAGTTGCCCGCCGAGCTGCGATCGAGCGACCTGATTGACCGATCGGGGCGCCGAACCACGCCGATCGTCTTCAAGCTTGTCGATGGTCGCGCGGTTGCAGCCGCGGTTCGCGTGGGGCCGTCGAACCTGACAGAGACGCTGATCGTGGCCGGTCTCGAGCCCGGAGAACAGATCATCACTGGGCCGTTCAGGACTCTGGAGAAGCTCAAGGCGGGTGATCTCGTCAAGCCCGATGAGAATGCGGGGCTGGGTGAGTTCCGCGGCGCGCCAGCACCCACGGGGCGCGGCGGACCTCCCGGTGCTGGTGGAGGAGGTGGTCGTCGCGGTGGCGGTGGCGGGGGCGGAATGAGCGTGCGCTTCTGAAGCGTTCGACGGAGCTCCCCATGGCGGCCCTCATCGAACTCAGCGGGATCACCAAGATCTACCATGTCGGCGTCGAGACGATTCACGCGCTGCGCGGAGTCGATCTCTCGATCCACGAGAATGAGATGGTCGCGATCATGGGCTCGTCCGGCAGCGGGAAGAGCACGCTGATGAACATGCTCGGCTGTCTCGATCGGCCGACGGGCGGGAGCTATCGACTCGCAGGGCGTCTGGTGAGTGCGCTCGGTGCGGGTGAACTCGCGCGGGTCCGAAACCAGGAGATCGGCTTCGTCTTTCAGAGTTTCGAACTGCTCGCTCGACAGACAGCGCTTCAGAATGTCGAACTTCCGCTGATCTATGCCCGGCGCTCGGGGTGGTGGGGGAGCCGTCGCCGCAAGGCGCTCGCGGCGCTCGAGCGCGTCGGGCTTGCGTCGCGGGTGCATCATCGGCCGAACCAGCTTTCGGGCGGTCAGAAGCAGCGCGTGGCGATCGCTCGCGCCATCCTGAACCGTCCCCGCATCCTGATGGCCGACGAACCGACGGGCAATCTCGACTCGAAGACCACCGAAGAGATCCTCGCGCTCTTCCGCCAACTGCACCGTGAAGGCCAGACCATCCTCTTGGTGACCCACGAGGACGAGGTGGCGGCGACCTGTCAGCGCGTCATTCGCCTGCGCGATGGCAAGATCATCTCTGATTGCGCTGCGATCGATGATGAATCAGTTGGGCGACTGGTGCCGATGGCCACCGCGCGCGTGGAGGCGGCGCTCGAACGATTGCAGCGAAGCGCCTCGGGAGAACACCCGGGCGAGCGGGACTCTGAAGGGACCAAGGCGGCCTCGGCCGAGGAGAAGGCCGCGTGATCTTCAACCCCTTCTTCTATCTCCAGGCAATCCTGCTCGCCTTCGGGCAGATCTGGGCGAACAAGACGCGCAGCCTGCTCACCGCGCTTGGCATCGTGGTGGGTGTTGGCAGTGTCTGTGCGGTCATCGCCGCGCTCACCGGCTTCGAACAGAAGATTCTGCGCGAGTTCGAGACCTTCGGCGCGTCGCGTCTCTTCATCTTCCCCAACCGACCCGAGGCGACCTCCAGACAGCGCTATCCGTGGAATCGCGTCAGGCTCCAGGTTTCGGAAGCCGAAGCGATCGCCAGCCAGTGTCCGTCGGTCCGTTGCATTACGCCGATCAGCGACATGACGATGACCGCCGAGAGCAGTCTTGAACAACTCGAGGCGGTGAATGTGGTGGGGATCTGGCCAGCGTGGCATGAGGTCGAGAATCGCCAGGTCATCGTGGGGCGAGCCTTCAGCCAGATCGACATCGACAGCGCCCGGCAGGTCTGCCTGATCAACGAGGCGGCCATCGAGGAGCTGCGACTTCCCGAGGACCCGATCGGCGAGCACATCCTTCTGGGTGGACGGCGATTCCTGATCGTGGGGATCGTGGAGACGATCCAGGGGCGCATGTTCGGCGGCATGAACACCAGTCGAACGGAGATCTTCATTCCCTTCTCCGTGGTGGAGAAACTCCAAGACTCCTGGTTTTTCATGCGATTCGCCGCCATGGCGCTCAGTCCGCAGCACGCCGAGGAGGCGCGGGCGGAGATCATGCATGTCATGCGGCGCGGACGCGGCATCGGTCGAGGTGAACCCGACACCTTCCGAGTGGAAGCGATCGATCAGTACATCGACCAGTTCAAGTCGATGGCCGCCGCCATCACGGCCATCGCCGGTGGCATCGTCGGCATCTCGCTGCTCGTCGGCGGAATCGGCATCATGAATATCATGCTCGTCTCGGTCTCCGAGCGCACCAGGGAGATCGGGTTGCGCAAGGCGGTGGGCGCCACGCCAGCGGCGATCCTGCTCCAGTTCCTCCTCGAGGCCGTCACCCTCTGTCTGGTCGGAGGGTTCCTCGGAGTCGCCATCGGCCAGGGGCTCGCCTTCGCCATGATGATGATTCCGCAGGCGGGGCTTGAGCATGCGACCGTGCCCATGTGGGCGATCGCCATCGCGTTCGGCTTCAGTGCGCTGGTCGGTATCGTTTTCGGAATGTTCCCCGCCATCAAGGCCGCCCGCCTCGATCCGATCGAAGCCCTTCGACATGAGTAGCCTGCGCAGGATGATGCCCGCGTCGGCCACGGAGAGCTCGCCACGCCGCCCACGATCAGGCGCGATGACTCTTGTCGCGTGGTCCGGAGTCATGGCGGCCCTTGCGGCGAGCGCCGGGTGCCAGAATGAACTCTTCGGCGACTGGGAGGAACCCTGGCGAGTGCCGCCCGCCAAGCTCCGCGAGATCGCCGCCTTCGAACCCGAGGCCGAGACGCGCGGGCCTCCCGAAACGCTCGAAGACGCGCAGCGCCGGATCCTCGAAGATGGGCCGCGGCGTCTCGAGTTTCCGTCGCGCACGGACATCACTCTTGCCGATGTCCGTGCCAAGGCACTGTCACACAACCTCGACCTCAAGGTCATCCAGATTGACCCGTCGATCGCCCGATCGCGCGTCAGCGAGGAGGAAGCGAAGTTCGAATCGACCTTCTTCGCGAACTACACCCGCAATGAGAACAATCTCCTCACGAACCTCGAGGAGGGACTTCCCATCGCCAGTGATTCGCTCGATACGGGCGTTCGCTTCCCTTTGGCGACCGGAGGCACCTTCACCGCCGGCGGCCTCTTCAACCGCGCCGATCCGAACAATCCCCTGATCACTTCGGACTCATGGCAGAGCGGGCTTGAGTTCAGCATCAGCCAGCCACTCCTTCGCAACGCGGGCATCGAGGCGAACACCGCCAGCATCCGGATTGCGAGATTGGCGAGCCAGATTGCCGATGCCCGCGCCAAGCTCGAAGCCATCCGCGTGCTGGCCAATGCCGACCGCGCGTATTGGAATCTCTACGCCGCGTGGAAGGAGCTCGAGGTCAGGCAGGAGCAGTACAAGCTGGCGATGGCCCAGCTCGAGCTGGCCCGCAACCGAGTGCGCGCCGAGGATGCGCCTGAGATCGAGATCACGCGCGCCGAGAGCGGGGTCGGGCGCACCGTCGAAGCGATCATTGTCGCCGACAACCAGTTGCGTCTTCGCATCCGCGACCTGAAGCGGATCATGAACGACCCGGACTTGCCGATCAGTTCACCCACGGCGCTCATGCCGGTGACCCCTCCGAATCCGCTTGGATTGACGCTCGATGGCGAGGAGCTCGCCGCACGAGCGGTCGCAGAGCGCATGGAGATGCTGGAGCTCGAGCTTCAACTTGCGATCGACGCGACCACCATCGATCTGCGACGCAATCAGGCCCTGCCGCTCTTTGTGCTCGACTACCAGTACCAGGTCCTCGGGCGAGGCACCTCTTTCGGGGGCTCCGTCTCCGAGATCGGCGATGACGACCAGTACCTCCTTCGCGTGCGGGCTGAGATTCCGCTCGGCAACGAGGCGGCGCGCAGCCGGATTGCGCAGGCCGTTCTGGCGCGACTCCAGCGCTTGGCGACCCGCGATCTTCGCGCCCTGGTGATTCGCCAGGAAGTCCTCAATTCGCTCGATAACCTGGAAAACGCGTGGCGCCGGATTCTGGCGGCGCGGCTCGAAGTGGTGCTCGCGGCACGCACGCTCGCGGGCGAGGAGCGGCAGTTCAGCGTGGGGCTGCGGACAAGCACGGATGTGCTGGATGCGAGCACTCGCCTCTCTGATGCGCGAAGCCGCGAGGTCGCGGCGCTCGCCGCGTGGCAGATCGCCCTCGTTGACCTCTCCTTTGCGACAGGCACGCTGCTCGGCGGAACCCGCATCGACTGGGAGAGGGCTCTTCCGCCACCGACGGTCGATCCGGGAACCTGGTTCTCGGCGCCGCGGTGACTCGCGCTGGCGTGCGGTGATCGCATGGCGGGCCTGGTCGGCGTGCGACGGGACGGGTGGGGCGTGTGCGAACAGGCCCTGGGGCACTCCGACGCGACTCGACGCAGATTCTGTTTCGATGGCGCAGGCTGTCCATGCGCGACCGCACCTCAGCTCACGCCGGGACATCGCGCGAGCGCCACCCGAGCCAGTTCGCGCAGCGACCAAGGAAGTGCGTCGTCCTGCGTCAGATGCTGAAACGCCTGCTTGATCGAGGCTCGCCGCTGTCGGGTGATGAACTCGTCGAAGCGAACGAGGGCCGCCGCAATCGTCAGGGCATAGAGCTGTGACGCCAGCTTGCGCTCCTCGAGCGTGTCGCCCTCCATGCGAAGCTCCTTGAACAACGACTTCGCCTTGACCAGGCTCGTGAGCGAGGTGTCCGGGGAGGTGATGAGGTCGATGGCACCTTCACAGCGAGGTTCGAGCTCGCGGGCCACAAGGTCGGCGACAGCCCACTCCGGGGACTGGCTCCACGCCCGCACCCAGGCGAGCGTGGGGCGAAGGAGGCCCGGATCAACCTGCGGGCGGGGTTGCGTCATGATGAACTCCTTCCTTTCTCGCCGTCCAAGAGCTTGAGCAGCGTGCGAATCTCCTCGTCGGATGCATCATCGTGAGCGCTTGCTCCGATGCGTTCGAGAAGTCGCTCCGCGAAGCAGCGCTTCGCCGACGCCAGCGCGCGGGCGATGCGCGACGCGGTCGCAAGCCCTGTGATCTGCTTCAGTTCCTCGGTCGTGGCAGGTGAAGCACCTTCGAGTGCGGGGCGAAGAATGCGGCGCTCAAGGCAGATCCATGCCGCCTCGCGTTCTTCGCGCATGCACTGCTGGCGGCACTGTTCGGCCGCCTCTCGAATGAGCATCGCCACCCAGGCGGCGGCAAAGGCCTGCTCCGGAGTGAGCGATGGGTCACGAATCACCGGAAGGGCTCCATGCAGCACGAATCGCCCCTCGCCGGGGTGTCGCCGCGCCGCGGTGCGGCGACGATGATCATCGCGAAGGTAGTTCACCACCGAGCTCAGGAGCAGCGTTCGAAAGCGTCCGCGCTCAGGGTTGGCGCGATCGAGCAGGCCGCGAGAGAAGAGCACATCGGCAAGGAAGCCCTGCGTGAGGTCGAGCGCCGTCTCCTCATCGCGGCCGCTCTGGCGGATGAATGCGTAAATGATCGGCCAGTAGCGCTGGGCGAGCGAGGTCCGCGACGCTTCGTAGCCGTGGGAGTCGGGGTCCGCAGCGCGGGCGACCTCGCTCCAATCGGTCATGCTCGCTCCGAGCCGCGAGGCGGACGAGGAGCCGGTGGAGGTGTCTGGCGACCCGGGCACTTCGCCACTTATACGCGGGGCGGTACGGCTTTCGCGGTTGAATCGCACTGTCGGTCTCGGTGAATCTCGCGCGAGGCCGCCGTGTTCGTGCAAGAGTTCCCGAACTATTCCGGTTCAGATCGTGATAAGATCCTGCACGCAGGTCGCTCCTCCAATTGTCGTGGGGGCGGACCATGCGAGAACACCTCTCCGGGGGTGGAAGGACTTCCATCATGAAGGGGCAGAATCGTCGGATCGGACCCGTCGGGGTTCGGGCGTGTTCAGTTGCGCCCATGATTGGCGTGTCGCTGCTGGCCCTTGCCGCCGCGGGTGCGGTTGGCACCACTCGACAGGTGGCTGCGTTCACTCCGCCGTTGGCCGACTATGGCGATGCGCCGGTCGGCAGCACGACGAGCATGCCGCTCATCCTCGCCTATCCGGGGGTGCTGGCACGCTGGGTGACGAACTTCGATCACACCAACCTGGTGCCTGCGACGCCACTCCACGATCACGGCACATGGCTCAAGGTGCCCACCACCTTCCGGCTGGGAACCGTGTCGCCGACGGCGACCTTCGATTCGACGCAGACTCCCTCGTCACCAGACAACGACGCGGTGCCGCAGATTCTTCTCTACGCCGTGGGGTCAAACCCGATTGCGGACATCAGGTTCCGAGTGAGTACCACGGCGGGTCATCCTGCCGACGGCACCTTCTACTTCAACCTCTTCATCGATCAGAATCGTGACGGAGCATGGCGTGAGCTCTACAACGCCTTGACGGGACTCCCGCAGGTCGATGGCAATATGGAGCACGCCGTGCGCGACATTCCCATCACCATGGGGCCGGGCGAGACGCGCACCATCACGATCAGCGGCATTCGCGTGGAGAATCCGCTCAGTCCGCTGTGGGTTCGCATGGTGGTGAGCAATCGGCAGATTGGCTGCGTCTACTCGGGTTTGGCGAACATCGACCCGAAGTGCAACTGGCCGCTCCTTCAGAATCAGATCGCGTGGGACGGGACCATGATCGCGGCGCACGATGAGTTCGGAGAGATCGAGGATCACTACCTCGAGTTTTCGAGCACCTATGGCGGTCCCAATCAGCCCGGCATCTTCATGGCCACGCAGGTTCTCGGCAGCGGTGGCGGAGGAAACGGAGGTCAGCCGCCGAAGCCGGAGTGCATCATCAGGTTCCGGCGACTTGACCTCATCGTTCCGCAGAAGTGCCCGGTCGTTCGACTCTTCAATCTGAAGGCGCGGCGCTTCAATGTGAACGGTGGCTGCAACACCGAGCCCGTGCTCTTCGGCATGTACGGTCCGGAGCGGATGACCGGGGTCGTCGGACCGCCGACGATCGCACTCAACCCCGCGGCGACGGCTCCCGGTGGGCCGTGGATCGCGCCCGGAGCGGTCGATCACACATGCGCCGATGGAACGGTGCTCACCCTTCCCGGTGCGCTGAACGGTCTTCCGCTCTTGCTCAGCAGCACCATTGCAGCAAAGGACCTGAGCAAGCCGCCGCTGAACCTCTTCACCGTCTGCTTCGACAGTCCGCCGCGACGCTATCGCGCCTACAAGGTGGAGTTGCTCGCCCTGACCTGCGGCAGCGTGCATGAGAACCGCAGCGTCAATTCCTATCCCGCATCGGCGCAGACCAGCGCGGCCATCGTCGGTGTCGGCGCCACGAGCGATGAAGTCACCTTCGGTCACGGGGACCTGATCGAGACCTTCATCTCGGTTGATCCGGCGGAGCCGCGGCCATTCCCCGATCCCGACTTCCTTCTGCACAACTTCATCCTGTTCGATCCGCTGTTCTCCGAGGCGTTCATCGATCCGCTTTGCGCCGCCCCGCTTCCCGAAGCGGCTCCCTTCTCGCTTCGCCTGGTCAACGCGGCCTATCACACTCGTCCCACCATTCCGAAGCAGACGCGCGCCACCATGGTGGAGTTCTGGACGGCAGGCGAGGCCTTCGACGCGCAGGTCACTTCAACATCGGGCATGATTTTCTTCGTCGCCCTTCCGACCACCTTCCCCTGCGATTTCGTGCAGACCATCGTGACGCTCCCGGATGACTTTGAACTCGACTCCATCACGATCTCGATGGCGGATGGCTGGGTCGACGAGGTCGTCGTGCGCCTCGACGGCATCGAGGACTGCAACCAGAACGGACGGCACGACGCGTACGACATCGCCATGGGGCTGAGCATGGACTCGAACCATGACGGAATCCCCGATGAGTGCCAGCCTGACAACCCCTGCGACGGATGGTGCGGCAGCCAGTCGCCATCCGGCTGCTGGTGTGACCCGGAGTGCCTGAGCTCAGGCGACTGCTGCCCGGGTTTCCAGGGCCTTTGTCCTCAGGTGCCATGCGCCGCGGACTTGACCGGCGATGGCCAGGTGAGTGGCGCCGACATCGCAATCATGCTTGGTGCGTGGGGCGCGTGCTCGCCGCCATGCCCCGCCGACATCAACAAGGATGGATCGGTGAATGGCGCTGATCTCGCCATTCTGCTCGGTGCATGGGGGCCGTGTCCGCAATAGGCGCCCCAGCCGCGACCACGAACGAGAACGAGCCCGGACGGCGGATCATGGCTCCGCCTCCGGGCTCGCTTCTTCCACTCGCAATGGACCCGGGGAGATTCGAACTCCCGTGCCGAAACAGTCGTCAAGTCGCCTCTACGCGCGTATCTGCCGTTGATCGTCACTCCGCCTACGGCCGGCAGCAGCCTCGGCGGAACCAAGACGGACTGAATGTCACACGGTCGGGTCTGTCGGCCGATTCGTGCCTGCCCGATGATTGCGGAACTTCACCCTACCGGGCATCGGGCGGGTTCCGTGCGGCCAATATTAGGCCGCGAGAGCGTACTGCGTGTTGGCAGTTGTTGTTGTGCATGCTTTTTGCGTGGCCTGCATGCTCCACGGCGCGCCACGACAGGACGGGATTGTCCGGTCGAAGCCAGTTCGGGCCCGATTGTCAAAGAGCATCGAGTATAGCCGCGTCGCTTCAGGCTGAGGCGGTTTCACTTCCAGACGATCACCGTGCTTCGGGCGCCGGGCGTGCCACGGGGGCGGAGGTGTCACGCGCTGGGGACGCACTCGCGGAGAGCCGCAAGCGATTGTGGGCATTGAGCGCGGCAGTCTTGTAGCACTCGGCGAAGGTCGGATAGTTGAAGACCGTCTGCAGGAAGTAATCGAGACCACCACCGAGGCGAAGCACCGCCTGGCCAATGTGGATCAGCTCCGTCGCCTGCTCACCGATGCAATGCACGCCGAGCAGTTGTCGAGTGTCGCGATGAAAGATGAGCTTCAGCACCCCGGCATCCGCTCCTCGAATGAGGCCGCGCGCAATCTCGCCGTAACGGGCAACACCGATCTCGTAGGGGACGCACGCTTTCGTGAGCTGCTCTTCCGTGGCGCCGACCATCGAGATCTCGGGAATGGCGTAGATGCCGTACGGGTAGTGTTCGCCCATCGGCTCACTGCGCTCGCCGAACATGTGGCACGCGGCCAGACGCCCCTGTTCGTAGCTGGTGGCCGCCAAGCCCGGAAACCCGATCACATCGCCTGCGGCGTAGATGGTCGGCACATCCGTGCGGTAGTGCTCGTCGACCTTCAGGCGCCCGCGATCGTCCGCCTGAATGCCGACTGCCTCGAGCTCCAGGTTCTCGACATTGCCCACGCGACCCGCGGAGATCAGGATCACATCGCTCACGATCCGCTTGCCGCTGCGGGTGACGACGGCGGCCCGGCGCGGTGAAGCCTCCGTGACCTCGACCTGGTCGACCTCCTCGTTCATGCGGAAGGTGACGCGCAGCGCGCGGAGTTGATGCATCAGTTCGTCGATCAGCTCTCGGTCGACGAAACCGAGAGGACGATCGACCTTGTCGACGAGCGTCACCAGGACTCCGGCGGCGGCGAACATCGAGGCGAACTCGATCCCGATGACGCCGGCGCCCATGACGGTCATGGAGTGCGGGAGCTCGCGCATCTCCAGAATGTTGTCGCTTGAGAAGATCGTCTCGCCATCGCAGCGGACCCCGGGCGGGAGAATCGCGCGGCTCCCGGTGGCGATCAGCACATGAGCCGCCTGGAGAACCCGAGTGGCATCGGTCGCTTCAATGCGAAGCGTGTGCGCATCAATGAACGAGGCCATGCCCGGAATCACCGTGACATCGTTGCGATCAAGCATGGCGCGCGTCGTGGTCGCCTCGGTCTCGATCACTTCCTGCACGCGCGCCACGAGCTGCGGCATCGTGGGACGCACACGCTGAAGCCCGGTGGCGTGCATGGACCTCGCGATCGTGTCAGCGGTCATCGTGCGAACCGCTTCGCGGAAGGTCTTGCTCGGAATGGTGCCGGTGCGAAGGCAGGAACCTCCCAGCATGCGGGCCTTCTCGACCACCGCCGCGCGTCGGCCGAGCTTCGCGGCCTGAATGGCCGCGCGGATGGCTGCGGGACCGCTTCCGATGCAGATCAGGTCATATTCGTAGAGCGCGCTCATGGGATGGTCGAGGATATCGACGCGACCCCTTGCGAAGCTGATGGTGAATGTGAAGAATCCTGTGCATGGCCGCCAGGATTCGAGTTCTCTTCATCTGCTTGGGCAACATCTGCCGGAGTCCTGTCGCGGCGGCGGTCCTTCAGCATCGACTTCGCGAGGTGGGGGCCGACCCGTTCGTGGAAGTCTCCAGCGCGGGGCTCGGGGGTTGGCATGCCGGCGAACGACCCGATGAGCGGGCGCGCGAGGTGGCGGCCCGACACGGCATTCCGATGGTGTCTCGTGCGCGGCAGGTGGAGCCCGATGAGTTCGCGCGCACGCATCTGATCATCTGCATGGATGAACAGAACCGGAGAGGTTTGGCGAGGATGGGTGCGCCGGCCGAACGAGTGCAGCTTCTCAAGAGCTTCTCGGCGACACCGATCGGCGCAACGATGGAAGTCGACGATCCTTACCCGCACGGTCCGGAAGCCTTCGATCTGATGTTCAAGGAGATCATGATCGCGGTCGACGCGCTTGTCGAGCATCTCGTACGCGAACACGAGCTGCCATGTCGGGCGAACGCCGGGGCGAAGCGCGCGAACCGCGCCGAAGGGAAGGACGATGGAGATTGACCCTGCGACGCTGCCCTCGTCGGAGCGATACAAGCTGCTGATCGGCGCGATCGTGCCGCGACCGATCGCCGTCGTCGGGACGACTTCGCCCGATGGCGCCTCGGTGAACCTCGCGCCATTCAGCTTCTTTGCCGGCGCTGGAAGTGAGCCAATGTCACTCCTCTTCTGCCCGGCCAATGATGAGCACGGTCATGAGAAGGACTCGCTGCGCAACGCGAAGTCGCGCAGCGAAGGCGGCTCAGGGGAGTTCACCGTCAGCATCGCGGCCCACCCGATCATCCGGCGCGTGGTCGCCGCAGCCGAGCCGCTTCCCTATGGCGCAAGCGAGTTCGAACTCTCGGGGTTGACACCGAGGCCCGGGGTGATGGTGCGGGCGCCGTTCGTGGCGGAAAGCCCGGTTGCCTTTGAGTGCCGAACCCTTCAAGTGATTCGTCTCGATGGCGGGAGCGCCGTGCCCAACGCCGGCAACATCGTCATTGGCGCCGTCGTGCGAGTGCATGTGCGCGACGAGATGGTTGATGCGCGCCATCGGATCGACCCCGCGAAGCTCGATGCGGTGGGTCGCATGGGCGGATTCGGATACGCCACTACGCGCGATCGCTTCGAGCTTCCGTGGGGTGCCGCGGCGCTGGAGATGCCGCCCGGTTCCTGAGGAGCATCATCACTCGCCGCCGCGTTCGTTGCATCAGGTGCGCAGACGCAGGAGTGACTCGGCATCTTCGGGGAAGTCGAACTTGAGCAGCTCCGAGAGAATCTTCGCCCCCCAACGATAGACATTGTTCTGGGCGAGATGACTGCGCATGCGCCTCATGCGGCGCGCGCGATCCTCCGCAGGCATGATGAGCGCGGCGTGCATGGCGTCGGCGATCTCGTGGATGGCGAACGGGTTCACTTGGATCGCATCGGTGAGTTCGCGGGCGGCGCCGGTGAACTGGCTGAGGACCAGCACGCCGTCATTGTCGATGCGACTGCCGACGAACTCCTTGGCAACAAGGTTCATGCCATCGTGCAGACTCGTGACCGCCGCAAAGCGAGCCAGTCGGTGAAGGGCCGTCATCTCCACGGGATCATGATGGGTCTTGAAGAAGTGAATGGGCTGCCAATCCCGTTCACGCCAGCGGAAGTTGATCTCTTCCACGAGGCGATCGACTTCGTCCTCGATCCGCTGATAGGGCTCGATATGGCTTCGGCTCGGCGCCGCCACCTGCACGAAGGTCAGCCGACCACGCCACTCGGGGCGGCTGCGAAGCAACTCGTTGACGGCGTGAAGCCGCTGGGGAATGCCCTTGGAATAGTCGAGCCGATCAATGCCGACACCGATCATCTCGGCGCGGCGGCCGAGCTTTCGGCGCCAGCGCTCCATCGCCTCTTCGACCTCCGGCGACGAGGCTCGCTGCGACTGGGCTTCGAAGTCGATCGTGATCGGGAAGTCGCGGATCGCGGTGGTGCGTCCACCCTGAGTGATCTGGAAGCGGTCGGGATCGACACGCGCCTCGATGGTGCGGTCGATGGTCTCGAGGAAGTTCTGGCAGTGGTAGCGGATGTGAAAGCCCAGCAGGTCGTTGCCGAGCAGGCCTTCCAGGAGCTCCTGCTTCCAGGGGAACGCGCGGAAGACCTCGCGATTGGGCCAGGGAATGTGCCAGAACTGCGCGACGATGATGTTCGCATTGGCGCGCTTGAGCATGCGCGGCAGCAGGCAGAAGTGGTAGTCGTGGATGAAGACGAAGCTGGGGGCGTCGCCGACCTCGCTCAGGACGGCGTCGGCGAAGCGCTCGTTCACGCGGCGATAGCACTCCCAGTCAGCCGGTCGGAAGACCGGCGGCACGAAGGTCACATGACAGAGCGGCCAGAGGGCGCTGTTGGCGAGGCCGTAGTAGTAGCCTTCCTCCTCCTCCTTCGAGAGCCAGATGCGCCGGAGCGTGTACGAGGGATCTTCCGGAGGGACCCTGATTCGGTCGGAGGTGTCCACCACCTCTCGGTCCGCTTCGCCCGAGCCGTGCGCGATCCATGTGCCGCCGCTGGCGCGCATGATGGGATCGATCGCCGTCGCCATGCCGCTTGCTGGACGCACAACGGTGATCCGATCGCCATCGAATCGGTGAATGAAGGGCTCGCGGTTGGCCACCACGATGAAGCGGTAGCCCTTCATCCTCGACTCGATCATCTGGTGCAGTGAATCACGCGTCCACACACGCATGGCGTACCGCGATGGGCGCGACGATGCAAGTCTGCGCGGCTGAGAGTCGGCTTCGCCGGATGAGTGCGGGGTCGCCCACAGATGCCGTGTCAGGAGGATCGACTCGACGGTCTCGGTGTTGCGGCCGTTCGCGGATGCTCGAGTGTGCGAGCGATCTCGTCGGCCAGACTCTTGCCGCTGGAATGCGCGGCGGATGCGAATCGTTCAACCAGGTGGAGCGCGAGGTCGATTCCGCTGGTCACACCGCCGGCCGTGATGATCTCGCCATCATCGACCACGCGGTCGCGGACGATCACGGCGCCGCATCGCTCGAGATCATCGATGGCGGCGTGATGGGTGATGGCCCGGCGCCCTCGGAGGAGGTCCGCGCGTGCGAGCAGCATGGCACCGGTGCAGACGCTGGCAATGATGGTGCCGCGAGCGTGGGCTTCACGAACGGCGCGCGCGACGGTGCCTGGGCCATCGCCGCGCTCGAACTCGCTCCAGGCGCCGATGCGGGATCGATCGACCCAGCCGCCGCCGGGCACAATGAGAACCTGCGGCGCATGGCCCGTCGGCGCTCGTCGTTCAATTCGAACCACGAGACCGTTGGACGCTCGCACCTCCTCGGCGCCGTTGATCGTCTCCAGGTCGACGCACCACGCATCCGAGGCAGGCGCCAATCGCCTTGCCGCCATCGAGAGCACCTCGAAGGGAGCAATGGCGTCGAGTTCGTCGAAGCCGGGGTAGAGCAGAATGCGGTACTGCACACCGCAGGTTGTACCCGCATCGCGGTTCAAGGCAGTTCCTGCATGGCTGCAGTGGTACGCTCCCGCGACATGTCCGTGCCCTCGAGAACGCGGGTCTCGATCGCGACTGCTGAACAGCGCGAGCGGATCCGACGACTGCGGCATGAGGTCTATGCGACCGAGCTGGGGCAGCACCAGGAGAACGCCCTGCGAGCGCTCTCCGATGAGCTCGACGAGTTCAATGTTCAGATCGTGGCCTCCTGTGGCGATGACCTCGTGGGGTTCGTCACCATCACGCCGGCGGGAAGTCGTCGATTCTCGATCGACAAGTACTTCAAGCGGGAGGAGCTTCCATTCGAGATGGACGAGGGTGCCCACGAAGTGCGTCTCCTCACCGTTCCTGCGGATCGGCGAGGATCCCGCCTGGCGGCGATCCTCATGCTGGCGGCGTTCCGTTGGATCGAGGCGCGCGGCGGTCATCGAGTGGTGGCGATCGGCCGGCAGCAGCTTCGGTCCTTCTATGTCAAGGCGGGATTGGAACCGCATGGACTTCTGGCCCGATCAGGCAGGGTGACCTATGAGCTCATGAGCGCCACGATCGACCGAGTTCGCGGCATGGAACGGCATCGAAAGATCTCCGCCCGGATCGGAGACGGTCGCTCATCGATCGAGTGGGACCTCGACGCGCCGCTCGAGCTCGCGCTCGGTCCCGATCATTGCGGTCATCTCGAGTCGTCGGTGTCGGAGTGCGAAGAGTGCTGCTTTCACGGCGGCGCCGCCTTCGCCGCCATCGGGGAACGATTCGAGCGAGTCGATCGTCACGAGTCCACCATCAACGCCGATGTGCTCGACGCCTGGTTTCCGCCGGCACCGGGGGTGCTCCGCGTCCTTCAGGAGTACCTCGCCTGGTCGATTGCCACGGCACCTCCTCAGGACGCGCGAGGCGTGGTGCGTGAGATCTCCGAGTGCCGCGGACTTCCACCCGAGTCGATCTCGGTCGGCGCCGGCTCGTCGGCGCTCATCCATCGAGCGCTGCGGCTCTGGTTCGGTGCCGATACGCGCGTGCTGCTGCCTGACCCAACCTACGGCGAGTATGACCATGTGCTCTCGAGGCTCATCGGTTGCAAGGTCGAGCGCATGGAGCTGCGTGAATCGGAGGGCTTCCGGATTGATCCGGAGCGAGTCATCGCGCGGTGTTGCGCCGAGCGGATCGATCTCCTGATTCTGGTGAATCCGAACAATCCGACGGGTCAACTCCTCTCGCGGAGCCAGATCCTTCGCATTCTCGCCTCGACACCCCGCTCGACTCGGATCTGGATCGACGAGGCCTATATCGACTTCGAGGCGCCGGACGAAACTCTCGAGTCGATCGCCGCTCACGATCCTCGACTGATCGTGTGCAAGTCGCTCTCCAAGGCGCACGCTCTCAGCGGGCTCCGCGTGGCGTATCTCTGCGCGCATCAGGAGCGTGTGCGCGAGATCAGGCATCTCAGCCCACCGTGGGAGATCGGTCTGCCGGCGCAGATGGCGGCCATCGAGGCTCTTCGGGACTCTGAGCACGCACGCAGGCATCACGCCGAGACCGTGGAGCTGCGGCGGGAGCTCATGATGTTGATCGACGAGACGATGCCGGAGCTGACGCTGATTGGAGAGGGCGCAAACTGGCTTCTTCTTCGACTGCCCCCCAACGGTCCGGATGCCAGGGCGCTCTGCGCCGACTGCGCTCGCCGAGGTCTCTTCATTCGTGACGCGGGCCGCACAAGCCGTGTTCTTGGCACGCACACGATTCGCATCGCCGTGAAACAGCGCGAGGTCAACAGGCGAATGGTCGCCATCCTTGCGGACGCAATGCGATCGCGGATGCGGACGCTGGAAGTGCGCGCATCACCGGAAGAGATCGAAGATGTTCAGGTGCCGCGGCCTACGGTGCCGTGAGTGACGCGTTCTCGGCATGGGGAGCCGAGGGGCCTGGCCGATCGGCGCCCGCGAGTCGCCCCAGCACTCGTTCCAGTCCTGCGACCACCCGCGCCAGCTTCAGGGCGTTGATCTTGTCCGGTGTATCGCCCGTCGTGTGGTAGTAGGGGTAACGGAATGGCGCGGTGTCCGTGATCATCAGGCCGGGATAGCCCTCCTGCCAGAACGACCAGTGGTCAGACCAACTGATGCCGGGAATGACGCCGGGCAGCGCTGCGCCCTCCGACGGAAACTCCGTGGTCTCCCGAAAGGCCCCGATCACTTCATGCAGGAATGCGCGGGAACGCGGGTTGGCGACGAAGCCGATGAAGTTGCCGCGATCGGGGTAGAGCGATCCGAGTGGTGGCGGGTACTTCTGCGACTCCGGCTCATCGGAGTACCACCCCATCGTCTCGAGTGAGAGCATGCCGACGATTCGGTCGCCCGCTCGACGGGAAGCGCGGGCGTGCGTCAAGGAGCCCATGTCCTCCGTCTGAAAGTACGGAGGCTCCTCGTCGGCAAAGAGCACAAAGCGAAGGGTGCGCTCCGGCGCGGCGGGTCGCCTGGCGGGCGAGAAGGCCTCGGCCAGCGCGAGAACCGCGGCCACGCCCGTCGCGTTGTCGTTGGCGCCGGGAGAATCCTCGAAGCTGTCGTAGTGGGCCCCGATGACGAGGATCTCCTCGCTTCGCGCGCCGCCGTGACGCTCGACGATGATGTTCCCCGGACTCGCCGTCGGATCGTGGTCAGGTGAAGGTTCGCGCCGCGGCTCGTAGCCCATCGATCGCAGTCGGCGCTCAATGTGGTCGGCCGCTCTGGTGTACGCCCTTGCGAATGCGCGATTGCGCGGGCCAATCTCGCCTGCAAGGAACTGGACATCGCGGGCGAGGGCCTCCGCGAGCGCCCGCTCGGCCGGGGTCGCTTCCGGCAACGCTCCGGTGAACGAATTCCCGGGCATCACGATCCACATGCGGTGCGCCACGACGAGCGCGATCGCGATGGCTCCCATGAGCACAAAAAGGCGCACGAGCGCCGCGCGAGAGGCGATGGTGATGCCGCAGAGCCGAAGGGCGCTTGACGGAGAGGCCTTCGAACAGCCGTGCGAAGCGTCGTGCGAAGGACCGTCCATCGGCTCGCTCAAGCGGGTGTCCTCCATCGCCCCGATCGATCGAATGGCGCCCGTCGCACGACGGCCGCCCGCGCCGTCAGCGCACTTGCGGCCCCGCGATCGCGTGGGGCGACTTCAGCCGTTCTTCTTCGCGAACTCCGCCATGAACTGAGCGAGCGCCTCGCAGCCGGCCTTCGGGAAGGCGTTGTAGATGCTCGCACGAAGGCCGCCTGCATCGCGATGGCCCTTGAGTCCATCCATGCCCGCAGCCTCGGCCTCCTTCACGAACTTCTTGTCGAGGTCCTCGCTCGGGCAACGGAAGACCACATTCATGTGGCTCCGGCACTCGCGCGTCGCATGGCCTCGATAGAAGCCGCCGCTGCCATCGATGGCGGCGTAGATGACTCCGGCCTTCTCGGCATTGCGCTGCTCGATCGCCTTCAGGCCTCCATGCTTCAGGATCCACTTGAAGGTCAGGCCCATGACATGAATGCCGAGGGTATTGGGGGTGTTCAGACGGCTGCCGTTCTCGACATGCTTGCGATAGTCGAGCATGGTGGCGATCGGCTGATCCTTGCGCTGCGTCTCGAGGAAGTCCTTGCGCAGCAGCACAAGCACGACACCGCTGGGGCCGAGGTTCTTCTGAGCGCCCGCGTAGACCATCGCGTGATGCTGGAAGTCCCAGGGCCTCGCGAACATCTCGCTGCTCGTGTCGGCGACCAGCGGCGCGTTGGTCTTCGGCGGCTCTGGCCAGCGCGTGCCGTAGATGGTGTTGTTCGAGCAGTAGTGGAGGTAGCACGCGTCAGGAGTGAGCGTGAGTTCGTTCGCGCTCGGCGTGTGGTCGTACTTCGTCTTCGAGCCGTCAAAGGCGACATTCACCTTGCCGAAGAGCTTCGCTTCCTTGCATGCCTTGGTCGCCCAGACGCCGGTGTCGGGATAGTCGGCGATGCGGCCCGGATGCAGGAAGTTGAGCGGCAGCATGGCGAACTGAAGCGTCGCGCCACCCTGAAGAAACAGCACATGGTGTGCATCACCGATCCCAGCCACCGCGCGACAGTCCGCTTCAGCCTCCTCGATGATGCGGTCGTAGACCGGGCCTCGATGGCTGTGCTCCATGATGCCGATGCCGCTTCCGCGCACGCTCCAGATGTCCTCCTGGAGCTGGGCGAGCACCTCCTCCGGCATGCACGCGGGGCCCGCTGAGAAGTTGAAGATGCGCTTGGGGCGATTGGAAGCAGAAGTCATGGTGGTGGACGCTGAGGCAAAGGTGGTCATGGGAAGATCCGTGGCGAGGGTGGTGGTTCGGCGGTCTGTTCATCAGGTGTGGCGAGCAATCTGGGAGACGCTCACCGCAAGAACATTCTCATTCTTTGAGATGTGGTCGATCTGCTCGCTCGTGGGGACGCCATCGAGGTGAATGCGCGCGAGCGCCGCCTTCGCTCCCTCGTAGATGATGTTCTCCATCTCCTCGACATTGATCTTCGCCTGGCCGAGGGTGTAGAAGACATGCGCGAGAACACCCGGGCGATTGAGATGACGCACGGAGAGCAGGGTCGTGGCCGGTGTGGTCGCGGCGCGGTTCACGCAGTTCGGGACGCGCCCATGGAGGATGTAGTCACGAATGATCCGGACGGTCTCCGAAGCCACGGCCTGCTGCGCCTGGTCGGTGCTGGCACCGACATGGTGCGTGCCATAGACGCCGGGTTCCTTCACGATCGGGTCCTCGAAGGTGCCCGTGCCGCCCGCGGGTTCCTTGGCGAAGACATCGAGACCGGCGCGGAGCTTCTTGTCGCGGATGGCCGCGGTCATGGCTGCCTGGTCGACCACCGTGCCGCGACTCGTGTTCACCAGGATCGCGTGGGGCTTGAGCGCCGCGAAGAACTTCTCACCGACGAGGTTCGCCGTCTCCTCGTTGGCCGCGACACTGATGCTGATGACATCGGAGACCTTCGCGAGGTTGACGATGTTCGAGCAGAAGTCGCATTGATGGGCGGCCGCGCGCTCCTCGGTGAGATTGCGGCTCCAGGCGGCGACCTTCATGCCGAAGGCTCGTCCGCGCCGGGCGATCTCCTGCCCGATCTGTCCGAGGCCGACGATGCCGAGCGTGCGACCGTAAAGCCCCTGCGCCGCGGAGTACTCCTTCTTGTTCCATGTGCCGGCTCGGAGGTCCGCCACCTGGTCGGGAATGCGGCGGTCGGCGGCGAGGATGAGTCCCCACGCCAACTCGGCGACGGCGATCGAGTTCTTCCCGGGGCAGTTCGCCACGAAGACGCCGCGACGGCTCGCGGCCGCGACATCGATGGTGTCATAGCCGGCGCCCGCGCGCACGATCAGACCCAGCTTGGTTGCGGCGTCGATCGCCTGGGCATTGACCTTTCGACTTCGAACAACGAGCACCTCGGCGCCGCTCTCCGCAAGCGCTGCGCCGAGGCCGTCGGCGGGCAGATCGGGCTTGAGCAGGACCTCGCAGCCGAAGGCCTTGAGAGCGTCGACGGCGGAGGTCTCGAGCTTGTCGGCGATAAGCACGCGGGCCAGTGGAACACCGGCGATGGGAGCCGCGCCGCTGGCGGTCTGGGAGGCGGATGATTGCATCGCGGAAGTGTACCCGCGGCCGCAGGTCGTTCCGAGTCACACGGTCATCATGCCGCGCCGGCGATGCCGTGGGGCGCGTCAGAATGAGTGCATGAAGAGACCGCTGCGAAGCTTCGGATGAAACCAGGTGCTCTTCGGCGGCATGATCTGGTGGGCCTCGGCCACCGCGAGAAGCTCATCCATGCTCGTTGCGAACATGCTGAACGCAACGGCCGCGGCGCCTGAGTCGACCTGCCCCATGAGCTCGGCGGTCCCCACGCTGCCACCCACGAAGCCGATGCGCGCATCGCGCCGCGGATCCTGGATACCGAGGGCGGGCGCAAGGACGAGATCCTGGAGCAGTGAGACATCAAGTCGAGCGACCGCATCGCGACCCTCAAGGTGCTGTGGCGCCGGCTGCCACTGGTACCAGCGACCTCGGTCGGGCCCGGGCTCCGCGCGATGGGCCAGATACACGCAGACCTTGCCGTGGGAGTCGGGATCGGGGTGCACCGTGGGTGTGAGCGAACCGTTGTTCCGCAGGTGCTCGAGGAACGCCTCGGCACTATGCCCGTTCAGGTCCTTCACCACTCGGTGATAGGGGAGGATCACGAGTTGCTCCGCCGGGAAGATCACGGCGGGGAATCGGCGATGCTCCTCGCCCTGACCCGCCGGCGCGCGTCCCTCATCGACTTCGCGCGCCACGCGATCGGCGGCGGCGGAGCGATGGTGGCCATCGGCGACATAGACCACGCCGAGCTCCCGGAAGGCATCGACATACTCGGCGACATGACGCGAACGCCAAAGGCTGTGCGTGACGCCATCACGCGCAACGAAGTGATAGAGCGGACGCTCATTCATGTCCGCTGACAGCAGGGAGTTCAGCGCGTCGGCGCCGCGCGCTGCCAGAAGCACGGGCTCAGCGTGCGTCCGCGTCGTCAGGATGTGCCGAACTCGATCATCTTCCTTGTCGGGTCGCGTCTTCTCGTGAATGCGGATTCGACCGGAGCGGTAATCCTCAACATCCATGCAGGCGACGAGGCCCGCTTGGCGTCGTCCAACCACCGAGAGGCGATAGACATAGAACGACGGCGCATCATCTCGGAGCAGGATGCCCTGATCGCAGAATTCACCGAGCTTCCTGCGGGCGTGCTCGTAGACCGGAGTCGAGTGGGGGTCGATCGATGGATCGAGTTCGATCTCCGATCGGACGACTCGAAGGAACGAGGCAGGGCGACCGTCGGCCAGTGCTCGCGCCTCGGCTGTCGTGACGACATCATAAGGCTCGCATGCCACCTCGGCGGCGCGACTGGCAATGGGGCGAAGGGCTGGAAAGGGGTGAACGCGGATCACGGTGGTAAAGCGAACGATTGTAGCGGGTCCGGGAAGAGACTTCGGCTGCCGGCGCGCCACGCAGTTGGGGTGGGTCGGCGCGGCTGCGACGCGCGGCTGGTGGGGCTGTGCAAGTGACACCTTCGACGCGGCACGGCGAAGTCGTCAACGCCTCGATGAGCCCCGAGGACAGGCCGATCTCCCAAGGGCCTCGGGGTTCAAGGTGTTCCCCAAGGGCCCGAGCAGTTCTGAAGAGGAGAAGCGTTCATGCAGTCATCCTGCACACTGTCGATGCGAGCCGCGGCGGAGGGCCTCCTGGCGGGATTCGCCACCATGGACAGGGACATGGCCGACCACTGCCGGCGGGTCAGCGAGTTGGCGGGGGGCTTGGCCCGCGCCGCCGGCTTGAGCGTGCGAGAGATCACCATCACCGAGGTCGCGGGGCTGCTGCACGACATCGGGAAGTTCCGGGTGCCTGCGCGGATCCTCCGGAAGCCGGGGCCTCTGACGCCAGGTGAGCGTTCGCTCATCCAGGAGCACTCGGAGATGGGCTCGGAGATCGTGTCGAGGGTTGGCGCGCTTCGTTCATTCGCCGCTGCGGTCACCCACCACCATGAACGATGGGATGGCACCGGGTACCCGGGTCGCCTCGCGGGGGAGGAGATTCCGCTCGTCGCGCGAATCATCGCAGTGGTCGACGCCTGGGATGCCATGGTCCAGCCGCGCGGCTACGCGCCGACGCGATCGATCGAGGAGGCACGAGCTGAGATCCTTCGCGGCGCGGGCAGCCAGTTCGACCCTGCGCTCGCAGAGCTCTTCGTGCACGAAGTGGTCGACGAGCGCGTCGATCGCGCCCTCCTGATGGCCGCGTGAGCGAGGCCGGGAGAAGGCGCCTGCGCGCGAAAGAGGTGCGCTCACACGCGCGCCGTGGGCACGAGCCAGGAACTCGCGTTACCATGCGGACTCGGGAGGGCCGCCATGGAGGGCGACATGCTGAGCACGATCGCTGAACTGACGGAGACGGAGCGACTGGTCCTGATCATGCACTGGGGCGATCGATGCACCATCGATGAGATGGCCAGCGTGCTCGCCCGCGATCGCGGGGAGATCTCGGCGATTGTTCACCGGGTGCGAGAGATTGTCTCCGAGGCGGTGGCGCTCACCCCGTCCATTTGCCCAGCAGGATCGCCAGATCAGCTCCGTTGACGACACCGTCGTTGTTCAGATCGGCGGCGCATCCGACGCATGGGCCCCAGGTTCCGAGCAACAGGGCAAGGTCGGCGCCATTCACTGAGCCATCGCAGTTGAGGTCGGCGGGGATGCACTCCGGAAGAATCGTCACCTGGTACTCCAAGCGCGCCGGCTGCGCCAATCCAAAGATGACGAAGGCATTTTCCTTGCTGTAGAAGCGGGGAAAGTTGCCGCCCTGCTGGACCACGAAAGTCAGGCTGGTGATGGCGAACATCAACCGCCCGGCATCGACGCCCTTGGCGAGATAGCCCTGAATGTCAGGATCGCTCACATCGAGGTCAAAGTGCATGACGGTGCCGACGGGAATCAGATCGCCCGGTTCAAGACCGTCGATCAGGCCGACGCTGAATCGCTTCGGATCAAAGCCCTCGCGCGGGTTGTTGCTGACATCGATCGCCGCGCCCTGCTCGTTGAAGGAGAGCGCGAAGGCATTGCGAACACTCGGGCTCAGAGGACTGTTCGGCGGCACCGTGTAGGGCGAGTTCTCCGCAAAGGTCTGAAGCGAGAACCCGTTGCGGAAGCCGACCCCGAAGAGTTCGACCGGCTGGCCCGGGTCAGGGTCGGGAACCCACTCTGGGTCCGATGGGTCGAGGAAGCTCTGCCATGGATCGGGCGTCGGGTCGTACTCAACGATGAGGTCATTCGCGAACTCGACGGTGAGGCGCAACGAAGTCACCAGGTATCGATGAGCACCAAGACCCGCGGGGACGAGCGAACCCGTATCGAAGCGCACCAGCATCTGCCCGTCGCGGCTGTCGAAGTCCGGCGCACCGGGTTCCGAGCCGAAGGTCGAGATCGTTGCTTCCGCGCCAGCTTGAGCGCCGAATGGGTACATCCAGCGATCGAGCGCCGGGGTCAGGATGAGGCCTTGGTAGTTGACCTCCGCACTCGCTGACGCCGCGAGAAGAAGCGCGGGAGCGACCGCGGCGAAGCCGGTGGTCAGAAAGGAGGATCGGGACGAGGGTCTGGGCAAGGTGGTGGGGGCGGTCATGGCAGGAGTGTAGTTGGTATTGAGAATGATTCGCAAGATCGTCACGGAACGCCTATCATGCGATCCGCGTATCTGGAGAGCGGCACGAGCCGCACTCTCGGTTCGATGCAGAAGGTTCACCCGATGCCCTCCGCTCCAGCGTCCCCACGATTTGCGTTCCGAGTCCGATGTTCCCCGGTCCGACGCCCCGCCCGCAGGTCCGGACGGTACGAGCGCCGTGGCTTCACGGTTGTGGAGTTGCTGGTGGTTGTCGCGACGATTGCTGTTCTGCTCGCGTTCTCGGTGCCTGCATTCAGGCGATTGGTGGCCGACAGCTCGCGGGCGCGAGAGATGGCGGCGGCACGACAGATGGTCATGGCGTGGAACACCTACGCCACGGATTCCAATGCGTGGGTTCTGCCCGGATTCAAGACCGGACTTCCTGCACGACTTCAGGATGGCTCGTTCATTTCCCCGAACAGCTATGGCGGCGGAGCGACCATCGCCGCCCGATATCCATGGCGGATCGCCCCCTATCTCGGGCACAAGTTCGAGGGGATGTACATCAACGAGCAAGCTTCCGAACTCGAGAAGCTGAAGAACGGGAAGCACGAGGAGTACCTCTACTTCGCGAGCCTCTATCCGAGCCTCGGCATGAACAGCACCTTCGTGGGCGGTGACCAGGAGCGCTACGCCTTCCTGCCGAACGCCCCGGCACCGCTCAAGAACTTCTATGTCCAGCGGCTCTCCAGCATTCGCAATCCCGACAAGCTTTTGCTCTTTGCGTCGTCGCGCACTGATGCGACGAGCGACAACCGCCAGGTCGAGGGGTACTTCCGGATCGAGTCGCCGCGTCTCGTGACCTCGCAGTGGCAGGCTGCCTATGACCCGGCGCAGCCCGCGAGCTATGGCAACATCAGCGCGCGACACGATGGAACCGCGGTCTGCGCCTTCACCAGCGGCGCGGTCGACACCATTCAGGTTGATGCCCTCAGGGACATGCGCTTCTGGGCCAACACCGCGAATGCCTTCGACTGGCAGCTGACGCCTTAGCGATCTCCGGTCGCACGGCAGGCCCGTGCTGGAGCCAGATTTCGTGAACAAGGCCGCTATCTGAGGCATTTCAACGGCCGTTCGGCGAATCGGCGCTCAACCCGGCCCCGGTTCAGGCCGATCGAAGGCGGTGATGCCGTGCGATCCGCAGGAACATCATCATCGCGCCATGGCAATGGCGTCGGCGCGAACCGCGATTGCCGAGGTTGAACTGCGCCTCGGAGTGTGTGGCGGTCACTCGCGTCTCCTTCGCGCGTCCGTCGTGGCAGCGATCGTCTTCTCGGTGTGTCTGATCTCCGTGGTGTTGATCACACGATCGAAGTTCGCCGTGGACAGTGACCGAATTGCCGAGCGGCACCGACTCGAACAAGATCAGTTCCGTGCGATGGTCGAGTTCACGATCGGGGATCGCATGCGGGAATTCGAGCAGGCACTCCGCGCAGCCCAGAGTTACTTCGACGGCAGCAACGGTGTGGATCGAGCGGAGTGGCTGCGAGTGGTCACAGCCGTTCGACGGAGTGTTGATCCGAGCGGCGTCAACGCAATGCTCGTCATCACCCGCATTCCGGAGGACCAGCGGGAGGCGCTGATCGCGACGCTCCTTCCTCGCGAGGAGTCAGCGCATGTCACTCAGGCGCCATGCTCCGATGGCCCGCACCAGTTTCCCGAGGCATGGGTAGTGACTCATTGCGAGCCGGAGCCAGTGGCGCACTTCATGCTCGGGCGCGACTTGAGCCAATGTGCCGACCGCGTTGATGCAATGCTCGAAGCGTGCGACTCGAACGAATGCCGCATCACCGGTCTGATTGACCTATGGGGCGGCGTTTCCACGCGCGGGTTCAACCTCTACCTGCCGATCTTCAACACCACGGTGCCGCCGGAGACGATTGGCGATCGCCGACAGGCGCTGGCCGGCTGGGTCTGTCTTCGATTCGAGTCGGAGCGTTTCCTCAGTGACAATGCAATCAAGGCGCTCGACTCCGTCGGGCAGGTCTGGGTTCACAACGGGCCGGAGCCTTCGGAGGATTCCTTGATCTGCCATGGGGACGGGGCGGGCGCAGGCCCCCCGGCCGATGCATCGGTGAATTGGTTCAGCGTGCCTGTGGCCGGTCGAACCTGGACCGTTGGTACGCGCCTCCATGCGGGGCAGCCTTCGGCGGTCAATCAGTGGCTGCTTCCCATCGGCGGAGTCATCTTCGCCGCCCTCGCATCCGGAATCGCAGCCATGCTCATTCGAACGCGCGCCCGCGCAGTGGAGATCGCGCGGCGAATGACATCGGAGCTGCGTCGCGCGGTCATGGAATCGGACCGCCTGAACCACGAGCTTCGGCTCCAGTCGATCGCCCTCGACACCGCCACGATCCTTTCGGAGACTGATGCCGACGGTCGCATCACCGCGGTGAATGATCTCTTCTGCCGGGTCACCGGGTACTCCCGCGAGGAGCTGATCGGAGCCACGCACCGCCTCATCAGCTCGGGGCGTCACAGCGCCGAGTTCTGGAGCTCGATGTTCGAGTGTCTCCACCGCGACGGCATCTGGAACGGCACCATCTGCAATCGATCCAAGAACGGATCGCTGATCTGGCTGAAGACCGCCATCGTGGCCATTCGCGACCAGCATGGACGGATCGTGCGCTTCGTCTCGGTCCGCTCGGACCTGACAGAGCAGATTCTTGCCGAGGAGAGCCTTGCCGCCGCCTTGGAGCGTGCCTGCAGTTCTGAGAGTGAGCTGCGCATGCTGCTGTCCATTGCCACTGGAGCGTCGCGATCCCTCTGCAAGAGCGAGGCGCTTCACCTGGCCCTCGAAGCCCTCCGTGAGGCGACCGGGTGTCGATCCGCGCGGGTGAGCCGAATCGGTGGAGACGGCACTACGGGCCACCCGTCGCTCGAGGTTCGCTCAGTGGATGGGAGCAGCAACTCATTGTGGACAGACGCCGCTTGGAAGCTCGTCGATGATTCCATGGGACATGGCGAGACCTCGCTTGACCTTCGCGCCGACCCTTCGGAAACCATGTGGTTCAGATCGGAGTCTGATGGTGGTGCCGATACCGACGACGGTGCCACGGGCGGTCCGCGGCCGATCACCGCCGTTCGTATTCCGATCCGCACCGGCGAGGTTCTCCAGGTGGTGGTCGAACTTCTCTGGGACGGAGACTTCGTCCCCGGCGAGCGCCTCACGCGAATGCTCGAGGTCGCCGCCGGGGAGATTCGACGCGGACTTGAGCGCATTGATGCTGAGCAACGGGTGATTGAGTCCGAGCGTTTCTCTCGCGCGACCGTGGACGCACTCCAAGCTCATGTAGCGATCCTCGATGAGCGCGGCACGATCCTTGCCGTCAACGAGGCATGGCGTTCGTTCGCGTCGGCCAACGGATCGACGGGCGCCTTCGAGGGCGTCAACTACCTCACGGTGTGCCGGTCCGCCGCCGGGGACAGCGCCTCGAAGGCCATTGAAGCTGCCGAGGGTGTCCGGATGGTCCTCGAGGGTTCCAGGCAGAGCTTCTCGATGGAGTATGACTGTCACTCCCCCCGCGAGCAACGATGGTTCATGATGCGCGTCGCGCGCTTCCCCGGTGACGGAGCCGTGAGGGTCGTCGTTTCTCACGAGAACATCACCGAGGTGCGCCTCGCACAGGAGCGGTTGGCCGAGCAGGCCAACGCTCTCGCCTGTGCGGTCGAGGCGGCGCGAGCCAGCGAAGAACAGGCTCGCGCCATGATCGGTGGTGCACTCGATGCCGCGATCGCCGCCGATGAAAATGGGGTCATCATCTCATGGAACCAGCATGCAGAAGCTGCATTTGGCTGGACTCGCGACGAGGCGGTGGGACGAAACCTGACCGACACGCTGATTCCGGAGCGATTTCACGAAGGACATCGTGCCGGCCTCGCACGGTTCTGCGCCCAAGGCGGCGGTCGCGTGATCGGTCGCCGCGTGGAGCTTGTTGCCCGCTGCAAAGATGGTCGTGAGATCCCGGTCGAGATGTCGGTCGCGGCGTCGCGCATGGCCAACGGCCGTCTCATGTTCTGCTCGTTTCTTCGAGACATTTCGGATCGCCGGGCGGCTGAAGCGGCGCGTGAACTGCACACCCAGCAGTTGTTGGATGCCACTCAGAAGCTGGAACAACAGGCCAAGGAGCTTCGTGCGACTTCCGAGCGGGCGGAGGCGGCCAGTCGCTCCAAGAGCGAGTTCCTCGCCATGGTCAGCCACGAGATTCGAACGCCGCTCAACGGAGTCATCGGCACGCTTGACTTGCTCGACCAATCCGCCACTTCGGAGCAACAGCGACGGTACATTCACCTCGGGCGATACTCCGCCGTTTCACTGCTGTCAATCATCAACGACATCCTTGACTTCTCGAAGGTGGAGGCGGGTCGGCTGGAGCTCCATGAGATTCCCTTCGATCTGCACGCCATGGTGCACGATGCGGTCGGCATGGCCGCGATCCGGCAGAAGGAGCGCGGTTTGGATTGCTCCTGCGCGATCGGGTCGGAGGTGCCGCGCTTCGTCCATGCCGATCCCGATCGACTGCGCCAGGTCCTCCTGAATCTTCTCAGCAACGCAGTGAAATTCACTCCAAGGGGCAGCGTGTCGCTCCAGGTCGAACACATCGGCCCTACAACGGACGGGGCCAGGGCAGTGGTCCGTTTCAGCGTGACCGACACCGGGATTGGGATTTCTCCCGAGGGCCAGAAGCGCCTCTTCCAGGCGTTCTCCCAGGCTGATGCCACGGCGTCGCGTCGATTTGGCGGCACGGGCCTCGGCCTGGCGATCTGCAAGCGCCTGGTGGAGCTGATGGGTGGCTCCATCGGAGTCGACAGTGAGGAAGGCCGCGGCTCGACCTTCCACTTTGAAGTTCCGCTCACCACCACCGACCCGTGCCTCCCGATGACCAAGACTGTGACGGCGATCGGAGCCCTGGAGCGATCGGCGCTGGTGATCGGTGCACAGGGTCACATCCAGCACGATCACCTCGTTCGGACCGTCCGCGACCTTGGATACCGCATTGAAGAGCAGGCCGAAGTCTCCGAGGCGATCCGATGGCTGCAGGGTGTCACTGCCTCGGAGCGGCGTCCTGAAGTCATGGTGCTCGTCGACCGCCCGGGGGCGTCGCAGGGGCAGGCCATGGCCGACGCCCGACGACTCGACGCGATGTTCGCCCGGATCCCGTGGATCCTGATCCGATCCGATCGGGGGGGCGATGTGCCGCCTCTTCCAGCCTGCGCCGCAGTTCTCTCAACCCCGTTTCGGCGGTCGGCACTGCGGCGGGCCGTGACGACGGCAGTCGATTCGCGTCATGCGGTGGCCCGGACGGCGAGCCGCTCACTTCATCTGCTCCTCGTTGAGGACAACGAGATCAACCAGGTGGTTGCCCGTGAGCTCCTGGAGCAGATTGGACATCGGTGCGCGGTGGCCCCCAATGGACGGGCCGCCCTCGAGGCGATCGAGCGAGAGTCCTTCGACGCGGTGCTGATGGACTGTCAGATGCCCGAGATGGACGGGTTCGAGGCGACTCGCGAGATCCGCCGCCGGGAGGCGGAGCGATCCGGTGGCGCTGCTCCCGTCAGGAGGATTCCGATCATCGCCCTCACGGCGAATGCCGTCCGCGGAGATCGCGATCGCTGTCTCGACGCGGGCATGGACGACTTCATCACCAAGCCGATGGACCTGCAGCAGGTCACAGCGGCGCTCGACGCCTGTGTCGCGAATTCACGCAACTTCCAGGAGGAATGCACCATGACGATTGATCCGACGCCGAACTCAACGGGGCCTGCGGGGAGCGCCTCGGCGCCGCGCGACGAAGTGCCCCGGCACCACACCGGGACCGGCCAGTGCCCCCTCGGCCATGGTCGCTCGCCCGATGCGCAGGCGCGTGGAACGGGCGACGAGGGATCAGGCATCGACCCACTCGACGCAGCCACGCTCGTCCATCGCTGCATGGGCGATCTGACGCTCGTCGACGACCTCCTCGAGCGCTTCGAACGCCAGGCACGCGAGAGCCTCACGGCGATCGAACGCCTGGTGTCATCGGGCGAGGTGCGCGCCGCGGCGGAGCGATGCCATGCACTCAAGGGTGCTGCTGCGACCATGGCCGCCGATGGCGTCTCGTCAGCCGCCGAGCGCATTGAGAAGGCCGTCCTTTCTGGAGCGCTCCACGAGGCGACCCGCTCGCTGCACGAGCTCCATGAGGAGGTCGAACGATGCCTCGGCTTCCTTCCGGTGCTTCGCCCGCGCCTGGCGATGCATGTTCCGCGCGGCGAGACCAGGGGGAGCGAGAAGTCATGAATGTGCTTGTCGTCGATGACTCGGAGATCTTCCGCACCCTGATTGGACGCACGCTCGAGAGCGCGGGGTTCCGCGTGCACACGGCGTCCGACGGCGTGGAGGCGATGAGGTGGATCGAAGAGGGAAGGGCGCGCCTGGTCGTCACCGACTGGGAGATGCCGCGGATGGGGGGGCTGGAGCTCTGCCACGCCGTGCGCGGATCAGACCTCCCGGCGTATGTCTTCATCCTGCTGGTCACGGCACACCACACGCCGGCCGAGCGCGTGCAGGGGCTCGCGGCGGGCGCCGATGACCTCATTGCCAAGCCGTTCGAACCTGCCGAGCTGATCGAGCGCGTGCGCATCGGAGAGCGGATCCTCGGACTCGAGACCCGCGATGTGGCGATCTTCGCGCTCGCCAAGCTCGCCGAGTCTCGCGATCCGGAGACGGGGGCGCACCTTGAACGAGTGCAGCTCTACTCGCGAGCGCTCGCGCGGAGGCTTGCGGCGCGTGAGAAGTACCGCGATCGGATCGATGCGGAGTTCATCCGCCTGATCTTCCAGACGAGCCCGCTGCATGACATCGGCAAGGTCGGCATCCCTGACTCGGTGCTGCTCAAGCCCGACCGGCTCAACCAGTCGGAGTTCGAGATCATGAAGACGCATGCGGCGATCGGGGCGGAGACGCTCGATGCCGCTCTCGAGCGCTACCCCGATGCCGGCTTTCTTCGCATGGCCCGCGATATCGCTGCCAGCCATCACGAGTGGTGGAATGGCCAGGGATACCCGCTTGGTCTTCACGGCGAGGACATCCCCCTTTCCGGCAGGATCGTGGCCGTGGCTGATGTCTACGACGCCCTGACCTCCAAGCGCATCTACAAGGGCGCGTTCACTCACAGCGTCGCACGCGATCTGATCGTGAAGGAGTCGGGCTCCCACTTCGATCCCGAGGTGGTCGCGGCGTTCCTCGACCGGGAGGAGGAGTTCATCGAGATCCACAACCTGTATGACGACACCATCCAGGCGTCGAAACTGACCCTGGCGCCGCTGCCTCCGCCGGGCCTGGCGCCGGCACCCGTGAAGATCGCGTGAGCGGGCGGGGGCCGAGGCGTCATGCCATCGCCGCTGGTGGCCGTGCGCCGCGCGGGCTGGGTGTCGGCGAGGCGGCACGGCACAGCTCCGAGCCCCGCCAGCGAAGGTCGCCACCCGCCACGGGCCTCCGCGTCACGACCACCAAGCTCGATCCCGCCATGGACATGCGGACTACTCCTCGCTCTCGCGCAGCTTCGCGAGCACGCTGAAGTCTTCCAGCGTTGTGGTGTCCTGGGCCGAGTCGCGGCCCGCGGCGACATCTCGGAGCAGGCGCCGCATGATCTTGCCGGAGCGCGTCTTGGGGAGCGCATTGGTGAAGCGGATCATGTCCGGTCGGGCGATGGCACCAATCTCCTGGACCACATGGTCCTGCAGCGCCTTGCGCAGCGCGTCGTTGGCTCGCTCCTGCCACCCCGGTGCGAGTGTCACGAACGCCGCGATGCCGGTGCCCTTTATCTCGTGAGGCATGCCGACGACGGCCGCCTCCACGACCGCGTCGTGTGCGACCAGGGCGGACTCCACTTCCATCGTGCCCAGCCGATGGCCGGAGACATTGATCACATCGTCGATGCGACCCATGATCCAGAAGTACCCACGCGCGTCCCGCCGAGCGCCGTCGCCTGCGAGGTACATGCCCGGCACTCGGCTCCAATAGGTCTCCCTGTAGCGCTGCGGGTCTCCGTGAATGCCGCGCAGCATTCCGGGCCACGGCTTGCGGACGACAAGCAGCCCCCCTCGATTCGGCGGAAGCTCGCGACCCTGTTCATCGACGACCGCGGCATCGATGCCGAAGCAGGGCAGCGTGCAGCTTCCCGGGACGAGCGGTGTGCATCCCGGCAGCGGCGTGATCATGTGGCCGCCTGTCTCCGTCTGCCAGAAGGTGTCGACGACCGGGCAGCGATCACTCCCGATCTTCCCGCGATACCACATCCACGCTTCCGGGTTGATCGGCTCGCCCACGGTCCCGAGGATGCGCAGCGAGGAGAGATCATGCCTGGCCGGATGTTCGTCGCCCCACTTCATGAAGGCGCGGATGGCCGTCGGCGCCGTGTAGAAGTGCGTGACGCGATGGCGCTCCACGATCTCCCAGAAGCGGTCTTCCTTCGGGTGGTTCGGAGCGCCCTCGTACATGAGCGTGGGCACGCGATTGGGCAGGAGCCCGTAGATCACATAGCTGTGGCCGGTGATCCACCCGATGTCGGCGGTACACCAGTAGACCTCGTCGCTTCCGGGGTGGAGATTGAATGTCATCTTCGCCGTGAAGGCGGTGTAGATCATGTAGCCGCCGGTGGTGTGGCGAATGCCCTTGGGCTTGCCGGTCGACCCGCTCGTGTAGAGCAGGAAGAGCAGCTCTTCAGAGTCCATCGCCTCGCAGGGGCACGCATCACCCGCCCCTTGCATGAGCTCATGCCACCAGTGATCGCGGCCGTGGGTCCACTGGATGGGATTGGCGCATCGCCTGAAGACGACCACATGCCGAACCTCGGGGAGTTGCTCGCAGGCGCGATCGACATTGTCCTTGAGCGGCACCAGCGAGCCGCGGCGATGGCCGCCGTCGCAGGTCACGATGAGCGTGCTTCCGGCGTCACGCACGCGATCGACGATGGCGCTGGCGGCGAATCCGCCGAAGATGACCGAGTGCGCCGCGCCGATCCGAGCGCAGGCGAGCATCGCGATCGCAAGTTCCGGCACCATGCCCATGTAGAGCGTGACAACATCGCCGCGCTTCACACCGAGGCTCTTGAGCACATTCCCGAATCGGCTCACCTCGTGCTGCAACTCGCGATAGGTGAGGGTCCGAATCTGAGGCCCCACAGCGCGTGCATCGCCGCGCCCCGCGCCACCAGATCCTGCACCGACGGGTTCGCCCTCCCAGATGATGGCGACTTCATTGCCGTGGCCCTCGTTCACCTGTCGGTCGACGCAGTTGAAGCAGACATTGGTGGTGCCGCCGACGAACCACCGGGCGAAGGGAAGATCCCACTCGAGCACCTTTGACCAGCGCTTGAACCAGTGGAATCCTCCGGCAACTTCAGCCCAGAAGCCCTCCGGATCGCGGATCGAGCGCTCGTACATCGCCCGGTAGCTCGCCATGTCGGGGACATGCAGCGAGCCGAGCCGCGAGGCGAGGTCCGAGGGCGGATTGAAGATGCGCTCCTCGGTCAGGATCGACTCGATGCCCGCGGCGTTCGAACCGGAGCCCGCAGAACCACGCGCAGCGCTTGACGACGAATGCCCACTCCTCTGCTCCATGGCGAAGACCTCCAGAGCGGCAATCTAGCACTCGGGCCCTGTGGACCTCCACGCGCGGGGTGGTGAAAGAGGGCGGGGGGCTCGATGTGGCGCCGCCGCCAGTCCGGGCGTTGCAGGGCAGGGCCCGAGACCGATCATCAGCGGGCAGGTCGCACGAGCGCGCTTCGAGGCGATGATCCCAAGGCAGGCACTCCCGATCGATTCGGATCGTCGTCGTTCTTCTCGAGGAACGAACCTACGCGGTGAACTTCGCCGCGTGCGCCTGCGCCGCAGCGAGCGCTTCACCGGCGCGCCCGGGGTCCTTGCCGCCAGCCTGCGCTGAATCGGGGCGTCCACCGCCCGAACCACCGCAGGCCTGCGCTGCGACACGCACCCAGTCGCCCGCCTTCAGGCCCGCCTCGACCAGCGGCGGCGGGACATGCGCGACAATGGTCACTCGGCCGGCGGCGTGATCGGCGGAGATCAACAGAACGGCCGACTGGGTTCGCTTTGCGCGAATGGCATCGAGCGCCGCGAGCAGGGGGTCGCGGCCAGCGCCATCGATCCGCGCCACGATCGCCTTGCCGCCGCCCATCGCGGCAATCTCTCGCGCCCGCTCGACGATCTGGCCGAGGTTCGCGCCTTCGCTCTCCTTGCGCCACGCCTTCACGCGCTCGCGCTGAGCAACAAGCAGCGGCTCAAGGCGCTGACGAGCGAGAACGCCCGTCGGCAGATCCTTGAGCATCTCGCCGATCTCGTCGACCTCCTCGGCGAGCGCCTGACCGTCGAGCTTCTTCGCGCCTTCCAATCGCTCCGCAAGATTCGCGGCCGTGGCCACCGCCGCCTGCGCCGGAGCGCCCGCGAGCGCCGTGATCCGGCGCACACCCGCAGACACCGCGGACTCCGAGAGGATGACGAGCCTCATCGCTTCGGAGGTGGTGGCCAGATGAGTGCCGCCGCAGAACTCGATGCTATGGTCAATCCAGCGCGCATCATCGGGATGACGAATGAGCTCCTCCACCGTCACGCCCACGCTGACCACGCGCACGGGGTCTGGATAGCGCTCGCCAAAGACGGCCCGCACACCGCGAATGCGCTTCGCCTCGTCGAGCGGGACGATCGCGGCATGCACACGCGAGTCAGCGGCAATCGCGTCATTGACCAGTTCCTCGATCCGCGCCAGCTCGTCGATCTTGACCGACCGATGGAAGGAGAAGTCGAAGCGGAGCCGATCGTCGGCGACGAGTGAGCCGCGCTGCTGGACCTCGTCGCCCAGCACACTGCGCAGCGCATGGTTCAGGAGATGCGTCCCCGTGTGATGCCCGCGAATGAGCTGGCGTCGGCCTCGTTCCACCGAGAGCAGGCCGTTGTCGCCACGGCGAACCTGGCCGGAGGCGACATGACCGATATGCAGCACGAAGCCGCCCAAGGCGCGGGTCTCGTCGACCTCGAAGCGCTGGTCGCGACCGCTGTCATCGCCATGCCGGCGCGAAACGATGAAAGTGCCGCGATCACCAATCTGCCCGCCGCTCTCCGAGTAGCAGGAGGTCTTGTGAAAGATGATGGCGACGCGCGTGCCGACATCGGCGTGCTCGTCGAAGTTGCGACCATTCCAGATCGCGGCCACTTCGGTGCGGACATCATGGCCCGGGTACTTCTCCGAGTCGTTCGTCGGATGCACGCCCATGTGCGCGAGACCGGCGATCGCGTCGGGGGTCAGGAGCTGCATCTGATCACCGGCGCCCTCGGCGGCATCTCGACTCGTCTGCTTCGCGCGCTCCATGAGCGCTTCGTACCCCGCGAGATCGACCTCGAGCCCGCGCTCCTCGGCCATGACGCGGGTCAGATCGATCGGGAATCCGAAGGTGTCATGCAGTCGGAAGGCATCCTCGGCGGCAATACGGGGCGGAGCCACGGCGACGGTTCCTGAGCCGTCACCGCCTGAGGCCAGCGTTGCTTCGCGCGAGCGACCGGCCGCCTCGTTGAAGAGCGCCAGTCCGCGCTCGAGCGTTCGACCGAATGCGCTCTCCTCCTCGCGAATGATCTCCTGCACGCGCGGAAGCTTCTCGCGCATCTCGGGGAAGACTCCGCCGAGCGACTCCGCGACCGCCGGCGCCATCTGCCAGAGGAAGGGCTCGCGCACGCCGAGCGTCTGGTGCCCCATGCGGACGGCGCGTCGAAGAATGCGGCGCAGCACATAGTTTCGACCTTCGTTGCCTGGCGCAGCGCCATCGGCAATCGCCGCCGTGAGGCAGCGCGCGTGGTCGGCGATGACGCGGTAGGCGACATCGATCGGATCACTCAGCTTCTCGACATTCCCGTCGTAGGCGCGGGCACCCGTGACCTCGCGAATGCGCGCGAAGATCGGAGTCCAGAGGTCCGTGTCGTAGTTCGATCGCTTGCCTTGGAGAACGCTCGTCAAGCGTTCGAAGCCCATGCCGGTGTCGACATGGCGCGCCGGCAGTGGTCGCAAGGTGCCGTCGACTTCGCGATTGAACTGAATGAAGACCAGGTTCCAGATCTCGAGCACATCGGGATCGCCCTTGTTCACCCGGTCGGCTGCGTCACGCCCGCCGATGCGATCGAAGTGAATCTCGCTGCACGGGCCGCACGGGCCGCTCTCGCCCATCTCCCAGAAATTGTCTCGCATCAGCCCGGGCAGCACGCGCTCCGCAGGCAGCACGCGTCGCCAGAGAGCGCGCGCCTCGGTGTCAGGGTCGAGACCCGCCTTCGAATCGCCAGCGAAGTAGGTCGCGTAGAGACGATCTGCGGGCAGCCCGTAGATCGAGGTCAGCAGCTCCCACGCCCACTCGATCGCCTCGGCCTTGAAGTAGTCGCCAAAGCTCCAGTTGCCGAGCATCTCGAAAAAGGTGTGGTGATAGGTGTCGCGGCCGACATCTTCGAGGTCGTTGTGCTTGCCCCCGGCTCGGATGCACTTCTGCGTATCGACCGCACGCTGGTAGGGGCGCGTGCCGCGGCCAAGGAAGACATCCTTGAATTGGTTCATGCCCGCGTTGGTGAAGAGCAGGGTGGGGTCGTCGTGAGGCACCACCGCGCTCGACGGCACCACCGTGTGGCCCGCTCGTTGTTCAAAGAAGTCGAGAAAGATCTGGCGAATGTCCGCAGCCGAACGCATGGGCCGTGGATCGTACGGTCTGACGCCGTCGGCTACCCTCTGCGGTCATGGTCCCGGCGAGACGGCCCTTCGTGGGCGGCAACTGGAAGATGAACACACTTCGCGCCTCGGCAGTGGAGTTGGCGCAGGCGATTCGGCGCGCGTGCGACGCGCCGCTGCCGGCGCCCGGCGGCGCCACCGAGGGTGCGGCGCGGTGCGCGAACGGGCCCGAGCGCGCGGAGGTGGTGCTCTTTCCCCCAGTTCCCTACTTGCGGGATGTCGCGGGAGTCCTTGCTGGCAGCGCGATCGGCGTCGGCGCCCAGGACCTGTCCGCCGAAGAGCGGGGGGCGTTCACGGGGCAGGTCAGCGCCGAGATGATTCGCGACAGTGGCGGCGAATGGGTGATTATTGGACACTCTGAGCGACGCCACGGGGCTGGCGAAAGCGACGAACTCTGCGGCCGAAAGCTGACTCGGGCGCTCGGCTCCGAGCTCCGGACCATCTTTTGCGTGGGGGAAACCTGGGAAGAGCGGAGCGCCGGCAAGGCTCATGAGGTCAATCGCCGCCAGCTAGAGGCAGGCTTTCGCGAGGTCGGCGCGGAGCGGCTCGGCGAGGTGGTCGTCGCCTATGAGCCCGTCTGGGCGATTGGAACGGGCAAGACCGCATCGGCGTCGGACGCCCAGGAGGCCCATCGCTCGATTCGGGAGTGGCTTGCGAACCGCTATGATCTCCGATCCGCCAGCGGGGTGAGGATCCTCTATGGCGGCTCGGTCAATGCGGCGAATGCGGCGGCCCTCTTTTCGGAAGAGGACATCGATGGCGGCCTCATCGGAGGCGCCAGCCTGAAGGCCGCCGACTTTCTGGCGATCGTGGCGGCCTGCGGCGCCACCGCGAAGGTCGAGCGTTGATCGAGAACAGCTCCTGACGGGACACTACGAGAAACCCATGCCACTTCTGTTCACCATTCTGACTCTGCTCATGATCGCGACGGCGTTCGCGCTCGTCCTCATCATTCTGGTTCAGCGTCCGCAGGGAGGCGGCCTCGCCGGAGCATTCGGTGGAGCCGGTGGCGGTGGCGCTGACACGGCCTTCGGTGGTCGAACGGGCGATGTGCTCACCACGGGAACCTGGATTGCTGCGGGTTTCTTCGTGGTCATCGCCGTCGCTCTGAACCTTGTGCCTTCACGGCCGACGGTTGTTCCCGCATCGGCACCGGCGATCGGCGCTCCCGAGCCCGGCGCGCTTGAGCCGATGCCCCTTCCGCTGACGCCCGCCCCCACGATCCCCGCACCGCCCGTGCCGGCCCCGGCCGAGTTGCCTGCCAGCGAGGGCGCGGTGACGCCACCTGCTGTCCTTCCCCCCGATGAGCCGGCGGCGCCGCCGGTCGGCGAGCCCGGCGATGCGCCCTCCGCAGACCCTGCGGCAGATCCCTCGGGCGAGGAGCGTTTCGATTCAAGCGCGAATCCCGCGCAGGACAGCGACCTGCGCTGACCCGCTCGCCGGAACACCATGATCCGCTCCATGACCGGATTCGGGGCTGCGTCCATCGAAGAAGATGGTGCACGCTATTCGGTTGAGATCCGCTCGGTCAACAATCGCTTCCTGAAGAGCACGCTTCGCCTGCCCGATGCGCTCCTTTCGCTTGAAGCGGAGATTGATGCGCAGATCGCCAGACGGTTGATTCGAGGCAGCGTGACGGTCTCGATTCGAGTCTTCGACTCAAGCGCGCGAGTCGCGGCTCGCATCAATCGCGAGGCGTTGCAGGCCTATCTTTCGCAGCTCGATGGCGTGCCCGGGCTTGGCGCCATTCGCGAGAATGGCGGCGTGAACGGCCCCTCACTCGCGGCGCTCCTGGCGCTGCCGGGCGTGGTCATCGACGACGCGGCCGATCGCATCGCCGAGCGCGCAAGGCCCTTGCTCGCGAAGCTTGTCGACCAGGCGTGCGATCGAGTGATCGAGATGCGCGAGCGCGAGGGCGACTCCCTTCGCCGCACGCTCGTCCAGCTCGGCGAGGACATCGCGCGCGGGCTTGCGGCAGTGCGGCATCGAGCACCGGAGGTGAGCGAGCTCTATCGAGAGCGCCTCATGGCGCGCATGAAGACCATGCTTGGTGAGCTCGGCGTCGCCGTGCGCGAAGAGGATGTCATCCGCGAAGTCGCAGGATTCGCCGAGCGCACGGATATCGCCGAGGAGATCACCCGACTCGAGGGACACCTCGAACAGTTCCATACGCTCGTCGACCCGTCGAATCGCGAGCCCATCGGCCGCGTGCTCGACTTCCTTGCTCAGGAGATGCTACGGGAGGCCAATACCATCGCGAGCAAGTCGGCCGATGTCGACATCAGTCGCCGGATTGTCGAGGTCAAGGCGGCCATCGATCGGATCAAGGAACAGTCGCAGAATGCCGAGTAGTCGACCTCGCGAGCGCTTTGCGCCTGATGAGGCCAGAGAGGTCATTCGACGCATCGGTTCCGATCGCCTCGGTCGGGTGGAGAAGGTCGTCGAGTTCGACCGGGGCTCGAGTCGCAGTCCCAAACTGCTCATCTCGACGGAGACGAGCCGCTGGTTGCTGAAGCGCCGGGCGCCGATCAATGCGGCGCCGGAACGGGTTCGCTTCTGCCAGGACTTCCAGCGGCGCCTCGAACTCGCGCTCGTGCCCGTGGCGGCGCCACAGCCCTTCAAGAGCGGCGAGACCTCGCTGCGCATGGGCGACCATGTCTACGAGTACTTTCGATTCGTCGACGGAGCGCGCTACCAGCGATCGGTCGACCATGCGCAAGCAGCGGGCGAGGCGCTCGGCCAGCTCCTTCTGGCGGCCATGACCATGCGCCTCGATGGCGACCCCGTCCATGGGAGCTTTCACGCATCAGGCATCATTCTCGGCGCGGCCAAGCTCGCGGAGGAGAGCGTGCCCGCAGTTGAACCTGAGGTTGACCGGGCGGAGCTCCTTGGGCACACGAAGGCGCTGCGGCAGATGTACCGGGTCGCCGCACAGCGGGGCATCGAGAGCGGCTTCGCTGCCACCGGAGTGCAGCCCATCCACGGCGACTACCACCCGGGCAACCTCATTTTCAGCGGGGGCGAGGTCGCGGCGATCGTTGACTTCGATGCGGCTCGGGTGGAGCCGAGGGCGGTGGAGGTGGCCAACGCGCTGCTCCACCTCGGCTCGCTTCGGCTCCCCAGTCATGAGATCGATGAGTGGCCTGCCGGGCTGGATCCCCTTCTGGTGCGGGCTGCCATGGGGGGCGTGAAGCGGGCGGGTGTCACCTTGGAATTACCGGAGCGCCGAGCGATTCCGTGGCTTATGATCGAGGCGTGCATCGCCGAGGGCATCGTTCCAATTGCTCGAACGGGCAGCCTTGCGAATCTGCAAGGCTCGGCGATGGTGCGCTTCCTGCGCCGCCGCGCCGAGTGGATCCGCGAAGAGGAGCCACTCATTCTCGAAGCGCTCTCGCCATCCTCCTGATCGCCTCGGCCGCCGTGCTCGGCGCAGCGCCTCAGGGGCGGCCAGATCGCGCCGTCGCTCCGCCGCGCGAAGCGGCGGCCGTCAGCGCGGAACTTGAGCGGCAGGTCGATGCGCTCGTTGATCGACTTGCGAGCCCGGAGTGGGAGGAGCGCGAATCTGCATCCGCCGCACTCATGGCCCTGCCGATGCCTGAGGCGCAGCCCGTCCTGCTTCGCCGCCTTGAGCGCGGCGGTCTCGACCCCGAACAGCGTCATCGGCTGGCTGATGCAGCGTGTCGCCGGCTGGTCGAGCAACCTCGCGGGGCGCTGGGCATCAGCATGGACATCGGCCCACAGGGCATGTCCGGCGTGCGCGTCATGGGCCTGGTGCCCGGCATGCCTGCTGCGGAAGTCCTTCGCATCGGCGATGTGATCGAGGCGATCAACGACGAGCCGATCCTCAGCAGCCAGGTACTGAGCGATGTGGTTCAGCGGCTCGCACCCGGAACAGCCGTGCACTTGCGCGTGCAGCGTCCGGTGCTCGATGAGCAGGGGCGTCCCCGACGCGATCGCGCGGGGCAGGTGGTGACGCAGGCAGTGCAGGTCACCATGCGCCTCGGCTCGATGGAGCAGCTCGATGCCAACGACCGGATGGGTCGGGAGCGAAATGCGTTCCGACGCAGCTCCGATGTGCAGATCCTTCGCGAGGCGGAAGCGCGCCGCATCCGGCGCGATTTCGTCGCGACGGCGACACTTGTTCCCCTGACCTCGACCTCACGCGACGGCCCCGTGGTCGAGATGACCTTTGCGGGGCGTCTCGCGGAACTCGAGCGACGCCTTGATGAACTCGAAGATGGCATCTGGCGGACGCGAGGAGATGCAATCGACGCTCTCTCCGCGACAGCGCAGGGTCTCGACGCGCTCCAAGCTCACATGAATGAGGAAAGCGTGACCGATCGCGATCGCGTGCGCCTCGCCGGGGCGCTTCAGCGCTTGGGTCGGCTCCTCTCGCGCGATGATCTGCTGATGCCCGTCGATCAGCAGATTCCCCCTCGATGACGCAGGCGGCGCGAGCCGCCTCGGGGCATCGGTCGAGCCTCAGTGGCCGAGCGGATTCGTGAAGGTCGACTCCTGCAGCGGCACGACCGCTTCCAAGATCGAAAGCAACACTCGTCCGGGCGTCCCGCTCGCTTCGATGTCGCGAATGAGCGATCGATCAAAGCGGCAGAGGACTGGCTTGGTCGACTCGCGATAGACCTCGAAGCGGCGGCGGATGACGGCGACATCCGCATCATCCGGACGCTGCTGCTGAAGCGCGCGGCGGCGCATGCGCTCGACCATCTCCTCCTGGTCCTTCGCGACGAGATGGATGACAAGTCGGACATCGACGAAGGGAGCGAGCGCCTCGGCCTGCGCCGCGCTGCGGGGAATGCCGTCAAGCAGAAGGAACTCACGATTCGGCCGGTAGGCCCCCGACGCGATCATCGAATCGACATGGTCGCGCCAGATCTCGATGGTGAGGTCATCTGGCACAAGCTCGCCGCGCGTCGAGTACTCCATGAACTTCCTGCCCAGCGGACTCTGGCGGTCGAGCGAGCGGAAGACATCGCCCATCGCGAGATGAACGAACCCGGGAATGCGACCGAGGATGGCGCCCTGGGTGCCCTTGCCCGAACCGGGCACGCCGAAGAGGAGGATGGAGGTGATCTTGCCGGGAGCCATGAGCAGGTCCGGCAGTATGACGCAGCGCCGGGAAACGCGAAAGTCGAGGTTGCCCGAAGGGTGAATCGGGGTCCGATGGCGCCGAGGGCGCGGATCGGACCACCTGGCTGGTTTGCCGCGCCCGTCCCGGATGCGTACTTTGCCCGCATGCAGGGTGTGCGAAGGAGGTGGACGGTCCGCATGGAGGCGGGCAAGGGACAGTCGTCTCTCGCCAGGCGCCTGCTGGACGATCGATCGGGGGGCGATGAGCGACGGCGGCGCATCTTGGAATCGCCCGCACTTCAGGACCTCCATCGACCGACCACACTCCCGGGAGCGGTCGCCGCGGGAGAGGCGATCGCCCGAGCGTGGCGCGATCGCAGGCGGATCGCGATCTATGGCGATTACGATGTCGATGGCATCACGGCCACGGCACTCTTCTGGCATCTGCTCCGGGCGCTTGACCCTTCGCGCTCCGCCGAGACCTATCTGCCGCACCGCATGGAGCATGGCTATGGAGTGAACGGCGATGCCCTGCGCGAACTCGCCGATCGCGGTGTGCAGAGTGTCATCACCGTTGACTGCGGCATCACCGCAGTGACCGAAGCTGAACTCGCGAGGGAACTCGGCCTCGAGCTGATCATCACCGACCATCATGCGATGGAGCTCTCGGAGAGTGCGGCAACCGAGCTCGATGCATCGGCCGATTGTCGCGCTGCGGGAAGCGCGGTGAATGACCACGGTGGCACCCATCGGCTGCCGCGTGCGTCTGCGCTGGTGCACCCCGATCTGCCCGGAGAGGCAGCGCCATTTCCGCGGCTCTGTGGCGCGGCGGTGGCCTGGAAGACCGCCTGCACCACGGCGAGCGCATGGTTCGGACCTCATCAGGTCTCCGAGCCCGTGCGGCGCACGCTCGTTGGATTGCTGCCGCTCGTCGCACTCGGCACCATCGCCGATGTCATGGACCTCGAAGATGAGAACCGGATCTTCGCGGCCATTGGGCTTCGAGGCCTTGCGACCACAGCGATTCCGGGCCTTCAGGCCCTCGTCCGCTCCGAAGCCGGCAGCGATGTCGACGCCGAGGCGATCGGGTTCCGCCTCGCACCGATGCTGAACGCCTGCGGGCGCCTCGGTCACGCGGCGGAGGCTCTCGAGTTGCTCACCACGGCTGATGCACGACGATCAAGCGAGATTGTCAGTGCCCTCTCGCAACTGAACGAAGAGCGCAAGGGGCTCGAGCGCTCCTGTGTCGAGAGCGCAATGGAAGCGGCCGAGGCCGCGGGCATGACCCGCCCCGATCGGCGCGTGATTGCGCTCGCCAATGCTCGCTGGCATGAGGGCGTCGTGGGTGTCGCGTGCTCCCGGCTGGTGGAGCGATTCGGACGGCCGACGATTCTGCTTCAGGACAAGGGCGAGACGCTCAAGGGCTCCGGTCGGAGCGTGCCGGGCGTGCACCTGCTCGAAGCGCTTCGGGCGTGCGCCTTGCGTGGTGTGCCATTCCGTCGCCTCGGAGGTCATGCGATGGCGGCGGGTATGGAGATCGACCGCGCGGCGCTGCCCAGCTTTCAGGAGGCGCTCATTGAGGAGGTGAACGCGCGCCTCGCTCCCGAGGCGCTCATTCCCGAGCTCTCGATCGACATTCGTGCGACGCTCGATGAGCTGACGCGGTCAACGCTGAGTCAACTGGCGCGCCTCGAGCCCTTCGGCCGCGGCAATCCACGGCCGCGCTTCCTGCTGGAGTGCGTGGTGCTCGCGGCACCGCCGCGCCAACTTGGCTCGAGCGGATCGCATGTCGAACTCTGGCTCAGGCAGGGGAGCGGTCGGACCACGCGCCGCGCCATCTGGTGGTCCGGCGCGGAGTGGACGCGCGACCTCGACACCGGGGAGTCGCTCGATCTCGTGGTTGAAGCGCGCCTCAATCGCTTCCGCGGCCGCGAAGAGGAACTCCTCACTGTCATTGACATGCGCCGAGTGAGTGCGGCAGCGAGCGTTCGGTGAGCCGAGTCATAGAGAGCCGCTTCGGACGCCGCGCGGCCTTCGACCGGAACCCCGTGTCGCGGCTGTGCATCGAGCGTCGCCCGGCAACATCTGCGGTGACTTCGGTCAACCCATCGAGGGCGCTCCAGGACGGGGTCCTGACCTCGCTCGGCCGGCAACACCTGCGGTGATCTTGGTCAACCCATCGAGGGCGCTACAGGACGAGGTCCTGACCTCGCTCGACCTGTCGCGGAAGCGATGCGTGGGCGAGATCGCTCGCCTCAAGCGCCGTCAGAGGTGAGATCTCGATCCTCGCGTCCACCGCGCCGTCGGGGCGCCGGGGAACCTTCACGCCATGAGCCTCGAGCCAGAGGGCGGCTCGCTCGCTCTGGAGCGCATGCGAGCTGGCGGGGGAGTCCTCGCCGCTCGCGTTCTTGATCGGCGCGAACTCCTCCACACGCGAGGTCTCAAGCACCGCCGACTGTCGGGCCAGAGGCAGCGCGTCGAAGACGAAGGTCTCGAACTTGATGGAGTTCGGTTCCTTCGGCTCGACCAGGCGCCCCGATTGGAGATCGACGAAAGGCGTCGCCTTGAGCGCTCGATGCCACGGCAGACCGGAGCCATCGAGGTCCTTCGTCAGCGCATCGAGGAAGGCGAGCCCGATCGCGTGCACGGCGATCGACCCGGCCTCAAGCAGCAGCTTTCCATCGGGCGCTCGCCGCTCTGCGACTTCGCGCGGCAGGTTGCTGTACTCGACCACTTGCGTGACCGCGTGTCCATCGGGGCCGGGCGCATGGCAGAGCACACCGACCTTCTCCGCCGCATCTCGCTTCGGCACGCATTTGCTCGACATCTCTCCCGACGACTCCGTCGAGGCGACATGCGCGCCGATGAAGAGAGGGTCGAGCACATGGACAAGGGGATTGTCGACTTGGAAGTAGCTCACCACCTCGATGCCGCGAGCGCCCATGTCCTCGATGGCGCCACTCTCTCGCAGCGCCCGCAGTGATCCGCCATGACCATCAGGGTTCGTGGCCGGTTCATCCGGTGCGCTCAGGAGCACCCGCCCTTCGAGGTCCAGCGTCGGGACGACCCCCTGAGGGAAGAAGAAGTGATCCGCCGGGCGACGCCCGAAGTAGTTGTTGTCGTGGAAGAACGCGCGGGTGTCCGCATCGTTCAGGGGGCTGGTCATGATGTACCAGGGAATCGACACCCCATGCCTCCGCTCACGCGCAAGGAGTTGCTCCGCAAAGAGGCGAAAGAGCGGCTTGCCCGTGATGACCGTCGCAGGGAAGGTCCCCTTCGGTCCGCGCCAGCCGAGTCGAGTGCCCTGTCCACCGGCCACCGTGAAGGCCGCCACGCGCCCGTGGCGAACGAGCTGTTCACCCGCGGCATGGAGACGGACGGCGTCGGGATGATCGCGCCGAACGACGGGCACGGGCGCCAGCGATGAGACATCGGCAGGGGCCCGGTGCTCAGCCTGATGTCGCATCTCAATGAGTCGCTCGAGAGGAAGCGCGGCGATGCGGGAGAGGAGCGAGCGCTGCTGGCTCTCGCTCAGCGAACTCCAGAAGGTGAGAAGGTGTTCCTGCCCGCAGGCGCGCAGTCGCGAACGCACTTTCTCAAGCGGCATCTCGGCAGTCGTCGGTTCAGGCATCGGGGGCTTCCGGCTCGGTCCATCCCTCCGGTCGATGCCTCACGATGAGCCCCGACCTGAGATAGATGACCTGTTCGCACATGTTGGTGCAGTGGTCGGCGATCCGCTCGAGGGCCTTCACCACGGCCATGAGCCTGAAGGCGAAGGGCACTCCGAAGTGGCCTAGTGCGACCTGTTCCTGCGCGTGCATCAGGATCTCGCGCTTGAAGCGCTCGATCGTGTCATCGAAGAGAAGGACCTGTCGTGCGAGACCTGCGTCCTTGCGTGCGACACTTCGGACGGCGTCCCGCAGCACGCCGAGCACGCTGTTGGCCATGACCCGGAAGGTCGGCGGCACGCGCTCGCTCATCGGGCCCTGCTCGATGACATGCTCGGCGATCACGACGCCCGCGTCGGCGATGCGCTCGAGCTCGTTGTTGACCTTGACGATGGTCAGCACCTCGCGGATGCGATGTTCGTCCTTCTCACCCATGCCGAGCATCGGAACCGAGCGGCGCTCGATCTCGACATCGACCTTGTCGATCGCATCATCCATGGCGACGACGCCTCGGGCTCGCTCGGCGTCGCGGTCGAAGTAGCTTTCGACCGCGCGGGTGCAGAGCTCCAGCACGCGCTCACCCTGGGTGGCCAGATCACGGTCCAGCGCCGCGAGTTTGTCGGCGAAGTCAGGCACGCCGCCGATGGTAGCCGCTACCCTCTCAGAGTGCCCGATCTCTGCGTCAATGTCGATCATGTCGCCACCGTGCGCCAGGCGCGCCGGGGCGATGAGCCCGACCCCCTGGCGGCCGCCGTCGAAGCGGAACTGGGTGGCGCCGCTGGGATCACGGTTCACCTGCGGGAGGATCGGCGGCACATCCAGGACGCCGATGTCCGGCGGTTGCGTCACTCGGTGCAAGGGCGCTTCAACTTGGAGATGGCGGCGACCGACGAAATGGTTCGGATCGCCTGCGAGGTCCGGCCCCACAGCGCTATGCTTGTGCCCGAGCGTCGGGAAGAGATCACCACCGAGGGCGGGCTCGATGTGATCGCCTCGCGGGGGCGCGTGGCCGAGGTGGTGCGGCGCCTCGCAGACCATGGGGTGCCCGTGAGCGTCTTCATCGACCCCGATCCGCGTCAGGTAGAGGCGGCCCACGAGGTCGGTGCCGCCATCTGTGAACTGCACACGGGCGTCTGGGCTCACGCCTTCAAAGATCATGGCAACGATGGTCGCTCGCCACAGGCCGTCGAGGTCCTCGCCGCGCTGACCCGAGCCGCCGACGCCGTGCGCCGGGCGGGATTGCGGCTCAACGCGGGGCATGGATTGACGGCCATCAATGTCAGTCCAGTGGCAAGGCTGCCCGGCCTCGTCGAGCTTCACATCGGCCACTCGATCGTTTCGAGGTCCATTCTGCTGGGGATGCGCCTCGCGGTCCGCGAGATGATCGAGGCGATGGATCGAGCGGCTCGAATGTCACCCGCGGGATAGGCTCACTGTCATCGAGCCCCTCCTGATCACGCGCCCATGCCCCGCCCAACTCCACTGCCAGAACCGAAGGCCCAACCCGTGAGACCGCTGCAAGGTTGCTTCACCGCCATCGTCACTCCCTTCACCGAAGATGGTCGTCAGGTCGATGTCGATCGATTGAAGCGGCAGATCCTCGCGCAGGCTGAAGGCGGCGTGGCGGGCATCGTGCCCTGCGGGACGACCGGTGAGAGCCCCACGCTCACCGAAGAGGAGCACGCGACGGTGGTCGAACTCGCGGTGCGCGAGGGTCATGCGCGCGGGCTCACCGTCATTGCCGGCGCGGGGAGCAATTCGACGGCGCATGCGCTTCACCTGCACAAGCTTGCCCACCGCCTCGGCGCCGATGCGTCGCTTCAGGTGAGCCCCTATTACAACAAGCCGTCGCAGGAGGGGCTCTATCGACACTTCATGACGATCGCCGATGGGACGCCGCTGCCCATCGTGCTCTACAACATTCCGGGCCGCTGCGGCGTGGCGATCGCTCCGGAGACGATCGAGCGTCTCGCGACGCATCCGAACATCGTTGCGGTCAAGGAAGCGACTGGAAGCATGGACTCCGCGAGCGAGATCCGGCAGCGCTGCGGCATCACCATCCTTTCGGGCGATGACTCGCTCACACTGAGTTTCGCCGCCATCGGATCGAGCGGCGTGGTGAGCGTGCTCTCGAACCTGCTCCCGGCGCGGGTGAAGGCGCTCTGCGATGCCTTCCTCTCCGATCGTTATGCCGATGCGCGACGCATCCACGCCGAGCTCTTTCCACTGGCGCGCGGGCTCCTTTCGCTCGACACGAATCCGATTCCCTTGAAGCGTGCGATGGAACTCCTGGGGCGTGACTCGGGAGTCTTGCGCCTGCCGCTCTGTCGCATGTCCGAGTCGCTGGTGCCGCGCGTGCGCGACCTGCTCCAGAAGGCCGGGCTCATGGCCGATGGAGGCGCGCGAATGTCGGGTGAGGCGGGGGCGACGGCCGTCGCGCCGCGCGGGGAGTCGAAGCATTGAGCGATCTCTCCGGCGTCGTCGGTGCGGTCGGGGGCCTGCCCTATCGAATCGCGGTGCTCTGCTACCTCTGGGACCGGCAGGATCGCCTGCTCATGCTTCATCGAAGGAAGCTGCCGAATATCGATATGTACTCGCCCATCGGCGGCAAACTGGAAGTGGCGGCGGGGGAGAGCCCGCGCGAGTGCGCCCTGCGCGAAGTGCGCGAGGAAGCGGGGTTGTCACTTCCCGATGACGGGCTGCGCCTCTTCGGCATCGTCAATGAGCGCGCGTACGAGGGCCAGGGCCACTGGCTCATCTTCCTCTATGAGGCGACGCGTCCGATCGACGATGGCGCCGTACCCGAGGGAGAGTTCGACGAAGGTCGGCTCGAGTGGGTTCCGCTCCAGGAAGTGGAGCGAAGGAACATCCCTGAGACCGATCGCCGTGTCATGTGGCCGGGCGTGAAGCAGCACCGAGGCGGCTTCTTCATGGTGGAGATCGACTGCACCGTGACACCCTTCGTCCATCGAGTGGTCGAGAGCCGTCCGCGCGCGTAACGGCGGCGCGGAGGTCGCGTCAGGGAAGTCCGGCGAGACGACGACATTCATCGACGAGGGCATTCGCGCGAGCCAATGTCGGCGCTTCGGCGATGATGCGGATGATCGGCTCGGTATTGCTTGCCCGCAGGTGGACCCAGCCGTCGTCGAGATCGACGCGAACGCCGTCAACCGTGTTCGGTGACGCATGGGACCACGCCTGCTTCACTCGCTCAAGCGCGGGAGCGACCGCCGCCGCGCCTCCCACGGCCGCGAGGTCGAGCTTTGACTTGACCATGGCGGTCGGCGGCAACTGGGCCACGATCTCCGAGAGAGGTCGCCCGCGTCCGGCCAGCAGGTCGAGCGTGAGCGCCATCGCGGAGAGCGAGTCGCGCACCCAGGTCACGCTCGGCACGATGACGCCGCCGTTGCCCTCTCCGCCGATCAGGCCATGCTCCCTCCTCAGTGCAGCGGCGACATTCGCTTCGCCCACGGCCGTGCGAATCACGCGGCTGCCCGCGAAGTGCCCGGCGACGGCGTCGATCAGGCGGCTCGTTGAGAGATTGGCGGCGAGGACGCCCGCGCCGCGGCGCTCCAGCATGCGCCACACGGCGAGCGCGAGCGTGTACTCCTCGCCCGGGTAGCGGCCTCGTTCATCAACGAGGGCGAGTCGATCGGCGTCGGGGTCCTGCGCGAAACCGACCGCCGCGCCAGCGCGCGGCGTGGCCGCGATGAGTTCACCCAGGTTCGTTTCGAGCGGCTCGGGTGTGTGGGAAAAGACGCCGCTCAGGTCGCCATTCAGGTGGGTGAGCCGGCAGCCGAGGCGCTCGAGAAGCATGCGCCCCGCGATGGCGCCGCTCGCATTGATTGAGTCGAGAACAACGGAGAAGCCGGCGCGGCGAATCGCGGGGACATCGACGAGTTGCAAGACGCGCTCGACATGGCGCTCCGCGGCGTGTGAATCCTCGGTCGCGGCGCCGCGAGGGCGAGAGACGCGCGCGGTGGCTGCCGCGCTGCCGACACCATCGCGCAGGGCCTTGAAGCGAGCCATCAGCGGTGCGGCTCGCTCCGGTGGCGGGGCGAGACCGCTCGAATCGAGCGCCTTCAGGCCATTCCACTGCTGCGGGTTGTGACTCGCGGTGACGACGAGCGCGCCGTCGCCGCGATGGTGCGCAATGGCCACACCGACGGTCGGGGTCATGGCAATGCCGAGGTCGATCACCTCGCAGCCGGCGTCCTGCAGGGCGTCGCGCACCGCGCCGAGAGCGGCCTCGCCACCTCGTCGTCCATCGCGGGCGACGCAGATGCGAGGCGCCGCGGCCGCGCCCGGCCGACCCTCGTCGATCCAGCCAGCGAAAGCCGTCGCGTAGAGGCGGGCGACATCGGTCGTGAACGACTCACCAACAATGCCACGCAACCCTGAAATGCTCAGCATGAGGGGTGCTGCGGTCGAAGTTCCCATGAAGGTCAAGGTAGCCGAACCGGCCGGTGCTTTCCCCCGGTTGAGAGGAGCGATCTGAACCTCCTCCTTGCGGAAAACTGGCGCGAAAGCGGATCGACCTCTCAATCGATCGGTCTCGCGGTGCAAGGTCATGGGTAGACTTCAGTTCGCCATGTTCGAACTCACCGTTCGGCGCACATTCTCGGCGGCGCATGCGATCGTGATGAGGGGTGTCAGGGAGCGCCTGCACGGTCACAACTGGGGCGTCACCCTCACGGTCGGGGGTGAGGTGCTGGACCCCGACGGCCTGCTCTGCGACTTTCATGCGCTCGAGGCAACGCTTCGCGATGTGGTGGCTGCCTTCGACAACCGAAGTCTCAATGAGACGGCGCCCTTCGATCGCGTCAATCCAACGGCGGAGAATGTCGCGGAGTTCATCGCCCTCGAAGTGGCGCGGCGATTGCCGCGCGGAGTGACCGTTCGGCGCGTCGAGATCGAGGAGGCCCCTGGGTGCGTCGCGACATTCACCTGCGGCGTGGCCCGCACGGGCATCGCGGTTGAACCCAAGCCCGCCACCGCTGCTACGGAGCCGCTGTCGGCGACGCCCGGTTCGGCGACCGCGCCGGCGAGGAGCCGTCGTCGATGAACCCTCCGCCGGTCGAGTCGGCGCCGGGTGCGGCGCCGCCGGCCACTGCCCAGCCAGGTCCATCCGACCTCGCGCGCTTTCTGAGCCGCGATGTCGAGTGGCTGCACTTCAATCGACGAGTCCTTGAGGTCGCCGCTGACCCGAGGACGCCGCTTCTCGAGCGCCTTCGCTTCCTGTCGATCTTCTCGAGCAACCTCGATGAGTTCTTCATGAAGCGGGTCGGGCCGATTCAGCGCCGAGCCGCGATGGGATTGAGCTGGCCCGTGCCCGAGGCGCTCTCGCCGGCGCAGGTGATGACCGAGATCAGGTCGATGGTCATGCAGCTCGGCCACGAGCAGGCGGAGATGCTGCGCGGCGAAGTGCTGCCCCGGCTCGCCGAGGTCGGAGTCGAGCTCGTCCACTGGCGCGATCTCTCGGATTCGGAGCGGCGCGACGCCGAGGTCTGGTTCCACCAGAATGTCTTTCCGATTCTCACACCCCTTGCGGTCGACCCGGGACACCGCTTCCCCTTCATCTCGAACATGAGCGTCTCGCTCGGCGTGATGCTCAGGCGACCCGGCGAGAGCGAGCAGCTCTTCGCGCGCGTGAAGGTGCCTGAGACGCCCAGCCGCCTCTACCAGGTGCCCGGTACGCGTCGCTTCGTCCTCCTCCAGGAGATCATCGAGCACAACCTCGACGATCTCTTCCCCGGAATGGAAGTGCTCAAGGTGCTGCCCTTCCGCGTCACGCGGAATGCGGAGATTGAGCGAGACAACGAGGATGTCGAGGACCTGCTCGAGGCGATTCAGCAGACCCTGAAGGAGCGACGCTTCGCCCGCGTGGTCCGTCTGGAACTGGGCAGTCGTCCGAACCCGCGGATTCTCCGCTTCCTGATGGACGAACTCCAACTCGAGCCCGAGGCGATCTACGAAACCGAGGGGCTCCTCGACTACGGCGTGCTGAATCAGATCGCCGACCTCGATCTGCCCGAACTGCACTGGTCTCGCTGGACCCCGCTCACGCCAGCGGGTTTGGAGGATGGCGAAGGGGACATCTTCTCGCTCATCCGCGCCGGCGACTTCCTTGTTCACCATCCTTACGAGAGCTTCGAAGCGACGGTGGAGCAATTCGTGGAGCAGGCGGCGCGGGACCCTCGGGTGGTCGCGATCAAGCAGTCGCTCTATCGCACCTCGGGTGACAGTCCCTTCGTCACCAGCCTCATCGAGGCAGCCGAGGCGGGGAAGCAGGTGGCCGTGCTGGTCGAACTTCGGGCCCGATTTGACGAGGCGCGCAACATCCTCTGGGCCAGGAAGCTCGAAGATGCCGGCGTCCATGTCGCCTACGGCGTCGTGGGACTCAAGACGCACACCAAGACGACGCTTGTCGTTCGCCAGGAGCCGACAGGTCTGCGCTGCTATGGACACATCGGCAGCGGCAACTACAACTCAAAGACTGCGCGACTCTATGAAGACCTCGGCCTCTTCACCTGCGATCCGCAGATCACCGAGGATCTCGTCGGCCTCTTCAACTACATGACAGGTCGCTCCCGGCAGAAGGAGTACACCAAGCTGCTGGTTGCGCCGGTGGCCATGAAGCGCCGCTTCCTTGAGTTGATCGAGCGCGAGACCCTCTTGCACACGAAGGAGCGCCCCGGTCGAATCATCGCCAAGATGAACCAGCTCGAAGATCGCGGCGTCATGGACGCCCTTTATCGCGCGAGCCAGGCGGGGGTTCAGATCGACCTGATCGTGCGCGGCTTCTGTTGCCTGAGGCCGGGTGTGCCGGGACTCTCGGAGAACATCCGCGTGCGCTCGATCGTCGGGCGCTTCCTCGAACACAGCCGCATCTTCTGGTTCCAGGGAGGGCAGTCCGATCCGCTTCTTGGCGACTTCTACCTCGGGAGCGCCGACTGGATGTATCGCAACCTCCAGACGCGCGTTGAGGCAGCGACACCGGTTGAGGGCCGGGCGCTGCGATCGCAGCTTTGGGAGATTCTCCAGGTCTGCCTCGATGACTGCGCCTCCGCGTGGCAGATGCAGACTGATGGCACCTATCAGCGCGTGCGATCCGATGGGCTGCCCGACGATGATCCTCGCACGCTCGGCGTCCACTCCCGGCTGATGAGCGTGGCGCTCAACCGCAGGGCGAGTGGCACGCTGCGGCGCGACGGCTGAGCGGCGACAGGCGCCGGAGCATGTCGCCGAGCCTACGGGCCGATCGGCGCAATCAACGGGACAGGACCGCCGCGCCCGAGTGCGTCCCCAGTCCCGGAAAAGGATGCGCTTGGCCTGTTCAGGCCCAATTCGAAGAGCACCTCGGCAAGGCGACTCGGCGCCATGAAGGTGACACTGCCACCCGATCGCCAGGTGCACGAGGGCGTGCCCATGGCACCGCCCGGCACGACGGCGGGGATCGAGGTGCGCACCGTCTCATTCGGCGGTATGGTCAACCCGGCTGACCAGCGGCCCTGATAGCGGCCGCTGCATGAGTCGAGGTGGTAGTCCCACATGTCGAGCTTGACGGGCACATCTTCGCGATTCTCAAGCACCACACGGATGGCGAGCTCGACCGTAGATTCACCGACCTCGACCACATCCACGGCATCGATCGAAATGTCGGGTGGTGCCACGCATCCCGGGAGCATCGCCCCGAGCGTCAGCAACGAAAGCACGGCCAGTCCGCCACGGAGCGGTGTCGCCCCGCGGCCGGCCTCATCAACGGAGTTCTCGGTGCAACCGGACGCCGGGCATCGCTTACAGGTCGTGGGCACGCGCCTTCCTGCTCGTTCTCGGCACTCTGGTGCTGGCCTTCGCTTCATGGACCCGAAGAATGTAACCATGTGCGCGTCGTCGTGTCGGCGACCGCCAGCACGCCTCACCGGAGACGGCCCCGCGTGAAAATCCTCGATGGGCTGACCCTGCGATTGCAGCGACCCAGGTGCCGGAGCGCGCTCGCGCTCCTTCTCGCTTGGGCGATGGTGTCTCATGCACTCGCGCAGGAGGTGGCGATCCCCACGGTGGGCGACAGCCCCTCGGCGCTGCAACTCTCGCGGCGTGCCGAGGATCTGCGCGATGCCAACGCCCTCGAGTCCGCGAGGATCGCCCAGAGGCTGCTCGCGGAATATGGCGAGCGCCTGGTGCCCTCCGAGGAGGATGAAGATCGCTTCGTCACGGTCACCGATCGGATGATCTCGCTCCTGCGCCGGGCGCCTGCGGTCCGCGCGGAGTGGGAGCGGCTGGTTGCCCCCTTCATCGCGAGATATCGCGAAGAGCGCGATGACGCGACCGTTGCGACTCTCGCGCCGACCACGCTTGAAGGCTCGCGCGCCGCGCTGCGACTCGCGCAGCGCGAACTTGAGGCGGGCCGACCGGCTGGCGCCCTTGCGTGGCTTCGTCATGTTGACCTCGACGAACTCGCCTCGCGCCAGGGAGCCCCTCGAGACCTCGCGTTCGTGCTCGCGATTCAGAGCCGCGCCCATCGCATACTCGGTGAGACCACGCTCGCTTCGCTTCGAGCGCTTGAATTGGCGGACCTCGCGGCACTTCACCCCGAGGTCGCGCGCATCGCCGAGGCCGTGAACGCGGAGGTCGACGCGTCCCGCGCGGCTCAGGCATCGCCCTCGCCCATCGATGTCAACTCGGCGTGGCATCGCATCTGGCGTCAGCCACTGGCCGCTTCGCCCTTCTCGCGGCGCTATCTCAATCCTGTCGACGGTCCACTGGTGGCTGTGCCGACGGCGGTGCAGGCGGCCGAGGAGGGGGCCCTTCTGACCGTGGCACCGCGACCCGACGGCGATCGCCTCTTTCTCTCAGAGGGCCACCTCGTGAGTTGCGTCGATCGCCTGAGCCGGCGTGTCCGCTGGCAGCGCGATCTCTCGGTTCGGGATGACACCGAGACGATGCCACTGGGCGATCTCTCCGAGCTTGCCCTCGGCAACGGCGTACTGGTCGTGCTCACCGGACATGCCGCAGAGTCTCGACGCACGGGCGAGGGGCGCGTCGTCGCCCTCGATGCCGAGAGCGGCACGATCCTCTGGGAGCGGATGCTCGCGCAACTTGAGCCGCCCGATCCCGACAGCGGCGATGGTCTCTTTCCCCACGGAGCCCCGCTGGTCGTCGATGACATGGTCATCGTGCTCGCCCGCAAGCAGACCACGCGAAGGGAGAGCGTTGCCACGCTGGTGGCGCTCGGCCTCGAAACAGGTGATGTGCGATGGATCACCTACCTCGCGGGCGCGGGCAGTCGCCCCATGAGCAACATGCGACCGCTGTCGAGCCCCCTGGCTGCACAGGGGTCGATCTTCGTCGCCCTTTCAGTGGGTGCCATTGCTCGGGTCGATGCCGCGGATGGTTCGATCCGCTGGCTCCGCCGTTCATCGGTGCCGGTGGCCGAGGTGTCGCGCGTGAACTTGCCTTGGGAAACCGGAACACCGGCGCTCCTCCGCAGTGGACTCGTGGCGATTGCGCCCGACGGTCAGTCGGTGCTTGTCCTTGATCCTGAGAGTGGCGCGATTCAGCGTCGCTTCCTCACGGGTGCCGGCGAAGCGTGGGGTTCGCCACGCGTGGTGCGGGCCTCGGCCGATGGCCGACTGCTTCTGGCGATCGGCGACGACATGGCGCTCTTTGACGCCGACTCACTGGAACAGCCTCGATGGCGGCTGAGCGAAGTCACCCGAGCGGCAGGTTTGGACGGGGGGCGATTGGCGGTCCGAGGTCGTGCGGACTTCGCCGAAGGCTCGATTCATGGTCACGCGGCTGTGGTGGTCCCGCTCCTCGATCGCCTCTTGCTCATCGACGCCGAGGCTGGCACGCTGGCCCAGGTCATCGAGACTGGACGGCCCGGCAACGCCCTTCTCGCCGATGGACAGGTGCTTCTCGCTGGAAATGATCGCTTGGAGTGCTTCATGCCGCTGGTCGGCGCCGAGCGCGCCGTGCGCGACTGGATGGCTCGCGATCCGATCGATCCCACCCGCGCGATGGCGCTGCTCGAACTGGGCATCCAGTGTGCAGTGCCCGCGATGATCTTCGAAGGCATCGCGACGACGGCCAGCGCCATCGATGCCTCGCGCGAGGAGGCCATGCGGAGTGAACTGGTCCAGCGCATCATCGCCGGGTCCACGGAAGTCGAATTGCCCGATGCCGACATGGAGCGCATGCTCGCCTCGGCCATCTCGATTGCCGTGCGCCCCGCCGATCGCGTCACGGCATCGCTCGCGCAGGGCGCCTGGCAACTCCGGCGGGGCCGTGGTTCCGAGGCGGTCGAGTCCTGGCAACGGATCCTGGCGTCACCCGAACTCCGCGAGGCAATGCTCGTCACGCGTGATGGAGAGTTGAGAGCTTCGGCTGCGGTTCTCTCTCGGCTGGAGCACCTCGTATTGCTTGCGGGGCAGGGCGTCCTGAATGACCGGAATCGCGAGGCGGAGTCCGAGTGGCGGCGCGTTCCTCCCGTGCCAACGCCGGGAGAACTGATTGACTTTGCGCGGACATGGGTCGGGAGCGACAGCGGTGTCATGGCTGCTCAGTCGGCGGCTCGCCTGCTTCTGGAGTCCGGTCGGCCGCGCGAGGCGCTGGCCGTCGCTGTCGAGGCGCTCCGAGGCCGATCACGCCTGATTGGCGTCGATCAGGCGGCTCGGCCACTCCTGGCTCTGCTCGTCGAGCTCGGGCAGGAGAAGGGCTGGCTTGACGCCATCGGCGCTGAGGTCGCGCTCCTTCACGATCACGCCGTGATGACGGGCTCATCGACGCAGGAGGTCGCCCTCCTTCGCGAGACGCTCCGCCGAGTCTCGCCCGATCACCCCGCCGTGCGCAACTGGCCTCGCATCGGCGCCCAGCCGAGTGGCGCCGTCACGCTGAGCGGTCGGCTGGCGCTTCTGGGCAGCGCTGCTGACGCGGAGCGCCCGCGCGACGCGGCACTCTTTGTCGAGCGAGCGGATCGCGAACAGCCCCGACCCACGCTCGCCCTGCGGCGCGGGACATCTCTCGATCGAGTCTGGAGCCGTCCGCTGGATCACGAGGAGCCCGTGGTCGTCGCCTTCAATGACTCGATCGTCCTCTGGGTGAAGGGCAGCGGCGCCGACGCCTCGTTGATCTCGCTCAATCCCGCCGATGGCTCCACGCAGTGGGAGATTCCGGCCGTCGGCGCGCTCTTTGATCCGCGCCGGGTGACCGGGCCTTCGGTCGTGCCGCGGCGTGCGGGACCTGCGGGGCGAATCACCCAGTTCGTTCCGAGCGAGATCCTCCCGCTTCGATCAGGCAACCGGCTCTTCCTCGTGCGGCGCAATGGCGACATCGCCTGCGTGGACCTGGCGCGCGGAGCGGTGGTGTGGCGCCGGGACGGTGTGCTCGATGAGATTCCGGACAGTGCATCGGGAGGCCAACTCCCCGTCGCCGTGAATGGATGGATGCTGGCGGTGGCTGGTGTGCGACGATCGCTCGAAGGCGCTCCGACGCCCATGGTCGCCATGCTCGATCCATCCGATGGCGAAGTGCTTGAAGTGCGATCGACGGACGCCGATGTCGATTGGCTGGCATTGGCTCCAGGTCCGATGCTGCTCGTCGCGGTGCGCAACGAGGTCTCGGCGCTCGCGCCGGGTGATGGTCTGCGATGGCGTCGCATCGACCACAGAATCGGCCAAGGCTCACCGTCCATCCAGTCAGCGGATCGCCGGCTGGTCGTGGTGGTGCGCGGCTCTCGGCGCGATGAGATTGTTCCCATCAACCTCATCGACGGCACCGTGGAGACGAGCCGCTTCATCACGCCGATGCGACGCACGCTGGCGGGCTCGTCGCTGCGATCGTTGCAGCGCGTGGGTGACTCCGTGGCGTGGCTCGGTGCCGATCGGCTGGTCCTCTTCGACCTCTCGGGGCGTCTCATCGGACAGGATGCCATCGCCGTTGATCGGCGCTTCGAAACACTTCTCGCCACTCAGGAGACGCTCATCGTGATCGATCCCGAGGCGGCGCCGGCGTATCAGGCCGGACAGGAGCGCATGATTGGAAGCCCGCCCGGCGTGGTGCTTTACCAGCTCTCTCGACGCGATGGCGCTCGCCTCATCGGGGATCCGCTGGTGATTCCCACCGGCGATCGACCCGATCGGTGGCTCGTCCTCGACGGCATGATCGTCGGGTCGGGGGTCGATCGAAGCACGGCCATTCGAATGCCCGCCGGAACCGCGCATTGACTTTTGCGCGCCGCCCGCGCATAACTCGCCAGCCCGCGGGACGCGGGACCGGAGAACTTGCCATGGGCGTGTTGCAGATGACGGACGAAATGATCGACGAAGTGAGCGATGCCATCTTCGGCACGCCGCGTGGTGACCACGCATCGTGGTTCGACTTGAGCGGAGTCAATGGACTGGGCTCGGCGCTCGAGGATGCTCGGCGTGGCACCAAGCGCGACGAAGAGGAGGAGGAGGAAGAAGAGGAGGAGGAGGAGGAAGAGGAGGAAGAGCTCGAGGACGAGGAGGATGAAGAGGAGCTCGACGACGAGGAAGCCGTCGATGAGGACGAGGAGGACGGGGAAGAAGAGGAAGACGAGGACGAGGAAGAGGAAGAGGAAGAGGAAGATGAAGAGGACGACCTCGACGACCTCGATGACGACGAGGATGACGACGAGGACGAAGAAGACGACGAGGACGACGACCTCGACGACGACGACGAGGATGAGGACTACGACTTCGACGACGACGAGGACGAGGAGGAAGACGACGAGATCTGAATCGTCAGCCGGGTCAGGATGAGCCGCGCCCTGTCGGGCGAGACCATCAGAACTTGTCCGTCAGTGGTCGGCGCGGTCCTTGGAAGCCAGAGCCCTTCAAGAACTCGAAGGGGGACATCGCCGGGGCGGGGCGGAATGGCCTGCTCGAGCAGTCGATTGGGTGAGGCGACAATCGCTCGCGAGTTCTTCCCATCGGGGATGATCGCGGCGCCGACGCTCCCATCAACAAGGAGCTGGGGAGAGTCGCTCCCGGCGTCCCAGAGCGCCATGCGCCGAAAGTCAGGGTGGAAGAAGAGCACCTGCTCGGAGAGCCCGACGGGGGCAAGTCCATCGGTGGGCGTCATTGTGGCGAGCGCTCGATCCGGCGAACCACGGAGCGACAGCGGCAGCATGCGGACGGCGGGCCGGAGCGTCTCCGCGCTCTCGGCGATGCCGGGTGTCATCGGCAGAAAACCCATCGCCAGCGTGCCATCGGTGAGGCGCAGGGCAAAGAGATTGCCGTCGCCGTCGAAGCGGGGGAGCAGCCAGCTATGGTCGCGCCCCGTCGAGAAGACCATGCGCCCTTCGGGCCGTTCGATGACAAGTTCGAACCCGCGGCCATCCACAGGTCGCCGCGAGTACGCCCAGGTGCCTCGTGGTCCCAGGACGGCAAAGGCGTTCACGAATGAGTCCTCGATGAGCCATTCGATTTGTCGGTCGTCCCAGCGCACGAGGCCGATGGCGCGACTTCCATCTTCTCGCGGGCTCTCAACGAGGAAGCCCTCGTCGCTGGCGCTGCGACCGAGCAGGTAGGGGCCCGCGACCTCTCCGAGAGGCTGGAGCGCTCCGAGCAGCACCTCGTAGATGACGATCCGCCCGCGGACGGCTCGGGCCTGCTCGGGGCCCGCGGTCAGCGTTGGCCAGTCGGCGTTGCTCATCGCCTGCACGGCGATGAAGCGGCCGTCGGGCGAACAGAGCGGAAGCGTGAAGCCGTCGTTGGAGACTTCGCCGAGCGGCTCAATCGCCACGCGAAGGAAGCCGTCGCGGCGCGTCTCGTCACCGCCGGGCTGCAACGGTGGGGGCATGAGCAAGCGCGACTCGGTCATCCGCTCCTGCTCGCAGCCACCGAGGCCGATCGCCGTCGGCAGCAGCAGGAGCGTCACAAGGACGCCGATGGGCCGGAGGCGACGACTCACCTCGGCCACGCGGGCGTCGGCTCGCTGGGAGGCGCTGGATTCACATCGCTGTCCTCCGGGAGCTCGGGCATGAGCGGACCGCCGAAGTCGTCCTTGAGATCGCTCATTGGCGTGAAGCCGGCGCCGCGGATCAGCTTGTCGCTGCGCTCACGAAGCGGCTGGGCCAGCTCCCGCAGGCGCCGGCGCTCCTGGACATTGAAGTTGCTGTCGTTCTCATCAGGGTTGTCAACCACGACGGGTGTGATGAAGACGACAAGCTCCTTGGTGGTGGTGGTGTCGTCGGTGAAGGCGAAGATCAGATCGAGGCCTGGGATGTCGCCCAGGAATGGCACCTTCGTCTTCTGGAAGTTCCGCTGCTCCTTGCGGATGCCGGAGATGACGATGGTCTGTCCATTCTTGACCGTGATCTTCGTGTTCGTCTGGCGACGATCGATGACGGGGTTGCCGCCGACGCCCTGCGGGCTGGTGGGGTTCTGATTCGAGAGGAGCACTTCGATGTCCATGTAGACATTCCGCTCCTTGGTGATTCGGGGTCGGACATTCAGACCGATACCGACCGGGATCTGCTCGAACGAAGCGGTCGTACCGCCGGCCGTACCCTGGGTCGTCGCCTGCGACTGGAAGGGGACATCCTGACCGTCGAAGAACTTCGCTTCCTTGTTGTCGCTGGTGTAGATGCGCGGCGACTGAAGAATGCTCACATTGGTCACCTGATCGAGAGCCTGAAGGATGACCGTCGCATCCACGCCGAAGCTCAGGATGCTGGTGGTGAGATCTCCGATGAAGTCGCCTTCGCGCGAGCCGGCGAACATGCGGCCAGCGTCGCCCGTGCCCGAGATGACGATGGCGTTGTTCGGATTCGTCGGAGCAAGGCCTGCGGGTCCGAACTGGAGGCCGTAGGCGAGCTGATCGCCGAGCTGAACCTCGGCGAGAATCGCCGTGATCATGACCTGGCGGCCCGGAACATCCAGGTCTTCGATGATCTGAAGGAGCGCCTCCTGGATCTCGGGAGTTGCAAGGACTAGCAGGGAGTTCTGATTGGCATTCGGCACCACGCGGCTCTTGCCGACGATGGCGCTCACTTCGTTCTGTGCCGACTCACCGGCGCCTCGCGCCGACTGCCATGGGAAGCGAATCTCCTGTCCCGTGCCCGCAGCCTGACCGGAGGCGCCAGCGGTACCGGCGCTTGATCCGCTGCTTCCGCCCTGGAGCACGGTGAAGTCGATGCCCGTCAACCCTGTCTCCGGGGCTCGAATGCGTGCATCGGCGCCGGCGGGGGCGAGGAGGGCGTTGAGGATCTCAGCCATTTCCACGGCGTTCGCGTGCTTCAGCGGCACATTCAGCGGAAGCCCGACGCGAAGCGGCTGATCGAGATCCGCGATCATCTCGTCGAGCCACTTGAAGTTGTCCGGGGTCTTCGAGATGACCAGCAGACGATTGGAGTCCGGGTAGGCCTCAATGCGGAAGATGTTCGCGACGGCGACATCGGCACCGGATTCGCCTCCGCCGCCCGTTTGGACGCGCCCGGCGACGCCTCCTCCGAGGCCACCCCGGCCTGCACCGCCTCGCGCACCGCCACTGCCGCCGGATTCAAGCAGCGCGCTCAAGACTTCGCGCACCTTGAGCGGATCGGTGTAGCGAAGGTCGTAGTACTTGAAGATCTGTCCACCGCTTGATGGATTCACATCCCAGGCCGTCTGGATGAGACGCTCGATCTCGCGCATCACCGAGGGCTCGGCGCGCACCGTGATCGAGTTCAGCGCGGGTATCACGCTGACAAGGAGCTGTTCGCTCGTTCCGACAAGCTCGCCGCCACCCGTGGCGCCAGCCGGTCGTGGCTGTGGTTGTCCGGGACGAGCGGGCTGCGCCACGCGGGGCTGAGCACCGCCCGCAGCGGCACCACCGGAGGTTCCCCGGGCCGCGAAGAGTTCCGAGATGAAGCTGGCCACCTGGGAGGCGTCAGCCCACTGGAGGCGGAAGGTCTTCGTCTGCACATCGACATAGGCCGGGGTGTCCAGCACATTCACGAGTCGCTGGACGCGCTTCGCCGTCGAGAGGTCGCCGAAGAAGATGAGCTGGTTGCTGTTGGGGTCCGGCGTCAGCGACGCGGAGTCGGGGAGATCGGTGATCCGGCTGGCAAGGGCGTCGACCTTGGTGTTCTGGATCTTGAAGATCTTGTAGACCCACTGACCGTCTTCGACGAGCGAGAGCACATCGACCTCGGGTCCGAGCACCGGGTGGGGACCGAGCCGGCCGACGCTGCCCATCGAGTCGATGAAGATGTAGCGGTCCGTCTCAACAACCGCGATGTCATTCACCCGGAACGCCTGAAAGATGAGATCGAGGGCTTCGCGGCGCGTGACCTCACGATCGCTCACGATGGTGATCGGTGTCTCGCCGGCCGTGGTGAGACGGGGAATGACGCTCTTCCCCGTGACTTCGGCAATGAACTTGATGAACTCCTTGACGCGCGTCTGTGAAGCGACGAGCTTGACGCGCTCCTCGCCTCCGGGGCGCCTGGTGCCGCTGATGACGCTGAATGCGCCGTTGTCATCAATTGAGCCATCGGGAACGACAAGTGCAGGGAGATCGTTGCCGGGTGGAGTCGCGGCAGCGGGGACGACCACTGGCGCCGGACCAACTCCATTGCCCTGCCCATTCGCCTGACCGAGTTCGAGAGCGCCCGCCTGCGGACCATCGGGCTGCGCCTGGGGCTGCACGCGACGCGGTGCCGCTGGCGCTTCGTCCTGCGACGACTCCGCCTGCACGGTTGCTTCAGGCTGCGGAGCCGGCTGGGGCCGGCGCGCCTGGGCCGACGAGGGAGAGGTCAGCAAGGTGACCGCACCGAGGGCTGAGGCAACTCCTGCGACCAGCGCGGCGCGCGAGCGAAGGAGTGAGGGGCAACGCATGGGCAGGAGTCGGGTCAATCGGGTGGTCACACTCGGTTCTCCGTCAGATGCCATCGTTCGGCACGAAGGGCGGCCTGGGGCCTCGGGGCCTCGTTCTGGGCGGACACTGTAATCGTCCGGGTGGTTGAACGGGGATTGGCCCCGGTCATTGCGGGCCTCTTTGGGGAGAGCCCGGTGTTTCACGAGAGATGCCGCCGTTCGCTCAACGGCGGAGTTGGTTCATTCGGGCCTGGAGCCACGCAAGCTCCTGGGCGAGACGACTGCGAGTCGCCTCGTCCAGATTGCGGTTCAGGCGCGCCCGGGAGACCGCCATCATGGCCTTCGACACAGCATCCCGATCCATGGCGTCGATCTCCTCCTTGGTGAGCGGCGGAGGACCGCTCTCCGATGAAGCGCTCGGCGGGGCGCCGGATGGCGCATCAGATGGCGCAGGCGGCGATGCAACCGGAGGCCCGCCATCAAGAGGCGGTTCCTGTTCGGACGCCGGAGGATCGCCCACCGCTGCATCACCAGGGAAGTCACCGGGACGCGGTTCGGGGGGCTGATCTCCGCGCACCGCTGGTGCAGACGGCGTTGGCGTGGCCGTGGCTCGGCCCGCCACTGGCCGTGGACTGGGAGCGGACATCAGTTCCATGCCGGGATTGCTCGAGGGGCTGATGGTCGAGAGGCTTCCCCCGAAGAACGACTCATTCGAGTCCGGAAGGATCGAGACGACATAGTCCTTCTTCAAGTGATGGAGCGTCAC